>JBBQIZ010000134.1:0-12519 GCA_038325425.1 Chthoniobacterales bacterium
CGCTCGACCCGCTGCTCGATTTCGCGCACCGCGGTCAGATATTCATCGAGCTTCTGCCGGTCGCTGCCGCCGACTTTGCCCCGCAGCGCGCGGGCGTCTTCCATGACGAAATCGAGGATGCTTTTCTTGAGCACTTCGCGGCGCTTTTGCCCGGCGCTGGCTTCCTTCGGCAGCGCGCTGGCGAAGAGCCGCTCGAAGACCAGACGCGGATTGATTTCGCGCGTCATCGGCGTGGCTTCATTGCGCCACGAGATGTTGTTCGAATAGGCACACGAGTAACCGCTGTCGCATTTGCCGCCCTGCCGACCGGCTTCGAGGCCGAGTTCCAGCGAGCCGAATCGCGTGGCATGGCCGACTTTCTCCGCCGCGATCTGATCGGCGGAAACCCCGACGCGAATCTGCGAACCTTCGCTCTTCAACGGCTGCGCGCAGGTCAGCCAACTCCCCGCCGAGCGCGCGTGATCGCCGCCGCCGTCGTTGTTCGCGCGACCGCGGTCCTGGGTGAGACCGCTCAGCACGGTCATCTCGCTTTTGTGCGCCTGGAGCGGCTGGAGGATGTAGGGCAGATCAAAATCCCCGCCCATCGTAGCGGGCGTCCAGTCCGGCATGTGCGCGCCATTCGGCACGAAGAGAAAGGCCATGCGCGTCGGGATTTTCTTCGCGCCGACGGCGCCGGCCAGAGCGCGCACGGGCATCATGGCGTCGAGCATCGGCAGCGCGATGGCCGCGCCGAGACCGCGCAGAAAAGTGCGGCGAGGAAGGGCGATGGATGGGCTCATAAATTTCGGTTTCTGTGCCAACCCCGACGGGCGGGGTTTGTTGGGCGATTAGTGCTGCGCAAGTTCCGGACGGCGCTTGAGGAAAGGTTCGCTGGTCACGATGCCGATGACGAGCGCGGAGAAGCGGTTTTCCCGCTTGGCGAGTTGCGCCATGACGTTGTCGATCGCGCATTTGTCGTAGTGCTCCAGCCCGCGGCCGAGCGCATAGGTGAGCATCTTCTCGGTCAGACCGTGGACGAAATTCTTGTTCGCCTTGAGCACCTGCTTGAGGTCGCGCGCGCCGTTGAAACTCGTGCCGTTGGACAGCTTGCCGGAGGAATCGATGGGGAACTTGCCGTCGCGGTCCCGCCACGCGCCGGTGGCGTCGAAGTTCTCCAGCGCAAACCCGAGCGGGTCCATGCGGTTGTGGCAGCCGGCGCAATCCGCCTGGTTGCGATGCTGTTCGAGGCGCTGGCGGACCGACGCGGTTTGATCGACCTGCTTTTGCTCGGGCAACGGCGGCACATCCGGCGGCGGCGGGGGCGGCGGCGTGCCGAGGATTTGTTCGAGAATCCACTTGCCGCGAATGACGGGCGACGTGCGCGTGGGCATGGAAGTCGAGACGAGCACGCTGCCCATCGTGACCACCCCGCCGCGCGGCGAATCCTTCGGCAAAGTGATGCGCTGGAAGTCTTTCCCTTTCACGCCCTTGATTCCGTAATAGGCGGCGAGTTCCTCATTGAGAAAGGTGAAGTCGGCGTCGAGTAGTTCGCCGACCGGCCGATCTTCGCGGATGAACGCCTCCAGAAACCGTTCCGTTTCCTCCTTCATCAGCCCCTTCAACTCATCCTTCCACTTCGGGAAAATGTCGCGGTCGATATCGACCTCCCAGATGTTGCGGATCTGCAGCCATTGGCCGCCGAAATTGTTCACGAACGCGCGGATCCGCCAGTCCTTGACCATGCGCGCGATCTGCTGTTCCAGCACCTCGGGCTGGCGCAGTTCGCCTTTCGCCGCGAGTGCGAAGAGTTCGCCGTCGGGCTTGGTGCTCCACAGGAAATAGGATAGCCGGGAGGCAATTTCGTAATCGGTCAGCGCGCGCACCACGCCGGGCGGCGCGCCCGCGGGATCAAGCTCCCAGCGGAAAAGGAAATGCGGCGAGCAGAGCGCGGCCTGGAACGACGCCTGGAGGCCTTCGAGGAAGGAGCCGCCGTTTTGCTGGGCGATTTCGACGAACCTGGCCACGCGTTCGATTTCCGCTTCATCGACCGGCCGCCGATAGGCGTCCGGCAGGAACCGCCCGAGAATTTCCCGCGCGACTTCGCGTTCCTGGCCCGGTTGCGGCATCCGCGTGATCAGGCGCTTGTGACTGTCCGGCAGCGCGGGCGGCGGGCCGGGCGGCGTTTCGATCTCCAAATATTCGACGTAGAGATTGCGGTCACCGCGCAGCTTGGGCGCAGCGTCGCCCGGGCCGTTGTAATCATTGACGAAGCCCAGCGAGATCCGATGCGAACCCGGCGGCAGCGTCGCTTTGAATTCATACGTTGCGCTCTTCCCGCCGTTGCCGATCTCGAAGGTGTGCAGTGTTTTACCGCCGACGCCGAGCGTCAGCTTGGGTAGTTCCGGTCCCGCCAGATCGCCCGAGGCGCGGACGCGGAAGGTGTATTCCCCCGGATGCGGAAACTGCGCCTTCGCGTGCGCCTCGCCCGCCCCGTAAAACCCGAGCGCCTTGCTCGCCAGCGCGCCGATGCCGCCACCGTTGGCGGCAAACTCATCGCCCCGCAGCCGCTTCTTCCCCGGCTTCGACGGCGCATCGAGCACGATCGCCTTAGTCACGATCGTCTCCGCCGCGGCGAGATATTTCTCCATCAGCATCGGCGGCAGCGACAGCACATCGCCGATATTGTCAAAGCCGTAGCCGACCTCGTCGTTCGGGAAATCCTCCGGCTCGAAATTAACGCCCATCAGGTCGCGGATGGTGTTTTTGTATTCCTCCTTGTTCAGCCGGCGGATCGTGACCTTGCCGGGATTCGCCGGCCCTTCGCACTCCGCTTTCGAGAGCTCTCCCTCGATGAAATGCACCAACAAATCGCGCTGCTCCATCGTCGGCTGCGGCTTTTTGCTCGGCGGCATCTCGCGCATCTCGAGCAACTCCAGCACCTTCTCCCAAGCCTTGCGGTGCTCGGCGAGCTGCGGGTTGTCCAAAAACGGCGCCATGCTGAAGTCGCCCTTGTGCGTATCGTCGTTGTGGCAATCGACGCAGAACTCCTTGAGCAGCGGCTGGATGTGCGTCTTCAGCGAGACCGGCCCGGCACCCTTCTCCGCGGCGCGCACCGTCCCAACGGCGAAGCCGGCGCACAGGACAGAGAAAAGGGCAGTAAAACGGAGCTTCATGTGGAGCGGCAATCTGACACGCCCTTCAACCCCGCACTACGGGAAGAATTAGGCCGCATCGCGAGGGCTCGGCACGGAGGATATCCTCCCGCGTTTCCGCATTTTTCGCGGGAGCGTGGGAGCGCGCAGGAGCGCGTCCCTCCGGGCTTCGGCAGCCGGATCGTCTGACTCCGAGCGTGGGCGTGGGAGCGCGCAGGAGCGCGTCCCTCCGGACTTCGGCAGCCGGATCGTCTGACTCCGAGCCGGGCTCAGCAACGCCAGAAGAAGAATGAGACACAGCAGCGAATGGAGGAACCCGCACGGCGCGAGGCTGCGAGCGAAAGACGCGCTTAGCGCGCGGCAGTCGCGACCGCGGCCGCGGCTGCGGAATTTTCGATGAACACATCCATCTGCTGGCCGACAAACAGCGGGAGCTTGTCGTCCGCCACGGCGTAGATGACCTGCAGCACGCGCGTGTCCACGCGCTCGGTGCTCGCGCCGGTCAGCGATTTCTTCGGCACGACCAGCGGCTCGAAGCGCACAAATTTCAGCGGTGTCTGGAGGTCCGCATTGCCGCGGACGTGGGCCACTGCGGTCGCGCCGGGCCGCACCCGCCAACCTTCGTGTTCGTCCACGTCCACGCGGACGTGCAGCGGACGCGCGCCGCCGAGCAGCATCAGCGGCTCCGCCGTCTGACCCGTCGGAGCAAATTCGCCGGGCCGCACTTTCACCTGCAGGATCTGCGCGGCGAGCGGCGCACGCACCGTGCTGCGCTCGATCTCCGTTTCGGTCTCGGCGATTTGTGCTTCCGCCGATGTGACCGCGGCCTGCGCTTCGCGCAGCTTCGACTCCGCGGTCTGCACCGCGAATTTTTTGCGCATGAATTCATCGGTGCTGATCACGCGCTCTTTGCCGAGCTGTTGGGAACGGGTGAGCTGATCCTGCGCGTCGGCCAGTTCCGTCTGCACGGTCTGCACCTGCGCCGAAGCGGTGGCCAGGGCTGCACGGCGCACGCCGAGCGCGGCGCGCAGATGCCGCGTCTCCTGCGTGAAGAGCGCCTGCCCGGCCTCGACCTGGTCCCCCGCCTGGACGAAGACCTTTTCCACCACGCCGCCGAGCGGCGCGCCGATGGCGATGTTCTCCGTGCTGGCTTCGACCAAGCCGACCGCGGCGACGGTATCGGCAAACGCCGTCACCGGCGGTGGCGAAGGCGGCTCGGTGCGTTGCGGGCGCGGATGATTGCGGAAGACAGAGAGCCCGGCACCGGTGATGGCGACGACGGCGATGAGCGGCAAGAGCAGGCGTTTCATGGAGCTTGGAACTAAAAGCGGGCTGCGAGAACGGCCGCGGCGGATTCGATTTTGATGATCTGACCGTCGTCCATATGGGCGATGGTTTCGGCGAAATGAAAAACCCGATTGTCGTGGGTGACGACGATGACGGCGCGATCGGGATGCACGGCGGATGCCGCGAGAAGTTCCATCACGGCCTCGCCAGTCTGGTGATCGAGCGCGGCGGTGGGCTCGTCGCAGACGATCAGGCGCGGCTCGTGCACGAGGGCGCGGGCCAGGGCGACCCGCTGCTGCTGCCCGCCGGAGAGCTTGCTGGGCAAAGCATCCGCGCGCTTTTCGAGGCCGAGCTTCACGAGCAGCGCGCGGGCGCGATCGACGGCCTCGCGCCGCTGCACTCCCGCGGCGAGGAGCGGCACGGCGGCATTCTCGGCCGCGGTCAGCGCCGGGAGCAGATTGTATTGCTGGAAGACGAAGCCGAGGTTTTTGCGCCGGAAGTTGATGCGTTCCGCGGAGGGCAATTGCGCGATATTCTCGCCGAAGAGATGCACCTCACCACCGCTCGCATCGAGCAACCCGGCGATGACCGAGATGAGCGTGGTCTTGCCGCAGCCGCTCGGCCCGACAAGGAAAGTCATGCCGCCGAGCGCGGCGGAGAACTCGACGCCGCGCAGCACTTCGATGCGCGCGTCGCCATCGCCGAAATGCTTGCGCACGGCGCGGCACTGCACGGCGGGCTCGGGCTGGAAGCTCGGGTTCATCAGCGAAAGACGGCCGCGGGTTCGAGCACGAGGACGCGGCGGATGCTCAGCAGGCTGGCGACAATGACGACGAAGAAGATGCACGCTCCGGTGAGCGCGGCGCTTTCCCACATGAGGATGAGTCCGCGGGTGGCGGTCTGCTGGCCGGTGACCTCGAAGAAAGCCGCGGCCATGCCCGTCCCCAGCGAGTAGCCAATGGCGCCGACGGTGAAGGCCTGGAGCAGGATCATGCCCATGAGCCGCCCGTTCGTGACGCCGATGGCTTTGAGCGCGCCGAACTGTTTCAGGTTCTCGACGGTGAAAAGGTAGAATGTCTGCCCGGCGACGACCGTGCCGACGATGAGCGCGATGGCGATGGTGATGCCGAAGTTCACCGGAATGCCGGTGTTCGCGAGGTAGTAGCGGATGCAGTCCCAGCGGAAATCATGGCTCGTCCGGGCGCGCAGGCCGGTCTTCGCGGTGATACGCTGGCAGAGTTCTTCCGGCGTGACGCCGGCCTGCGGGCGGACGACGACGAACGACATCTGGCTGCGCTCGCGGCCCTGAAAATTCACCGCCGAGCTGTAGCGCGCGTGGAGGATTGGGAAGCTGACGAAGCCGGGCTTCGCGTCTGAAATGCCGACGATGCGGACGAGGTGATCGTTGAGTTCCAGCGTCCTGCCGATCTCCAGCGGTTCGCCGGGGAAGAGCAGGAAGTAGCCGGCTTTGTCGATGACCACGGAGTCCGGCTCGCGCAGGCGCTGCCAGTCGCCGAGGATCATCTTGCGCGGCGCGCCGACGAGCGTGGCATCGTCGAGCCCGAGCACGACGCATTGCGAAAACTTGCCCGCCGGTGTCCGCGCGACGGGCCCGCCCTTGAGCAGTCGCACCGCCCATTGCACCCCGCTGACGCCGCGCACCCGGTTGAGGTCGGTATCCTTGAGCGCCTTCGTTTCCTCGAAATAGACGGTCTGCGGATCCATCACCCAGACCTCGGCTTCCGACACATCGGTGATTTGATTGCCGGTGCGGCCCATGATGCCGGCGAAGATCGAGGTCTGGTTTTCGAGCAGGAACGTCGAGAACGCGATCGCGAAGACCAGGCCGAGGTATTTTGCCCGATCGCCCGTGAGCATCCGCAGCGCGACAAAGTTCATGTCATTCGAGATCCGCCAGTTGGTCGGGCGGGAGCGTCATGCACGCCGCGAGGAAGTCGGCAAAGAGCCACGCCTGGTCGGCGGTCTTGTGGGCGCGTTGGCGGCGGGGGCCGCCCGGCGCCGGCACGCGACGGCGGCCCGTTGGGTCGTCGGGCGGCGGAATGAGGCTCTTGAGACGGCGGCGTGGGTTCATTGGGCGGCGCGGATGGCGGCCAGCGAGAACGCGTAGATGTGCTCGACGAGTTGTTCGATGGACGGAGGTTTGGTGGCGAATTTCGGGTGCAGCCGCTCGATGAGCGGGCGGTCGTGAATGTAGAACAGACACTGGCTGACCACGCTGAACCCGAGCATCCACACGCGGTCCTTCGAGACTTTGCCTTTGGTCAGTTCGTTGATGATCTTCTCCATCTCCCGCGCCTGCGGCCGGATTGCCTCCTCGACGATGATGTCGAGCGCGTCGGTCGGGTCCGTCATCTCGCGCGCCATGAGCATGCCGTGCCATTTCGGGCGATCCGGGTGCAGCAGCCGATGCAGGAACCCATCGATGTAAAAGCGCAGCCGTTCCTCGGGCGGACCATCACCGAGCTTCATCGGCCCGCCGACCGCCTGGGCCGTGCAATGGCATTCGCTGAGCACCGCGCGGTAGAGTTCGGCCTTGTCGCGGAAGTGGTAGTTGATCGCCGCCACGTTCACGCCCGCGCGGTCGGTAATCTGGCGCACCGTGGCTTTGTGAAAGCCGTGGTCGGCGAAGACCGTGCCCGCGGCGTCGATCAGTTTGCGGCGGGTGTCTTGGATGGTGGGAGTCTCGGCGATGGCCAACATGGGTTTCAAATGCTTGTTTTAAATCGATGTATGAAACACTCGCTTGAGTCGTCAAGGAATCTTTCGTTTCCACCGCAGCGCCGGTTGCAATGAACTTTCCCCGCGTATCGTCAGGAAAGCGGCTTGCTTCTCGATCCCCGAACCCGACGTAGTATCTTCGCTGACCATTTTCCGTCCCCACATCATGAACCGTCTCCGCACCGCTCTCCTGTTGACCGCGCTCCTCCCCACGTTTGCGCACGCCCAAAACGCCGATCATGGCGATGCGAACAGCAAGAAAGATCGCGATCCGGCGGGCGTCTCGCTCCAGGACACGGGGGAGTCGGCGATGAAGAAATTCAGCGTCGCACCGGGCCTGCGCGTCGATCTCTGGGCCGCGGAACCGTTGCTCGAAAATCCCGTCGCGTTCGCCTTCGACGACAAGGGCCGCTGCTTCATCGTGGAGACGAATCGCCGCCGCACTTCGGTGCCCGACATTCGCAAAAACACCGAGTGGCTGGACGCTTCGCTCGGTATGCGCTCGGTCGCGGATCGCGCGGCCTTTTTGAAGAAAACGCTCGATCCCAAGCTCAAGCTCAAGCCGACCAAAGATCGTCTGGACATCAATGAAGACGGGCAGTTCGACTGGCGCGACTGGGCCAGGGAAAGCGAGCGCGTGAAGCTCGTCGAGGACGCCGACGGGGATGGCAAGGCGGATGTGTGGAGCGTGTTTGCGGCGGGCTTTCGCAGTCCGGAAACGGGGACGGCGGCAGGCGTGGCGGTGCGCGGCGACGAGGTCTGGTTTGCCTGCATTCCTGATCTGTGGCGCTTCCGCGGCGGCTCGGGCAAGCAGGCGACTTCCAAGGAAAAGCTGCTGAGCGGCTTCGGCGTGCACATCGCTTACGGCGGCCACGACATGCACGGCGTGAAGATCGGCCCCGACGGCCGACTCTACTGGTCGATCGCCGATTGCGGCGCGCTGGTGAAGACGAAGGAAGGCAAAACGCTCGACGCCATCGGCACCGGCGCGGTCTTCCGCAGCGAACCCGACGGCACGCACGCCGAGCTTTTCGCCACCGGCCTGCGCAACCCGCAGTCGCTCGCCTGGAACGATCTCGGCGACCTTTTTACCGGCGACAACAACGCCGACGGCGGCGACAAGGCGCGCTGGACGCACCTCGTCGAAGGCGCGGATTACGGCTGGCGCATCGGCTGGCAATTCCTGCCCAAGCTCGGCCCGTGGAACAGCGAAGGCATGTGGCACCTGAACAACAACCCGACCAATCTCGCGCTGCTCCCGCCCGTCGGCCTGATCGGCCACGGCCCCGCCGGCATCGCCTATTATCCCGGCACCGGGCTGCCCGACAGTTACGCGGATCATTTCTTCTACGCCGACTTCCCCGGCGGCGTGCGCTCCTTCGCCCTAAAGCCGAAAGGCGCGACCTACACCGTCGATAATCCCGGCGACATCCTGCAGGACAATCAGCAGAAGAACATGACCGGGAAGCTGCTCTGGGGCTTGTATCCGAGCGATGTGCAGTTCAGCACCGATGGCGGCGCGTATGTGCTCGATTGGGTGATCGGTTGGGAAAAGACGGGCAAGGGCCGCATCTATCGCGTCCACGATCCGTCCGTGGACGCGAGCCCGCTCGTACAAGAGACGAAGCGGATTCTGGCCGAAGGCATGGCGCAGCGCGCGGACGAAGAACTCGCGAAATTGCTCGGCCACGCCGACCAGCGGGTGCGGTATGCCGCGCAGTTCGAACTGGTCAAGCGCGGGGAACCCGCGCCCCTCGCCGAGGCCACGCTGGACAAGCATCCGCGGCTCATGCGCGTGCACGGCATCTGGGGCCTCGCGCACCTCGCCCGGACCAAACCCAAAGCCGCGCAGGAGCTCAGGCCACTCGCGCAGGACAAGGACCCCGAGGTGCGCGCCCAGTGGGCGAAGTTCATCGGCGAAAGCGGCCACAAGAGCGCCGTCGATCTCGTCATCCGCCTGCTCGCCGACGACCAGCCGCGCGTCCGTTTCTTCGCCGCGCAGGCCCTTGGAAAACTCGGCGTGAAAGAAGCCGCGCCCGCGCTCATCGCCATGCGCAATCTCGGCAACGACTCCGATCCCTATGTGCGCCACGCCGCGGCGGTCTCGCTCGCGACCCTCTCCGATGAAGCCGGGCTGGTCGCGGCGGGCGGCAATGAATCCGTCGCCATCCGCACCGTCGCCCTGCTCGCGCTCAGCCGGCAGCGCAGCCCGGAAGTCGCCCGATTCCTGACCGACAAAAACCCGCAGCTCGTCGTCGAAGCCGCGCGCGCCATCCACGACGGCCCGATCCCGGCCGCCTGGCCGAAACTCGCCGCGCTGGCGGAAAAAGCCGGCCTGCGCGAACCCGTGCGCCGCCGCGCGATCAATGCCAACTACCTCCTCGGCAGCGCCGAAGCCGCGCAGCGCCTCGCCAAAATCGCCGGCACCGCGAACGCCGACGCCACCCTCCGCATCGAAGCGCTGCAGGCCCTCGGCGCGTGGCATGAGCCCATCGTCCGCGACCGCGTGATCGGCATCGTGCGCCCCGGCAAGCCCGCGAAACGCGACACCGCCAACGCCACCACCGCCGCCGCGCACATCCTGCCCGCCCTGCTCCGCGAACCGTCCGAGCCGCTGCGGCTCGCCGCCATCGAGATGGCCGGCACGCTCAAAGTCACCGCCAGCGAAAGCATCCTGCTCGCCGCCGTCGGCGACCAAAGCCTCGGCGGCAGCACCCGCGCCGCCGCCTTGCGCGCGCTCGGCGCGATGGACTCCGCGAAACTCGCCGACGGGGTAAAAATCTCCGTCGCCGACACCGACAAACCGCTGCTCGAAGCCGCCCGCCAGCTCGCCGCGAAAGTCTCCCCGCTCGACGCCGTCACCCTCAACGCCCCGCTGCTCGCCCAAGGCACGACCCGCGAGAAACAGGAAGCGCTCGCCACCATCGCCGCCCAGCCCGTGCCCGAGGCCGACACCGTCATCCTCGCCCAGCTCGAGCGCCTCACCGCTAATAAACTCCCGCCCTCGCTCTGGCTCGACGTCGTCGAAGCCGCCGCCCAGCGCGATCATCCCGAGATCAAACGCCGCCTCGCCGAGCGCGAAGCCGCCCTCGCCGCGACCCATGACCCGCTGGTCAAATGGCGCGATTCCCTCGAAGGAGGCAACGCCAAACTCGGCCGCGTCATCTTCGAAGAACGCGCCGAAGCCGCCTGCATGCGTTGCCACCAGTGGAAAGGCGTCGGCGGCGACGTCGGCCCCGACCTTTCCAAGATCGAGAAGCGGAGCGACCGCGCGCTGCTCCTCGAATCCATCGTCAACCCCAACGCCAAAATCTCGCCCGGGTACGACAACGTGCTCCTGACCTTGCAGAACGGTGAAATGATCGCCGGCCTGCTCACCCCGCAGGGCGCCGACGCCGTCACCCTGACCAACGTCGCCGACGGCAAAAAGCAGCAGATCAAAACCGCCGACATCAAGGAGAAGATGACCGTCCCCAGCGCCATGCCGCCCGGCCTCGGCGAAGTGTTAGGCAAACGCGACCTGCGCGACCTGATCGAATTCCTCGCCAGCGCGAAGTAAGGACCGTCACTTTCAAACGCCGCCACCGCTGCGAGGCTTGCAACTGCGGATCACCGCCAAGCAGCAGGAAATCCGCTTGCTCGCAACTACGCCGCCGTTCTAACCGTCACGCCCGCGCTCTTCGCCCAAAACATCAGCGACCGCGTCCGCATCGAAGTGCGCGTGGAATCCGAGCAGGACCGGAAAGACCTCGCCAAGACCACCGCTGATACCGTGACGCAGCAGAAGACGCTGATGATCGCACTCAGCGGCAAAGCGAAAAGCCCGGAGACCCGCACAGGCAAATGACCGCGTATGGCCGCAGCCTCAAAGGCAACGACATCACCGTGCTGGACTCCGACGAATTCAAAGTCGAGCTGCCGGTGAATGGACAGCAGAAGCTCGAGTCGAAGAAAATCAACACCACCTACACGCCGGAACATTCCAACCTCCGGGGTAACGCTTGAATAAGGTGGCTGCGAAAGGCACGAAGTTCATCGGCTACGGCGTGGTGGTGAAGGATGGCGATATCGTCGTCGGCTAAATGTTCGACCCCATGGGACTTGAGGCGGAGTCCGCGAAGTAATTTTCCCTCGTTCCCAAAGTTAGAGGAGCGCTTTGGGGACGCCCGGCCCGGCGAGACTCTGTCTCCCAATCGACGCCCGCAGACGCAGCGCGCCGCCACCCTTAGCGTGCTCTTTCGCACGCTCGACTTTCCGACCCGGAGGCGTAGCCTTTGGACATGAGCCAGACTCTCCAATACATCACCGATGAACGTGGCGAGCGCACCGCAGTCGTCCTGCCAATCGGCGACTACGAAAAGCTGCTCGAAGATTTGGACGATCTGGCGGCGGTCGCTGAGCGCCGCGACGAACCGGTCATCCCTCATGATCAATTCATCGCCGATCTGAAGGCTGATGGAACCCTTTGAGATTCAGTGGCGCAATCCGACCGGTAAAGACCTGCGCAGCCTGCCGCGTCAGGAGGTAGCCCGGGTGATCCCAGCGGTCACCGATGGCGAAGGGGTCGAAGTAGAGGAAATCTTGAATGGCCCGGAGATTCGTCCGACAGTGCGCGCATCGATATGGATACCGTCACTCTTTCATCTGAGTTCGAGGTCGTCATTCCTCCGGCGATCCGGGAGGCGCTGCATCTCACGGCGGGGGAGAAACTCCGAGTGTTGCGCTACGCGGATCGGGTGGAGTTGATCCCCGTGCGCCCGGTTCAGGAGATGCGGGGTTTTCTTCGGGGCATGGACACGACCGTGGAGCGTGAGAGCGACCGGCTGTGAGCGCTAATGTCGTGGATTCGTCCGGGTGGCTCGAAAACCTGACGGAAAGCGAATGCGCACCGCTGTTTGCCTCTCGGCCATCGAGGATGCAGCGAACCTTCTGGTGCCGGTCATTTCCATCTACGAGGTCTTCAAAAAGGTGCTGAGGGAGCGCGGCGAGGATGATGCGCTGCAGGTCGCAAGTGTGACGCAGAGCGGCCGGGTCACCTCGACTGCGCGCTGGCGCTGGAGGCGGCGCGCCTTCCACTGCCGCTCGCGGACAGCATCATTTACGCAACGGCCATGCGGCACGGAGCGATACTTTGGACGCAGGACGAGCACTTCAAAGACCTGCCGAATGTGCGGTGCGCTATTTTCCGGGACCCGCGAAGGCCTGACGGGCTCAGGCGCGCAGGGCGGCGTCGATCATGGCGCGGCGTTCGGTGGGAAGGGTCCAGCGGTGCTGGTGTTCGGCGTCGAGCGTGGCGATGGGGTCGAAGTAGAGGAATTGTTTGCCGGGCTTCACGCTCGGGCTGGTGAAGACGCTGATGCCG
>JBBQIZ010000135.1:0-12405 GCA_038325425.1 Chthoniobacterales bacterium
GTCGCGACTTTTGCGCTCGGCATCTGGCGGGGAGAAAAGCCGGTCGATATGTTCATGGCGGCGGTCGCGCTCGCGGTCGGCGCGATCCCCGAAGGGCTGCCCGCGGCGGTCACGATCACCCTCGCCATCGGCGTCTCGCGGATGGCGAAGCGGCGCGCGATCATCCGCAAACTGCCCGCCGTCGAAACGCTCGGCAGCACCACGGTCATCTGCTCGGACAAGACGGGCACCTTGACCGAAAACCAGATGACCGTGCAGGCGATCTTCGCCGGCGGCGTGCTGTATGAAGTAACCGGCGGCGGATACGAACCGAGCGGCGACATCCGCGCCGACGGCCAGTCGATCGACGTCGCGTCGCGTGCTGCGCTGACCGAATGTCTGCGCGCCGGTCTGCTTTGCAACGACTCGCAACTCGTCCGCGAAAAGAACCGATGGGCCGTGGTCGGCGATCCCACGGAAGCCGCGCTCATCGTCGTCGCGGAAAAAGCCGGCCTCGCGCATGCCGACATCACCACACTCCTGCCGCGGCTCGATGTCATCCCGTTCGAGTCCGAGCACCAGTTCATGGCCACGCTGCACGGCGGCGGGAAAAACGGGCACGTCATTTATAAAAAAGGCGCGGTCGAACGCCTGCTCAACCGCTGCACCACCGCGCTCGACGATGACGGCGAAGCGGTGCCGTTCGATCACGCCGCCGCAAGCCGCGTCGCGGAGGAGATCGCCGCGCGCGGCCTGCGCGTGCTCGCCTTCGCGCGGCGCAGCGTCCCGCACGAGCAGCGTGCAGTCGCCCACGATCACGTCGCCGAAGGCCTCACCTTCCTCGGGCTGCAAGGCATGATTGATCCGCCGCGAGCGGAGGCCATCGAAGCCGTGCGCCAATGCCGCGCCGCGGGCATCCGGGTGAAGATGATCACCGGCGACCACCTGCTCACCGCCGCCGCCATTGCGCGCACCATCGGGCTCGAAGGCGACGAGAAGCGGTTCGCCATCGCCGGCCACGAACTGGAAAAGCTGAATGACGACGAGCTTTCCCAAGTGGCTGAAGACGCCGCCGTTTTCGCCCGCGTCGCGCCCGAACAAAAGCTCCGGCTCGTCCGCGCGCTCCAGGCCCGCGGCCACATCGTGGCCATGACCGGCGACGGCGTGAACGACGCCCCCGCGCTCAAGCAAAGCGACATCGGCGTCGCGATGGGCATCACCGGCACCGACGTGGCGAAAGGTGCCGCGGACATGATCCTGACCGACGACAACTTCGCCTCGATCGAAGCCGCCGTGGAGGAAGGCCGCAACGTCTTCGACAACCTGACGAAATTCATCGTCTGGACGCTGCCGACCAACATCGGCGAAGGCCTCGTCATTCTCGCCTCCATCGTCATGGGCGTGGCGCTTCCCGCGTTACCCGTGCAGATGCTCTGGATCAATCTCATGACCGCCCTGTTGCTCGGCCTGATGCTCGTCTTCGAGCCGAAGGAGCCCGACCTCATGCAGCGTCCGCCGCGCGATCCGAAGGAGCCCATCCTCACCTTCCCGCTCTTCATGCGCACCGGCTTCGTCACCCTCATCATCCTCTCCGGTGCGTTCGGTCTTTTCCTGTGGGAACAGGCGCATGGCGCGACGCTGGCCGAAGCGCGCACCATCGTGGTCAACGTCATCATCGTCGTCGAAATTTTCTACCTGCTGAACTGCCGCTCGCTGACCCATTCGATCCGTTCGCTGGGCTGGTTCTCGAACTGGTGGGTGCTCGGCGGCGGAGTGGCGATGCTCGGCGCGCAAATGGTCTTCACCTACGCGCCCTTCATGAACCACCTCTTCCACACCGCCCCGCTCCGCGCCGAAGTCTGGCTCCACATCTTCGGCGTCGGCCTCATTGCCTTCGCCGCCGTGGGCTTGGAAAAATGGATCCGCGGGCGCGTGGCGGAGTCCGCCGCCCTTTAGTGGAGCGGCCAGAAGAGCGGGATGAGCAGGAGCACGACCACCGAGAGGATGAGCGTGAGGCCGAGGCCCGTCTTCAAATAATCGAGGAAACGATATTTGCCCGGGCCATAGACGAGGATGCACGCGGGCTCGAACGGAGCGATGAAGGAGATCGACGCGGCGAGCATGATGGCGATGGCGAAGGTGCGTTCGTTCACGCCCAGCGCGCGCGCAGCGCTCAGGGCGACGGGGAGTACGACGAGCGCGGCGGCCGCATTCGACATCGGCTGGGTGAGCAGGATGGTGAGGACGAAAAAGCCGGCCATCACGCCCATCGTGCCCAGCGGTCCGAGACCGGCGACGACCCACTGGCCGAGGAGCGTGGCCGCGCCGGTTTTTTCCATCGCGGTGCCGAAGGCGGTCATCCCGGCGATGAGGATGAGCAGCCGCCAGTCGATGAATTCGTAGGCGCGCTCGATGCTGATGCAGCGCAGCAGCACGGTGGCGAGCGCGGCGAGCAGGAAGGCGATGGAAAGCGGTATCCAGCCGAAGCCGCCGCCGATGAGCGCGGCAGCGAAAAAGGCGACGGTGTAGATGCCCTGCCGTTCGCGATGCACTTGCGGTTGGTGTTCGCCGATAACGGCCATATCGGGGTCGTTCCGCAGCGCCTGGACGCGGTCTTCGGGGCCGCGGACGAGGAGCAGATCGCCGACGCGCAGAATGACGTCCGCGAGCCGCTCGCGCAACGCCAGGCCATGGTGCTGGATGGCGATCACGGTGACGCCGTAGCGTTGCTGAAATCCCGCCCGCCGCAGCGTCCAGCCGGAGAGCCGCGATTGCGGGGTGACGAAAACTTCAGCCAGCCGGAATGTGCCGCTCTGCAGCTCGCGATCGTCGAGCAGGCTCTCCGCCTTGATTGCCAGGCCCTCGATGGTTTTGATCTTGACCAGGTTTTCGACCTTGCCCTCGATCAGGAGGGTGTCTCCTGCCTGGAGGCGTACGTTGGAAGCGGGGGAATATTCTTCGGTGCCGCGGAGGATTTTGAGGATGCGAAAATCGAGCGGGGAGAGATCCCACTCGATACTCTTCTGGCCGACGAGCGGGGAGTCGGGGAGCACCGTGACTTCGCAAAGATATTCGCGGATGCCGTAACCCGTGGCGAGGCTTTCCTCCGGATGATCCGGGAGCAGCCGCTGGCCGATGAATAGCATGTAAGCGATGCCGATGGCGCAGACGATCAGGCCGATGGGTGTGATCTCAAAGAGGCTGAGCGGAGCGAGACCGGTGCGCGCGATGTAACCGCTGACCGCGACATTCGTCGAAGTGCCGATCAACGTGCAGGTGCCGCCGAGCATCGACGCGAAAGCCAGCGGCATGAGCAGCTTGGAGGGGCTCACGCCCGCCCGCCGCGCGACGCCGCTGACCGCAGGCAGCAGCATGGCGGTGACGGTGGTGTTGTTCATGAACGCCGAGAGCCCGCTGGCCGCACTCATGAGCAGCACCAGCAGCCGCCGCGAGCTCCCGCCGGCGAGCTTGAAGACGGCCTGCCCGGCGACATCGAGCACTCCGGTTTCGCGCAGCGCGCCGCCGATGACGAAGATCGAGGCGAGGATGATGATGATGTCGCTGCTGAACCCCGCGAACGCTTCGCCGGGAGAAAGGATGCCCGTCAGGACAAGGGTGGAGAGCAGGAGCAGCGTGATGACATCGACGGAAAGTTTCTCCGTCGCGAACAAAGTGATCGCGAGGACGAGCAGGCCGAGCACGAGCGCGATCTCCATTTTCGAGGCTTAGCGGCGGCGAAAGATCAGGACGAGAAACACCACCCCGCCCGCGAGCAGCGCGGTGCCCAGCATGACCGGGTTGGCGTTCTGTCCCGGGGCGGCGATGATCTGCGCGGGCTCCGCCGGAGCGGGCGCGGAATCGGTGAAAGTGGACGCGATCAGCCAGAGGCCGAGCGCGATGATTCCGACGGCGATGAGGCCAAGACCGATGCGCATTATCGTTCGAGGTGCGTGGCGAGCGGGCGTTCCGCGGGATTCCGCCAGCGCGGCCAAAAGGAAAGTGAGTCGGCGACGCCGCCGGGCAGGGAAAGGAGCATGCCCCAGCGAACTCGAAATGGCGCCAACCCGCGATGATTTTGTGCGGTAAGGTGTGTCGCCCGCATTGGAGTCTCGCTGGAAATCGTCGGACGGAGGTTGACCGGCCGCTTACCAGGCGAGAATCCGGTCGAAACCGATGACCAAGATCGCCACTATGCCGCAGCAGACCAAAAATCCGACGGTGGAACGGCGGCCGGGGCGGGGGATTTGCAGGTCGCCCCAGGCCAGCCAAAGCCGCGGCTCCGGTACACTGGCGCCGACTGGCAGCGTGCAGGGAGCGGGGATGACTTCTCCGGCCTGCACCGGGGTGCGGGCGAGCGCGAAGAAGCGCTGCAATTTCTCCTCATCGACCCGGGGCGTGACGAGGCTGATGCCGATCGCGGTGCCGATGGTGGTGATGAAAATGAAGAGCATCTGCCAGGCGAGGTAAGTCTCGGGTCCGTTCGCCGTCGCCTTTGCCAGTCCGCTCCAAACACACGCGAGGATTCCGACGCCCCACGCCGACGCGCAGAAGGCCCAGGTGGCATAACCCGCGGCCGTCGCCGCCCAGACGGCGGGCGCGGTCATGCGCCGCCAGAAAAATCCCATCCAGAACGTGATGCCCATGATCGGGGTGATGGCGATGATGATTTCCAGTCCCTGCACGACGCCGGGAAAGAGGAACGCGAAGGTCAGGCCGAGCGCGGCGACCACGACCATGGTGAATCTTCCGACGCGGATGTAGCCGGCCTCGGAGCGGGCCGGGGCGAATGCCCGGAAGAGATTATTGGCGAAGAGGGCGGAGGCGGCGACGAGCATTGCGCTGCACGTGCTCATCGAGGCCGCCAGGACGCAGGCCACAAAAAGACCGAGCAGGCCGGGCAGAAGCTTGGGCAAAAATTCCTGGGCGAGCAGGCCGTAGATGTGGTCCGGATTGATCGCGCGGCCCGCAAAGTAGGCCGCGCCGCCCAAGCCGGTGAGGCACCATGCGATGGTGCAAACGCGTTTGATGAATGCGCCGGTCACAAAACCGACCTGGCCATCGGACTCGCGCCGGCTCGACGAGGAAACCCCGAGATTTTCGGGAATCATGACCAGCATGGCGAGACTGCTGAGTGTCAGCATGACGACGTGGAAAACACCGATCCCGCCCGGTTCGAAGAGCGCGAACATTGCCGGGTCGCCGATCGTCCTTTTCATGCCCTGCATCCCGCCGACCGCCTGGAGCACCGCGGGAAGGAGCAGAAAGGAAAAGACGATGATCAGCACGCTCTGGAGCGACTCGGTGGTGATCGCTGCCGAGAGTCCGCCCACCAGGCTGTAGGCAAGGAAGGAAGCCGTCAGCAGGACGAGGATGACCGCGCTGTTGATCGTATTGGCGCTCGCGGCTTCGAGCACCGCCCCGGTTCCCTTGATCAGCAGACCGAGCGAAAGCGCGGATTTCAGCAGCCCCGCCACGCAGAACAGGTGCCCGACTCCGCGATCAAACCGGGCCTCGAAAATGTCCGCGACCGTGATTGCGCGGAACCGGCGGAGCAGGGGCATGACCAGCCAGAAAAACGGCGTGGCGAACATGAAGAGCCATTGGTACCAAATCCCGGACGCTCCGCTGGCGAAACTCTTCGACGCCACCGTCACGGCCTGATCCGAACTCGTGCCGGTGCCGAAGGTCGCCATCGCCAGCCTCCACTTCCCAAACTTCCGCGGCATGAAATATTCGCCCGTCGTCCGCGCGCCCCGTCCACTCCGGACGCCAATCCACGTAATGCCGATGAGGTAGATCAGCACTACGACGAGATCGATGAGCGAGATTCCGAGCATTTTGGTCGGACCTCGGAGCGTCGGGCACGATCGAGGAACGACAACACGAATCCAAAGGCGCGATCGCCGCGGAAGGGATTGACCGAACGGGAACCTCGCGTATCCATGTCGCCGCGCGGTCGCTCGTCGGCCGTGCAGCCAATTAACAAGGGTCCAGGGCGCGTGCCTTGGAGGTATCGGAAAGGTCGGGCCACCATTCCATAAAATGAAATCTCGTGCCGCCACCTCCCGGCGGCGCACGATGGACATACGATGCTTTCGGCCCTGCTCCTCATCTTCATCCTCGCGCTCCTCGCGCCGACTTTGCACCGCGTTTTGCGCGGCGCGACCGGTTGGGCGCTGGCCGTACCGGTGGCGGCGGTCACGGGCTGGTTTGGCACGCTGCTGCCGGGCATCGCCAGCGGCGGGGTGTTTCAAGAAAGCCGGGCGTGGGTGCCGGCGCTGGGAATCGATCTCGCCTTCCGGATCGATGGCTGGGCGTTGCTGTTTCTGCTGCTCATCGCCGGCATCGGCGCGCTCATTCTGATCTACGCCGGCGGCTACTTGCACGGGCACCGGCACGAAGGGCGGTTTTACGGATTCATCCTGCTTTTCATGGGTTCGATGCTCGGCCTCGTTTCGGCGGATAATCTCATCCTAATGTTCGTTTTCTGGGAGCTGACGAGTTTTTCGTCCTATCTGCTCATCGGCTTCGACCATGAAAAAAAGGAGTCACGCGCGGCAGCTTTGCAGGCGCTGCTCGTCACCGGCGGCGGCGGACTGGCGCTCCTCGCGGGCTTCGTGCTCATCGGAAAAGTCGGCGGCACGTTTTCCTTTTCGACGTTGCTGGAAAGTCCCGACGTCCTCCGCGAGCACGCGCTTTACCTGCCGATCCTGCTCCTCGTGCTCGCCGGCGCATTCACCAAATCCGCGCAGTTCCCGTTTCATTTCTGGCTGCCCGGCGCGATGGCCGCGCCCACGCCGGTCAGTGCCTATCTGCATTCCGCGACGATGGTCAAAGCCGGCATCTTCCTGCTCGGGCGCTTTTCGCCGCTGCTCGGCAGCACCGAAGCCTGGCACCAGATCGTCACCACGGTCGGCGCGGTGACGATGCTCGCCGGCGCGCTGCTCGCCCTGCCGCAGACCGATCTCAAACGCCTGCTCGCCTACTCGACGGTCAGCGGCCTGGGCACGCTCACGCTGCTGCTCGGCATCGGCACCACGCTGGCGATCAAGGCCGCGGCGATTTTCCTGCTCGTGCATTCGCTCTACAAAGGCGCGCTCTTCATGGTCGCGGGCGCGGTCGATCACGAGGCGCACACCCGCGACGTGCGCTCGCTCAGCGGGCTGTTCAAGGTCATGCCGATCACCGCGCTGGCGGCCGGCGCGGCGGCGCTGTCGATGAGCGGATTCCCGCCGCTGGTTGGTTTCATCAGCAAGGAATTGCTCTACGAGGCGAACCTCGAAGCCGGCTCGCTGCTCGTCACCGCGGCCGGGCTCGCGGCCAATGTCATCATGGTCGCGGTCGCGATCATCGTTGGTTTTCGCCCGTTTCACGGACCGCCGCAGGTCGCGCCGCAGGCGATGCACGAACCGCCGCTCGCGCTCTGGCTCGGCCCCGCGGTGCTCGCGGCGCTCGGTCTGGTCGCCGGCATTCTGCCGAATCTCGTCGATCGTCCGCTGCTCGCCGCGGCGGTCAGCGCGATTCTCGGCGTCGAAACACCCGTGCAACTCAAGCTTTGGCACGGCTTCAATCTCGTCCTCGGGCTGAGCGTGCTCACGGTGCTCGCCGGCCTGGCGGTTTACGCGGTGCGCGACCGCATTCGCACCGTGGCCGCGCGGCTCGCGCCGATCGCGCGCGTCGGCCCGGAACGGGCTTATGCGCTTGGTTTGCAGGCGCTCACCTTTGTCGCCGACCGGCAGACACGGCTGCTTCAGCACGGCTACCTGCGCGGTTACGTGCTGACCGTGCTGATCGTCGCCACGGCGCTCGCCGGCTTCGCGCTGTCCCGCTTCGGCGCGGTCCCGCTGTGGATTGGATTTGAAGACGTGCGCTTTCACGAAGTCGCCATCGGCGTGATCATCCTGTCCGCCGCGCTCGTCGCCGCGAATGCCCGTTCGCGCCTCGCCGCCGTTGCCGCGCTCGGCGTGGTCGGCTACAGCGTGGCGCTGATTTACGGCCTCTACGGTGCGCCCGATCTGGCGGTCACGCAGATCCTCGTCGAGACGCTCACGCTGGTGCTGTTCGTCCTCGTGGTCGCGCATCTGCCGCATTTTTCCACGTTCGGGGGTCCGCGCCGGCGGCGGTTCGATGCGCTGTTTGCAGCGGTCGCCGGGGTCGTCATCACGCTGCTCGTGCTCAAGGCGCTGCATGTGGATAGCGGCGCGCGCGTCTCGGAATACTTTGCCGAAAACGCCTTGCGCGCCCAAGGCCGCAACGTGGTCAACGTCATCCTCGTCGATTTCCGCGCGCTCGATACGCTCGGGGAGATCGCCGTGCTCAGCGTCGCCGCGCTCGGCGTCTTCGCCCTGCTCAAGCTGCGGCCTTATTCCAAGAAAGGAGGGCGGTAACATGGACTCGCTGATCCTCCGCACCGCCGCGCGACTCATCACGCCGCTGCAACTTGCATTTTCCGTCCTGCTGCTCATCCGCGGCCACAATGAACCCGGCGGCGGGTTCATCGGTGGACTCGTCGCCGCGTGCGGCATCGCGCTCCACGGCATCGCTTACGACATCCCGGCCGCGCGCCGTTTGCTGCGCGTGCCGCCGACGATGCTCATCGGCGTGGGGTTGCTCGTTGCGACGTTGAGTGGACTTCCCGGGCTCTTTCAGGAACTGCCTTTCATGACCGGCCTGTGGGGCGGCTCCGTGCAGACGCTCGTCGCGGGCGAGTTGAAATTCGGCACCCCGCTGCTCTTCGACATCGGCGTGTATCTCGTCGTCGCCGGCATCGCCGTGCAGATGGTTTTCGCGATGGCGGAGGATCAATAACCATGGAAACCACCCTCGCCATCGTCATCGGCGGACTCTACGCCATCTCGTTTTACCTCATGCTCCGGCGCAGCATGGTGAAGCTGATCTTCGGCCTGATGCTCTTTTCGCAGGCGGTGAACTTGCTCATTTTCACCGCGGCGGGGCTGACCCGCGCCCAGGCGCCGATCATCCCCGACGGAGCCGCCGCGCTGCCCGCGCCGTATGCCGATCCGCTCCCGCAGGCGCTCATCCTGACCGCGATCGTGATCAGCTTCGGCATGCTCGCTTTCACGCTCGCGCTGACCCGCCGCGCGCATAGCACGCTGCAAACGGACGACCTCGACCAGCTCGGCCGGAGCGAACGCCCATGAAGCTTGCGCTCGTCCTGCCACTCCTCATCCCGCTGCTCACCGCGATCGGCTGCATCCTCGCCGGCGCGAGCCGCCGGGCGCAGCGCGCGCTGAGCATCCTGGGCTCGAGCGCGCTGCTCGCTGCCGGCGTGTGGCTGCTGCGCGAGGTAAATGCCGGCGGCATCCAAGCCGTGCAACTCGGCAACTGGCCCGCACCCTTCGGCATCACGCTGGTCGCGGATTTGTTCAGCGCGATCATGGTGGCGATCACCGGTTTTGTCGCGCTCTGCGTCGGCATTTTCGCGCTCGCGAACATCGACCCGAACCGCGAGCGCTTTGGCTTTTATCCGCTCTACCACTTCCTGCTGCTCGGCGTGTGCGGCGCGTTTTTGACCGGCGACCTGTTTAATCTCTTCGTCTGGTTCGAGGTCATGCTGATGTCGTCGTTCGTCCTGCTCGCGCTCGGCGGGGAACGCCCGCAGATCGAGGCCGCGGTAAAATATCTCACGCTCAATTTCATCGCCTCGGGCCTCTTCCTCACCGCGCTCGGCATTCTCTACGGACAATTCGGCACGCTGAACATGGCCGACCTCGCCGTGAAATTGCGCGACCAGCCGATCGGCGTAGCGCTCTCCTCGGCAATGCTGCTCTTCGTGGCCTTCGGCATCAAAGCGGGCGTCTTCCCGCTCTTTTTCTGGCTGCCCGCTTCCTACCACACGCCGCCCGTGGCCGTGTCCGCGATCTTCGCCGGGCTGCTCACGAAAGTCGGCGTCTATGCGCTGATCCGCGTCTTCACGCTCATCTTCACCGCCGATCCCGCGACGACCCACACGCTGATCGTCGTCGTCTCCGTGCTCACCATGATCACCGGCGTGCTCGGGGCCGCCGCGCAGTACGAAGTGCGGCGCGTGCTTTCCTTCCACATCATCAGCCAGATCGGCTACATGACGCTCGGGCTCGGGCTCTTCACCACCGCGGCCATCGCGGCGGCGATCTTTTACGTCGTCCACCACATCATCGTGAAAACCAATCTCTTCCTGATCGCGGGCGCGATCGGTCACGTCCGCGGCACGGGCGAACTGAAACGGCTCGGCGGCTTGTATCGCGACTATCCGTGGCTTGGCCTGCTCTTCCTCATTCCGGCGATGTCGCTCGCCGGCATCCCTCCGCTCTCCGGCTTCTTTGCGAAGTTCGCGCTGGTGAAAGCCACCCTCGATCTGCCGAGTTACTGGCCGGTCGCCGCGGCGCTCGCCGTCGGTCTGCTCACGCTTTTTTCGATGACGAAAATCTGGGCCGAAGCCTTTTGGAAAGCCGAGCCGGAAGGCGCGACCGGCGGCACCCGCGGACCGGTGCCGCGGATCATGCTGGTCCCGATCGTGGCCATGGCACTGGTCACCGTGGCGATCGGATTTTTCCCCGGCACATTGCTCGACTTCGCCACGCGCGCCGCGGGACAATTGATGAATCCCAACCTTTACATCGAAGCCGTGCTCGGGAGGGCGGGATGAAACTGCTCCTCAAGCTCCCGCGGCTGATTTTCTTCATCGGCTTCTATTTGAAGGAGCTCGTTCTTGCCAGCGTCCGCGTCGCGCACGACGCGCTCACGCCCACGCACCACATGCGCCCGGCGATGCTCGCCATCCCGCTCGATGCGAAGACGGATTTCGAAATCCTGCTGCTCGCCAATCTCATCAGCATGACACCCGGCACGGTGAGCATCGATGTTTCGACCGATCGCCGTGTCCTTTATCTCCACGCGATGTATGTCGGCGACCCCGAAGCCCTGCGGCACGAAATCAAAACCACGCTCGAAAGCCGCGTCCTCGCCCTGATGCGCTGACCCATGAACGTCATTCTCACCATCGTCTTCATTCTGCTCGCCGCCGCGCTCCTGCTCGCGTTCGTGCGGCTCGCGCGCGGTCCGAGCCTGCCCGATCGCGTCATCGCGCTCGATCTCATGAGCCTGATCATCGCCGGCATGATCGCCGCCTATGTCGTTTGGATGCGCCAGCCCGTGCTGCTCGACGCCGTCACCGTCATGGCCGTGATCAGCTTTTTCGGCACGGTCGCCTTCGCCCGCTACCTCGAAAGGAGACCCACCGATGAAGAGTGAAATCCTGCCCGCCATCTTCCTGCTCGTCGGCGCCAGCTTCATGCTCGTCGCCGGGCTCGGGATCGTGCGCTTCCCCGACCTCTTCACCCGCATGCACGCCGCCTCCAAAGCCGGCAGCCTCGGCCTCGGCTGCATTCTGGTCGGCGTGGCCATCTCGTATCCGACGCCCACCGTGATTGCGAAATGCCTCATGGTTCTGCTCTTCATTTTCCTCACGACGCCGATCGCCGCGCACATGATCGGCCGCGCCGCTTACTTCCTGAAGGTGCCGTTTTGGAAAGGCACCGTCGCGGATGATCTGAAAGGCCGTTACAGCGACGATCGCACGGAGTTGAGCAGCGGAATCGAGCAGAAATAAACCAAGTCCGAAATAGGGTCCCGCATTGCCCCAAGCCGAGGCGAACGTGCTTTGCGGGCACCTTCACAATACGCCGTTTTACGCCGAAGGTTCGTGGGTCGATCGCATTGCGCGCACCTGAGTTTTCCATCCCGGCCGCCAGCCCGGACCGCGCCGCGGATCTTCGCCCACGCGAAAGGCGCTCGGCGCCCCGTGGCCGTGTGACCTCGCGGGGTGTCTAGCAGGTGGCGATGCGGAGTAATACGATTTATACAGTCCGGCTGCACAAGGATCCGCGAAAACGCCAACGGCGTTCCATCCTTCAGCCCAGGGTTGCGCGCCGCGCGCTACCCTGGGTCTCCCCGCCAGGGAAGAGACAACCCTGAAAGGGTTGCATCCGGCGCGACGGCTCGGTGGATTCAACCCCTTCAGGGTTGGGCCGTGTTTGTATCTAAAAACCCAGGGTAGCTCGTGCCTCGCAACTCTGGGCTGACGGATGGAGCACCTTCGGCGCTCATGGCGCTTTCAGGCCATCCGACTGTGAAAATCGTATAATACCATCTCCCAGAATCAATCGGACACTCTGCGGCCCTCTGCGTTCTTTGCGCCTCTGCGGTAAAAGTCAGCCTAGCCTCTACCGCAGAGGCGCGGAGCACGCAAAGGGCCGCAGAGGACATGACGGCGGCCCGGTGCTAACTGTCAGGTTCTTTGCGAGAGATGGTATAAATTGCCGAACGGTGTCCGCGGGGTCCGGCCACTTTTACCGCCGTTGCATTCATGCCTCGCCTAGCGTTGCTTCCCGATTCCGCATGCACGCTTTCAAACGTCGAAATTAC
>JBBQIZ010000136.1:0-12361 GCA_038325425.1 Chthoniobacterales bacterium
GCGAAGGAACTCGGAGTGATCGTCACCGCCCATTGCGAAAACGAAACGCTGATCGCCGAACGCTCCCGCGAATTGCTCGCCGCGGGCGTGACCGGACCGGAGGGACATCACGAGAGTCGTCCGCCAGCGGTGGAAGCCGAAGGCGTGCATCACCTGATGACCTTCGCCGAACTGACCGGCGCGGCGACTTACATCGTGCACCTGAGCTGTGAGCAGGCGCTGCGCGAAGCCATGGCGGCGCGCGAGCGCGGCGTGCGCGTGAGCGTGGAGACGCTCATCCAGTATCTGCTGCTCGATAAGACCGACGCCGAGCGCGCCAATTTCGAGGGCGCCAAGTATGTCATGTCGCCGCCGCTGCGCGATGCTCGGAACCAGGCGGTGCTTTGGAATGGCCTGCGCAGCGGACTGGTGCAGACCGTCGCGACCGATCACGCGCCGTTCGATTTTCACACGCAGAAGCCGATGGGCCGCGACGATTTCACCAAGATCCCCAACGGCATCCCGTCGCTCGAAGACCGCGTGAATCTGCTCTACACGCACGGCGTGAAAGGCGGGAAGCTCGACCTACAGACGTTCGTCGATGTAGCCAGCACGCAGGCCGCCAAACAGTTCGGACTCTTCCCGCGCAAAGGCACGATCGCCGTTGGCAGCGACGCGGACCTCGTCATTTTCGATCCCGATTATCGCGGCACCATCTCCGCGGCGACGCAGACGATGGCCGTGGATTACAGCGCCTTCGAAGGCTGGAAGCTCGAAGGCCGGCCGAGCGTCGTCACGGTCCGCGGCGAGGTCGCGGTGCGCGATGGGAAGTTTGTCGGCACCATCGGCCGCGGCCAATATCTCCGCCGCGAACCGACGCATTTTTAGCTGCACCACATGGACCCATTTCTCCGCGCCGCGATCGAAGAAGCCCGCAAAGGCTTGGCCGCCGGAGGAATCCCCATCGGATCGGTGCTCGTGTGCGATGGCGAAATTATCGGGCGCGGGCACAACCAGCGCGTGCAACACGGCAGCGTCATTCATCACGGCGAGATGAACTGCCTGGAAAATGCCGGCCGCCAGAAGGCGGCGATTTATCAGCGCTGCACGATCTACACCACAACTTCGCCGTGTCCGATGTGCAGCGGCGCGATCCTGCTCTACAAAATCCCGCGCGTGGTGGTCGGCGAAAACGTCACCTTCATGGGCGACGAAGCGCACCTCCGCGCGAACGGCGTCGAGGTCGAAGTGCTCCAGGATGCGGAGTGCATCCAGCTCATGCGCGACTTCATCGCGAATCAACCGGCGCTGTGGAATGAGGACATCGGCGTCTGATTCATGAACGCACCCGCGCGCCGCACGACTCTCGGAGACAGCGCCCTGATCAACGCCGACCTCGCGCCAGTGCCGCCGGAGCGGCGCACCTGGAACCTCTGGCATATCGCCGCGTTGTGGGTCGGCATGGCGGTTTGCATCCCGACGTATCAGCTCGCGGCGGGGCTGATCGGCGGCGGGATGAACTGGTGGCAGGCCGTGCTCACGATCTGCCTCGCCAATCTCATCGTGCTCATCCCGATGACGCTTAACGCGCATCCCGGCACGGCCTACGGAATTCCCTTTCCCGTGCTGCTCCGCGCGTCGTTCGGCACCGTCGGCGCGAATATCCCGGCGCTCATGCGGGCGATCGTGGCGTGCGGCTGGTTCGGCATCCAGACTTGGGTCGGCGGCGCGGCGATCTACTCCACGGCGGCGATCGTCTTCGGTTTCGATGCTTCTGCGAAAACCGCCCTGCCCGTGCTTGGCATCTCCGCGGGTGAACTGCTCGCCTTCCTCGCATTCTGGGCGGTGAATTTGTGGTTCATCATCCGCGGCATGGACTCGATCAAATGGCTCGAAGCGCTCAGCGCGCCGTTCCTGCTCGCGGTCGGCGCGGCGCTGGTGGTCTGGGCGTATCAGGCCGCAAACGGCTTCGGGCCGATCTTCGCGCAGCCCTCGAAGTTTGCCACTACTGCGGAATTCTGGCCCGTCTTTGGCGCGGGGCTGACGGCGATGGTCGGCTTCTGGTCCACGCTCTCGCTGAACATCCCGGATTTTTCGCGGTTCGCCCGCACCCAGCGCGATCAGATCCTCGGCCAGACGCTCGGCCTGCCGACCACGATGACGCTCTACTCATTTGTCGGCATCGTGGTCACGAGCGCGACGGTGGTGGTCTTTGGCGAAGCGATCTGGGACCCGGTCGCGGTCATCAATCAGTTCGGCAGCAAGTGGCTGAGCGCGCTGGCGCTGATCACCCTCGCCGTGGCCACGCTCTCGACCAACATCGCCGCGAATGTTGTGTCACCCGCCAATGACTTTTCCAACCTCGCGCCGCGGAAGATCAGCTTCCGCACCGGCGGCATCATCACCGCGTTCGTCGGCATCTTCATGTTTCCGTGGAAACTCATGGCCGATCCGAGTGGCTACATTTTCACCTGGCTCATCGGCTACAGCGCGCTGCTCGGCCCGATCGCGGGCGTGATGATCGCCGACTATTTCATCGTCCGCCGCCGCGTGCTCGATGTGTCGGCACTCTACGATCCCGCGGGCCAATATGCCGGGTTCAATGCGCGGGGATTTCTTGCGCTCTTTCTGGCCATCCTTCCGAACGTCCCCGGCTTCCTCGTCACCGTGAAGTGGCTGCCGCGCGACACTGCGCCGGCGGTCCTCATCGCCAGCTACAACTACGCGTGGTTCATCGGCTTCGCGCTCGCGCTGGGCCTCTACGTCGCGCTCGCGAAGATTTGGCAGAAATGAAACCGCGGTCATCAATTTCCATGAAAACTCCTGAACTTCCGCCCTTCGATCATCTGCCGCAGCCCTACACCGGCCCGAGCGCCGAGGAAGTGCTGGCCTTGCGCAAGGAGTTCCTCAGCCCGGCGATCTTCCACTACTATCAGCGGCCGGTGATGATCGTCGAAGGCAAGGGGCAGTATCTCTTCGATGAAAAGGGCCGGCGTTACCTCGATGCGATCGCCGGCATCGTCACGGTCAGCGTCGGGCATTGCCATCCGCACGTCGTCGCGGCCGCCGAACGGCAGAACAAGCTGCTCCAGCACACGACGACAATTTATCTCCACCCGAACATCGCCGAATACGCGCAGGCGCTCGCCGCGAAGATGCCGGGTGACTTGAAAGTCTGCTATTTCGTGAACTCCGGCTCCGAGGCCAACGACCTCGCGATGCTGATGGCGCGGGCCTACACCGGCAACTACGACCTCATCGCATTGCGAAACGCCTATCACGGCGGAAACGCCAGCGGCATGGCGCTCACCGCGCACTCGACGTGGAAATTTAACGTCCCGCACAGCTTTGGCGTGCATCACGCGCTCGCGCCCGACCCGTATCGCGGCGTTTACGCGGGCGATCCCGAGGCGGGCCGCAAATACGCGGACGATGTGAAGAGCGTGATCGACTACAGCACGTCCGGTCGCGTGGCGGGCTTCATCGCGGAGTCGATCCAGGGGGTTGGCGGCACCATCGTTTTCCCCGACGGCTATCTCCGGCAGACGTACGAGTATGTGCGCGCCGCCGGCGGCGTCTGCATCGCCGACGAAGTGCAGGCGGGCTTCGGGCGGACGGGCACGCACTTCTGGGGCTTCGAGATCCAGGGCGTGATTCCCGACATCGTCACGATGGCGAAGGGTATCGGCAATGGGGCACCGCTCGCCGCGGTCGTAACCACCGCGAAGATCGCGGCCGTGCTCGCGCAGCGGATTCACTTCAACACCTTCGGCGGCAACCCGGTGGTCAGCGCACAGGGCAAAGCCGTCCTCGAAGTCATCGAACGCGAGGGCTTGCAGGCCAATTCGCTGCGCGTCGGCAACTATTTACTGAACGGCTTCCAAAAGCTCGCCGAGAAACACCCGATCATCGGCGATGTCCGCGGGAAAGGCCTGATGCTCGGCGTCGAATTGGTCAAGGATCGCACGACGAAAGTGCCCGCGAAGGAGGAGACGATGCAGGTCTTCGAGATGGCCAAAGACCTCGGATTGCTTATCGGAAAAGGCGGTTTTCACGGCAATGTCCTGCGCATCAAACCGCCGATGTGTTTCACCAAGGCCGATGCGGACTTCCTGCTCGAAGTCGTCGACCTCTGCCTGGCCAAACTGTGAAAACTAAACTCGTCGATCACCGCTACGGCAAGTCGCGGGTCCGCGTCATGAAAGTGCTGCGCGACGGGGCGACGCACACGATCAAGGAACTCGATGCGGCTGTCGCGCTGAGCGGCGATTTTGAGACTTCCTACACGCTGCCGGAGGGCGACAACTCCAAGGTCGTGGCCACGGATACGATGAAGAACACCGTGAACGTGCTCGCGCACGAGCATCTCGGGCGCGAGAGCGAACGTTTCGCGCTGGTGCTCGGCGGACATTTTCTCGGCCGCTACGCGCAGGTGAAGCAGGTGCGCGTGGAATTGGCCGAGCGCGTGTGGAACCGGCTGCAGATCGGCGGAAAGCCCCATCCCCACAGCTTCCTGCAGGCGGAGAATGCGCAGCCTTTCACGCGCCTGACGATCAGCGCCGACGAGCAGCGGCTCGAATCCGGCGTGCGTGATTTGCTCATTTTGAAAAGCACTGGCTCGGGTTTCGAGGGCTTTCCCCGAAGTGAGTTCACGACGCTGCCGGAGACGAGCGACCGCATCTTCGCCACTTCGCTCGAAGCCACATGGCGCTGGGCGGGCGAGCCGGCGGACTACGCGGCGGCCGACGCGGCCATCGTGGCCGCGATGCTGAAACCGTTTGCGGAGAACTACAGCCCGGCGGTGCAGACCACGCTCTTCGAGATGGGCACGGCGGCGCTCGCGGCGTGCGCGGAGATCAGCGAGATCACGCTCGCGATGCCGAACAAACATTGCCTGCTGATCAATCTCCAGCCGTTCGGGCGCGAGAATCGCAACGAACTCTTCGTCCCGACGGATGAGCCTCATGGGCAGATCGAGGCGACGATTGCGCGCGCATGACCGATTCGTTGCTCGCCGAATTGCTCGCCGCGCGCGAACGCCGCGAGCCCTGCGCGCTGGCGACGGTCGCTGCGACCCGCGGTTCCGTGCCGCGTACGCCGGGAGCGAAAGCGCTAATTTTCTCCGATGGGCGGATCGTCGGCACCGTCGGCGGAGGAAAATTCGAAGCACTGGTCGTCGCCGATGCGCGGGCCGCGATGGGGACAAAGACCCCGGTGCTGAAGACGTATCCATTGCACGAGGAGAGCGCGGATTCGTTCGGGGCGATCTGCGGTGGCGAGGTGACGGTGCTGATCGAACCGCAACTCGTGAAGGAAGCACTGGTCATCGTCGGCGCAGGGCATTGCGCGCAGGCCCTTTGCCGGCTGGCTCGCGAGGCGGGCTGGCACGTCACGGTCATCGACGACCGCGCCGATCTGCTGGCGGCGTGCGACGCCCATGCTCGCATCGGTTCCCCGGCCCCGGAGTTCATCGCCGCCCGTGAGTGGCAGCGCGACGAGGCGCTGGTCATGGTCAGCCGCAATTTTGAAATCGACCGCGAGGCCCTGGCGGCCGCGCTGGCGCATCCGGGCGCGGGATACATCGGGATGATCGGCAGCGCGCGGAAAGTGCGGCGCGTGTTCGACGAATTGAGCGCACGGGGGTTCGCAGAAGCTTCGTTCGCTCAAGTATTCGCCCCGATCGGGCTCGATCTCGCCGCGGATTCGCCGGCGGAAATCGCGGTGAGCATTTTCGCGGAGATCCTGAGTGTCTTGCGCGGAAGATCGGTCCGCCATCTGCGCGCGGATGATTTTGCGAAATGAACCCAGCCTCAACCACACTGCTCCATGCCACTTGATCTGCTCGCTCTGCCGAAAGTTCTCCTCCACGAACACCTCGACGGTGGGCTGCGGCCCGCGACCGTGATCGCGCTGGCCAGCGCGTGCAACTATGGCGGATTGCCGACGGACAATCCGCAGGAACTCGGCGAGTGGTTTCATCGCGGCGCGAACAAGGGCAGCCTGCCCGAATATCTCGAAGGATTCGCCCACACCATCGCAGTCATGCAGACCCGCGAATCGATCGAGCGGGTGGCGTTCGAGTTCATCGAGGACATGTTCAACGACGGCGTCGTTTATGCGGAGGCCCGCTTCGCCCCGTGCTTTCACACCCAGCTCGGCCTCACGCCGGAAGCCGTCGTCCAAGCCGCGCTCGATGGTTTTCACCGCGGCGAAGAAAAATACGGCGTGCGCTGGGGGCTGATTATTTGCGCGATGCGCGACAAGACCGACTCGCAGGAGTGGGCGGAAATGGCGATCGACTTTCGGTATCGCGGAGTCGTCGGGTTCGACCTCGCAGGCGAGGAAGCGGGCTACCCGCCGAAGAAGCACGTCGCGGCGTTCCAGGCCATCCAAGCGGCGAATTTTTACAGCACGCTGCACGCAGGCGAGGCGTTCGGCATCGCTTCGATCTGGCAGGCGCTGCAGCTCTGCGGCGCACACCGGCTCGGCCACGCCACGCGGCTGACCGATGGCATGACGATCGTCGAGGGCAAGATCGTGAAGATGGGTTCGCTCGCGCAATACATCCTCGACCGCCGCATTCCGCTGGAGATGTGCCTGTCGAGCAATGTGCACACCGGCTCGGTGAAGTCGTTCGCCGAACATCCGTTCAAGCTCTACTACGAGCGCGGCTTCCGCGTAACGCTCAACACCGACGACCGCCTGATGAGCGACACTTCGATGACCAAGGAATTCCAAATCGCGGCGGACACTTTCGGACTCGGCATCAACGATTTCGAAAAGATCACGCTCAACGCGATCAAGAGCGCGTTCATTTCATTCGATGACCGGATCAAGCTGATCTACGAAGTCATCAAGCCGGGCTACGCGAAATTCGGCGGGAAGCTGTAGCCCGCCAGCGCACCGCACAGCCACGGCTGCCCGGCGCGCACGAACGGCTTGCCAGCCCGGGAAACCTCGGCAAGCTCCGCGCTGTGTGGTTCCCCAAAACACTCCGTCCCGCAGCCGCCGGCTTCCTCATCCTGGCGTCGTCCCTGCGCGCTGAGGAGTGGCCGGGCTGGCGCGGGCCGCGCGGCGACGGGACGAGCCTGGAAAAACAAGTGCCGACGCGATGGGACGGCGAGAAGGCCGACGGATTGGTGTGGAAAACAGCGGTGCCGGGCGACGGGCATTCGTCGCCGATTGTCTTTGGAAAGCGCGTGTTTGTTTCCACGGCGCTCGTCGATACGCAGGATCGCGTGCTGCTCTGCCTCGATCGCGAGACCGGCCAGGAAGTGTGGCGGCGAACCGTGATGACCGCGCCGCTGGAGCGGAAGCATCGCGAGAACAGTTACGCATCGAGCACGCCGGCGACGGACGGCGAGCGCGTCTATGTCAGTTTTCTGGACGGCTTCGATGCGGTCGTGGCGGCGTATGATTTCGACGGGAAACAGCTCTGGCTGGTGCGTCCGGGGCAGTTCAAGAGCGTGCACGGTTTTTCGAGTTCGCCGGTCATTTTCGAGGACAAGGTGATCATCAATGGCGACCACGACGGCGATGCGTGGATCGCGGCGCTGGCCCGGAAGGACGGTGCGACAGTCTGGAAGATCGACCGCGAAAACAAAACGCGCAGCTATTGCACGCCGCTCATCCGCGACCTCGCCGGGCGCACGCAGATGATCCTCTCCGGAAGCAAATCCGTCGCCAGCTACGATCCGCGCACCGGCGCGCGCCATTGGATCATTGACGGGCCGACCGAACAGTTCGTCGCGTCGGTCGTTTACAATCCGAAGCACGACATGCTTTTCGTGACCGGCGGATATCCCGATCTGCACATCCTCGGGGTGAAGCCCGACGGACTGGGCAACATCACCGACACTCACATCGCCTGGCGGACAAAGCGCGGCGTGTCGTATGTGCCGTCGCCGATTTCCGAGGGCGACTATTTCGTGGTGGTGAGCGACAGCGGCATTGCCACCTGTTTTCATGCCGGCACCGGCGAACAGCAGTGGCAGGAGCGCATCGGGCCGCACGCGCATTCTTCGATCGTCTCGGCAAATGGGCTCGTCTATTGCACGACCGACGACGGCACCACGACGGTCATCAAGCCGGGCCCGGCGTTTGAAGTCGTGGCGCGCAATGCGCTCGGCGAGCCCTGTTTTTCATCGCCCGCGATCAGCGAAGGCCGAGTGTTCATGCGCGGCGCCAAGCATCTCTTTTGCTTCGGCGAAAAGCGCTGACGGACATGCGGCTCGATCAATGGCTTTGGGCGGTGCGCGTTTACAAATCGCGCTCCCTGGCCGTGGAGGCGATCAAGTCGGGGCATGCGCGGGCAAATGGCGAGCGCACCAAACCGGCGCGCGAACCCAAGCCGGGCGAGATCATCACCGCGCGGATCGGGATCATGACGCGGACTCTCCGCTATCTCGACGCACCGCGCTCGCGGGTCGCGGCCAAACTCGTGCCGCAATTTGCCGAAGACCTCACGCCGCCGGAGGAATACGCCAAACGCCATGAACCGGACTTGCTGCCGGGGTTCCGACCGCGGGGCGCGGGCCGCCCGACGAAGCGCGAGCGGCGCGTGCTGGAAAATTTGGACGAGGAGTGACGGCGCCCGCGAATCAAGGCGGGATGGGGATCAGCGACCCTTCCGCGGGTTGTTCATCGACAGAATACTCGTGCCGCGCATGACCGGGCCGGAGCCGCCGAGGATGATCCGCCGCACGGGCAGTCCGCTCTCAGGGTCGTGCGTCAGTGCCGGGTCCTTCATGCTCTGGACGTACTCGAATTGCCGGGCTTTCTGGCCCTTCTTTTGCGGAATGGTTTCGTAAAGGTAAGTGGCCATGCGCGTGCTTTAGCACAGACCAGCACCGGAGCAAAAGCGGCAGTTTGCACCACGTCAGAAAAGCCGCAGCGCCGTCACTGCGATGCTCCCACGGAAGCACACATCGACATCGGCGCCGTCCTTGCGCTGGCGGGCGTGATAGTCGCCGTCGTAGTGCCACTCGCCGTTGTCTTCGTGCCGATAGCTGAGCGGCAGCGGGTGCGGATCGAGCGGACAGAAGACCACCTCCGGGTCGGGCTCGCCCACGGCGAGATGAGGCAGGTTCACGTTGTAAAAAAGTCCGGGCTCCATCGGTCGGGCGAGCAACTCGGCGAGCACCCGCTCGACCCATTGCGCGGCGCGCGGCCAGTCGAGATCGAGGCCGCGCTTGTGGTAGTGAGAAAACGCGATCCCCGGCCAGCCGTGCAGCACGCCTTCGCGCACCGCGGCGACCGTGCCCGAGTAATAGACGTCTGCACCGAGGTTGCCGCCCTGATTGATCCCGCTCAGCACCCACTGCGCATCGGGGACCAGTCGGAGCAACCCCGCCCGCGTGCAATCCGCCGGCGTGCCATGCACCGCCCAGCGCGCGTCGCCCCGCGGTTCGACCCGCAACACCCCTTCATACGTCACGGCGTGACTCACCCCGGATTGGGGCCCCGCCGGGCCGACGACCACCGGTTCGCCCACCGTCCGGGCCGCCGCAAGCAGCGCCTGCAGGCCGGGTGCATCGATGCCGTCATCATTGGTCAGCAGAAATTTCATCCGGTGATGCTAGCGCGCGGTCTTCGCAAGGGAAGATGCGCCACGCACAGCTCCACCGAAAAGTTCCGGCCACCGTTTCTACTTCACAGAAACCCACGCCACGGCGTTGCGCAGAATGCTTTGGAAGGCGGGTAAATCGTGCGCGCGCGCGTCGTGGCCGAGCGTCAGTCCGACGATCCTCGCCTTCGGATGTTTCACGACGAAGACCTGCGGATACGTGCCGGGCTGCTTCTGCGCGGCGGTGGCGGTGGCGAGAATTTCGATCGGCGTGGCCGCGGGGTCGGCCTTGAACCAATAGAGTTCATCGGTGATTCGGAAGCTGGCCGGAACACCCGCCAGGATCGGGTGCGCAGGGTTGGTGATCGTCACTTCGAACTCTCCGAGCTTGTCGTGACCGCGCGCACCGCCGCCGACGACTTCCTTGTTCCACTGCGGGAAATTATTCCACGCATACCAGGTGCCGGGATGGTAGGCGACGAGCCCTTTGCCGGCGGCCACGTAGTTCATCAAGGCGGAGCGCGTCTCAGCGCTGATCGGCTGGTTCGCGCTCCACACGAGAACATCCACGCGGTCGAGGATGAGCCCGACGCCATTGGCATTTTGCGTGAACTCCACCCAGCCGACGTGCGGCGCGAGGATGGCTTTGTCGGCGTCGCCGAAGAACTTCACGAAGTCGTGTGAGGAACCGCCGCCGACGAGCAGCACGCGCGGGCCTTTCGCCGGGCGGGACGCGGGCGGCTGCGGCACGGGATCGTTGAATTGCGGAACGAAGCCGGCGTCTTCAGCGGGCGCCACCGGAGGGACGCGCTCCTGCGCGCTCCCACTCTGTCCTGCTGGCAGCGGCGCCGCATTCGCATCCGCGAGCTCGGCGGTGATCGCCACGAGCGTCGGCGCGGCGCCAGTATCGAGCGATTCGATGGTGATGCGGTCGATCTCGACCGCGCCGAGCGCGAGTTGCTTGCTGAAGGTGCGGAGCTGGTGCCGGTCCTTGAGCACGCCCTCGGCGAACTGCGAACCGGGCACGTCGATGCGGCCGTTGTAGTCGGCAAACTCCAGGCCGTTCTTGAAGGTCATGCCTTCGCGCTGGCCCTGCGTGGTGTGGATCGTGACCTTGAGCACGTCGCTGTTGTCTCCGCCAGCGCCACGATAGCCCCAGCCCGTCACGCCACCGAGGAAGTGCAGCCGGTTCGCTTTGAAGCCACCGACTTTCACCTCCACCTTTTGCGGCATCGTTTTCGAGTAGCTCTTCGCGGGGCCGCCCTTGAGGACCATGACGTTCCGCGGCGCTTTCTCCGCCGGGACGATGTTGAAAGGCAGGTCGCCGATCTTGATCGTGCCGGTCTTGGCGAAGACGAACGAATCGCCTTTCGCATCCGCGGAATTGTAGAGGCCGGTGGCCGTCGAGGCCGTGAAGGCATCGCGCAGATCCAGCGTGCGGAAGCGGCCGCCATCGACGCTCTGCATGTAGGCGATGATGTCGCGCAGCCCTTCACCGCCGAGCCCCTCGAAGCCTTCCGGCATCAGCGAGCGGCCGGTGTTCTCGCGTTTTTTGATATCCGCGACCTTGACCTGCTGCACACCGGCCAGGCTCTTCAGCGTGATCGTCGTCGGGTTTTCCGACTCGATGACACCGGCAAAAAGCTGGCCGTCTTTCGTCTCGATGTTCCAGGCGACAAAGCTCGGATCGACCTCCGCGTTCGGATCGACGATCGCGCTGAGCAACTCACCTGCGCCGTGCGAGCCCATGCCGGTCAAGCCCGGCCCGATCTTCGCGCCCACGCCGCCAAACTCGTGGCAGGTCGCGCAGGCCATGGCGAACGCCGCCTTGCCTTTCACGGCGTCGCCCTTCTGCTCGACGACCGGCGAGAGTTTGGCGATCGCATCTTTCTTTGCCTTGGCGAGCGGGTTCAGTTCATCGAGCAGCTTGCCCGCGCGCTCAGCCACTTTTTTGTTCGCGTGCGAGCGCAGGCGATAGGCGTTCGCCGGCCCGAGCGTGGCGATCTCGAGTTGCTTGCCCTGCACCGCGTCGAGGAAAGCGTTGGCCCAATCTGCGCGCTTGAGCAGCGCGTCGAAGGCGACGGTCTGCGCTTCGGCGGGCAGCTTCCCAAATGCTGCGGCGAGTTCTTTGCCGACAGCAGCGTCGTCCACCTCCGCAAGCGCGAGGACAAGCTGGCGCTTGAATCCCGCAGCGCCGTCCGCACTGAGTTGCGCGACGACAGCGGGCAGAATCTCTGCGTTGACACTCCGGATGCCGATGAGGCCCTGCGCCGCCGCGAGCCGCGCGACTTCAGCGGCTTTCGGATCAGAAAGTTGCGCGCGCAGCCTCGCGGAAAGTTCCGTCACCTTCGCCTGCAACGCGCCGGTCTTGTCCCACTGCGCCGCCAGCGGCAGCGCCGAACCGCTCACGCTGGAATCAAGCAGCTTGCTGAGCGCGGCGGAAAGTTGCGGCGTCATCTCCGGCGCGGTCTTCAGCGACTTGCCGAGCGTGTCGAGGATGCTGCGTTTGAGTTCGTCGGCGCCCGACTTCGCCGCGAGCGCGATGACGATCTTCGCCGCGTCGTTTGCGGAGGAGATGTTCTGAGTCAAAGCCGTGACCAACGGCACGAGCGATGAGTCTCCGGGGAGCGCACGCGCCTCGCGTGCCGCGTCCGGCGCCCCGCCGGATGCATCGTTGCGATCACGCGTAGCGCCACGTTTCGGGTCAGCGGCTGCGCCGGGTTTCGAGGATGGTTCCGGCGAGGCGCCGGAACCGGCACGCGGGGCGCGTGCGCTCCCCTCTTCACTCGCGACATCGAGCGCCGCCGCGAGCGCCGC
>JBBQIZ010000137.1:0-12282 GCA_038325425.1 Chthoniobacterales bacterium
CGGCGGTAAAAGTGGCCGGACCCCGCGGACACCGTTCGGCAATTTATACCATCTCTCGCAAAGAACCTGACAGTGATTACCGGGCCGCCGTCATTTCCTCTGCGGCCCTTTGCGTGCTCCGCGCCTCTGCGGTAGAGGCTAGAGGGTGTTCTGCACTTTTATTTTGTAAATAAATCTGTACTTTATAATTACCATCATGCATCACGCTTGGGATGGCCAAAAAAACCTTCAAATCCGGCAGCGGGAAGACCGATTACCCCAGTGACGTGACCGACGAAGAATGGGCCTTTAGCGCTCCCTATTTGACGCTGATGGAAGAGGACGCTCCCCAGCGGGAACATGCGCTGCGCACGGTCTTCAACGCGGTGCGCTACATGGTTCGTGCGGGCTGCCCCTGGCGGATGATTCCCAACGACTTTCCCCCTTGGTCAACGGTTTACCAGCAAGCGCAGCGCTGGATTGCGGCCGGGAGCTTTGAAGCCATGGCGCACGATCTGCGCAAGCTCTTGCGGATGCTCGCCGACCGCGCCGCCCAGCCGACGTCCGCCATCTTCGATGGCCGCACTTTGCAGAGTACGCCCGAGAGCGGCGAACGGGCCGGCTACGATGGCTACAAGCGCAGGAAGGGATCGAAGGTGCATATCGCCGTCGACACCCTTGGCCATTTGCTCGCGCTGAAGGTGACTCCCGCCAACGAGCAGGAGCGAGCCCAAGTGGCCGACCTAACCCAGCAAGTCCAGCGGGTCACTGGCGGCCAGGTCGAAGTCGCCTTTGTCGACCAAGGATACACCGGAGAAGAACCGGCCACCCAAGCCGCGGAGCAAGGGGTGCGTCTCTGCGTGGTCAAACTCGAAGAAGCCAAGCGCGGGTTCGTCCTGCTGCCCAGGCGCTGGGTCGTCGAACGTTCCTTTGCCTGGGCCAGTCGCTTCCGCCGACTGGCTCGCGACTACGAGCGTTTACCCTCCTCCGTCGCCGGACTCCACTGGCTCGCGTTTCTAACCCTCATGCTCCAATCTCTCTTTCGCTAAAGTGCAGAACACCCTCTAGCAACGCCTAACTAGCAATAGACGGCGGCTCGCTTCGGGGCGCGATCGCCGGGGCCGCCGATGAAGACGCGGCGCGTTCGGGGTTTCGGGGTGGGTTCGTGCGCGGCCATACCTCTCGAGCGCGGACGTTGGCAAATGTCCGGCGGGCTGGCGAGCAGGAATTACCGGGGGCGCCGCGAAGGGTCCGGCGCGCGATTTCTCACCCCCGGCTCAGGGGGAGGGTGTCGAGGAAGTTGCGCAGGATGCCGAGGCCGACGGCCTGGGCATGCCGCACGGCTCCAAAATCTCAGGTGAATACGGCCAATGTCGCCAAGAGTGCCGGAATGCTGAACGGCAGCGACACCGAAAACCAGAAACCAAGGCGAAAGCAGATGCGTCGGTAGCGCTCTGGATCGCTAGGATGAACAATACTCTCCGACAACGGGCCGATGAAGTAGCAGAGGTTCGCGACGCCGATCATGAAGAGATAGCCGACACCCTGAAAAAGCGTCGTGAAGATGGTAATCTCGAAATCAGCGTCGGGCGGCAACATCGTCGAACCAACCGTCGCGTAGGCGGTGAACGCGAGGATGCCCGCCACGACAAGTCCGACATTGTAGCGGAGGCGGCGGGCGCGCCACCAAGCGAACGGAGATGTGGTATCAGTCACAGTGCACGCCACCCCCGGCTCAGGCGCGGAGGGGGAGGGTGGCGAGGAAGTTGCGCAGGATGCCGAGGCCGACGGCCTGGCTTTTCTCGGGGTGAAACTGGACGCCGGCGACGTTACTCCGCGCGGCGGCGGCGGCGAAGGTGTCGCCGTAGGTGGAGCGGGCGGTGATGACGCTGGGGTCGGTGCACTCGGGGAAGTAGGAGTGGACGAAATAGACGTGGGGCTGGGCGGGCAGGCCGCTCCAGAGGGGGTGGGGTGGCTGTGCGAGGTCGAGTTGGTTCCAGCCGATCTGGGGGACTTTGAGGCCGGGGGTGCGGAAGCGTTTGACCTGGCCGGGGAAGAAGCCGAAGCCGGGAATGCCGGGGCTTTCTTCGCTGCCTTCGAAGAGCATCTGGTAGCCGACGCAGATGCCGAGGAAGGGGCGGTCGGCGGCGAGCCAGGCGGCGAGGGGGGCCCAGAGGCCGCGCTCTTGCAGGCCGCGGACGCAATCGCCAAAGGCGCCAACGCCGGGGAGGACGACGCCGGCGGCGTCGGCGAGGCGGGCGGGGTCGCTGATGAGTTCGACGTGGGCGCCTTCATGCCGCAGGGCGTTGATGACGCTGTGGATATTGCCGGAGCCGTAGTCGATCAGCGCTACGCGCTGATCGAGTTGAGAGTTGAGAGTTGAGGGTTGAGAGGCGGTGGCTGGCATGCGGGACGTGGGGCGTGCGGAAGGTCAGGAAGGAAGGAGTTTGTCCCCCCGAGATCGACTGTGGAATGGGAACCAGCGGCTCTCAACCCTCAACTCTCAACTACAACGTCCCCTTAGTGCTGGGGATTCCCTTTACCCGCGGATCAAGCGTGCACGCCTGATCGACGGCCCTCGCGAGGCCTTTGAAGACGGCTTCGCACATGTGGTGGGCGTCGCGTCCGTAGAGGATCTGGATGTGGAGATTGGTGCCGGCGTGGGTGCTGAAGGCGCGGAGGAATTCCTCAAGGAGGGTGAAGGAGAAGGCGCCGATGCTGGCGACGCCTTCGGGGGCGCGGTAGTCGAGGAAGGGGCGTCCGCTGAAGTCGATGACGACGCGGGCGAGGGTCTCGTCCATCGGGAGATAGGCGTGGCCGTAACGGCGGAGGCCGCGTTTGTCGCCGAGGGCCTGGGCAAAGGCTTGCCCGAGGGCGATGCCGGTGTCTTCGACGGTGTGGTGGAAGTCGACTTCGATGTCGCCATCGACGGTGACATTCAGGTCGCAGAGGCTGTGCCGGGCGAAGAGCGTGAGCATGTGGTCGAAGAAGGGGATCTTCGTGGTGACCTGGCTGGTGCCCGTGCCGTCGATCGTGAGATCGAGCTGGATGTTGGTCTCGCTGGTGCGGCGATCGATGCGGGCTTGGCGGGGCATGGTGGTTATTCCGCCGGGTCGCTGTTCCGGGCTTTCATCTTTTTGTAGACGTTCACCCCGGCGAGGACGGCGGCGATGCCGACGACGATGGTGATGGCGCCAGGCAGGGTCATGAAGAAGGGCTTGGGCTCTTCCCGGGCGATGACGCGCGGGGCGGCGGCCTTGGCGGCGGCGGAGGGTTTGGGAGTGGCGGCCGGGGCGGGCGTGGCCGCGGGGAGAGGCTTGACGGTCGCGGCTTCCTTGGCGTCGGCTTTGATCTGGGCGGCGACTTCCTTGGTCAGGCGGACGGCGAGTTCATTGCGCGGCCAGAGTTTGGTGGCTTCCTTAAGTGCGGTGGCGGCGCTTTCGAGTTCGGCGGCGGCGATGTTTTTGCGGGCCGTGGCGGTGAGCTGGTTCGAGGCTTTCATCTGCGCGACGGGCATTTTCTCGAGGCGGGTGGTCTCGCTCGTGACGCGGGTGAGCAGGGTTTTGATGCTCATTTCGTTGGTGGCGATGAAGGGGGGCCATTGGCCGGGGGGCGTGGCTTTGACGGCGGCATCGGCCTGGGCGACTTCCGCTTTGTAAGCGGCGATCATTTCCGCGCGCTCGACCGGGCCGGAGCTGGCAAAGCCTGTTTCCTTCTGCTGCTTGAAGGCTTTCTGATCGAGGACCGCGCGGTCGAGGACGGGTTTCATCGACGCGACCAGATAGCGGGCGAGCTCGACGGCCTCGGGCATGCTGGCCGAGCCGATATAGTTCTTTTCGAGGATCGCGAAGGTGTTCAGGGCGCCGATGGTGTCGCCGGTGGCGCTCTGGTTCTTCATGTGCTCGAGGCTGAGCAGGCCGTTGATCTGGATCTTTTCCTTTTCGGCGTCTTCCTTGCTGATCCATTCGCCGCGCAGTTTGACTTCGCCGCCCTCGACGCGCTTTTGCTCGGCGAGGATTTCGTCGAGCGCCTTCTGGGTGTCTTTCGCGTGGGTGCTATCGGGATACTGCGCGAGGTAGGCCTTCAGCGGAGCGACCAGCATCTCATACTGCGAGGCGGCGAGGGAATTGAGCGGGGTCTGGATCGTGGCGATCGATTTGTAGGCCTCCGTTTCCGGGCGGACGGTCTCGATGCGCTCGATGTCGGCCCGCGGGATGACGCGCTCGTCGCTGATGGTGGCGGTGACCTGGACGGCAAGGGTGAGTTCTGTTTCGGTCTCCTTGATCACCTTGCCTTCGATCTTTTCGCCGCTCTTGAGGATGATGGTGTCCGCGGAAGCGTGGGAAAGGAGGAGCGCAACGGCCATCGCGCGGGAGATGTAGAGTCGGAGGGAGGACATGGGGGCGGAAGTTAAGCGCAGCATAGCGATGGGTGTGAAGAAATAATCGCGGAGGGCCGCAGCGCAATCGTTTTGCTGGAGCGCGGGAAGGCCGCGCGCCGGAAAGCCCACGCGTCAGCGCGTGACGGGCTCGACCAGATTCCCGTCGCCGCCCGCCGCCCGGCGATAGTCGGCGATGACTTTGGGCCGGCTCTTTTTCTCCGCGAGCATCTTATAGTTCTCCACGCCGTCGACGATCGCTTCGGCGACATTTGAGCGCCACGCGGATGAACTGATGAGGGTGCTTTCTGCCTGATTGCTGACAAAGCCGCACTCGACGAGGACGGCGGGGACGGTGCAGTGGCGGAGCACGGCGAAGCGGGCATGTTTGATCCCGCGATCGACCATCGGCACGTGCCCGAGGAGCGCGTGATAGACGCTGCCGGCGAGCGCGCTGCTGGGCAGATCGACGGCGTTGCCGGGATCGGCGCGCAGGTCGCGTTCGCTGGGCCGCGAGTCGTTTGTGGCCGGGGCGCCGCGCGGGGCCATGGAGAAGATCTCGAAACCGCGGGCGTCGGCGTTGGAGGTGGAAGAGTTGAAATGGATGCTGACGAAGATGGAGTTGGCGATGTTGTTCGCGACCGCGGGCCGCTTCTCCAGCGGGATGAAGACGTCGGTCGAGCGCGTCATCACGACTTTGTAGCCGTGTTTTTCGAGAAGGGTGCGGGCGCGCAGGGCGACATCGAGGGCGAAATCTTTTTCGAATCCGAGCCGCGAAACGGCGCCGCGATCGTGCCCGCCGTGGCCGGCGTCGAGGACGACGGTGGTGAAGGGCTGGACTCCGGCGATCATTTCCGGGCGGAGGCGCGGTTCGAGGATCTTGCTGAGGTCGAGGCGTGAGATGAAGGCTTGGCCCTCATGGAGCAGGACGGGGAAGGCGAGCCAATGTTTGACGCCGCTGATCTGGATCTCGCGAAGACCGACCGTGACTTCGAGTTGCGCGCTGCCGGAATCGAGACTGATCGTCTTCGAAGTGGGAGCGGCGGGCGGAGGATCGGCGCTGGTGATCGGCCCGGGCACGTCTGTTTTAACGTCGGCGGCGACCGGCGCGACCGAGGGCTTGAGGGGCACCGCGGGAGCCAGGACGATCGGAGGCGGTTTGGGGAAGCCGTAAAATTCCGCGATGTTCTCCAGCGCGATGTATTCCCGCCCCTCAAAGCGGTGCAGGGTCCACTCCACGGCGGCGGCCTGCGCGGACAGGAGCGCGCCGCAGAAAAGGGCCAGCCAGCATCGAGTGTTCATGGGGAAGGATGCGGACATACCGTGAAGTTACGCAATTGGCATGCCCGGCACGGGTTCACTTCTTGGCTTCTTTCGCCGGTTCGCTGCCCTTTTTGTCGAACAGCGCGAGATATTCGGCGTAGCCGGATTCCTGCAGCTTGGCCACGGGGATGAAGCGCAGGGAGGCGGAATTGATGCAGTAGCGCAGGCCGCTCGGCTGCGGGCCGTCATCGAAGAGGTGCCCGAGATGGGCGTCGCTCTTGGAGGAGCGCACTTCGGTCCGGACCATGCCGAGGGAGGCGTCCTTTTTCTCGACGATCGCATCCTTTTTCAGGGTCGCGTGAAAGCTCGGCCAGCCCGTGCCGGAATCGAATTTGGCGGTGGAGGCAAAGAGCGGTTCGCCGCTGATCACGTCCACGTAAATGCCGGGCTCCTTGTTGTCCCAGTAGGCGTTGCGGAAAGGGGGTTCGGTGCCGCCTTCGCAGGCCACCTTGTATTGGATGGGCGTCAGTTTGTTGCGCAGTTCTTCTTTGCTCATTTTGGCGGGTTCTTTCGTCTTCTGGGAATCGCTGGCCGGGGCCGGTTCGGCTGCGCCGGCGGGGAGTGCGATGACGAGCATCGGGGCGAGGAGCAGTGGGAGGAGGACGGGCTTGGTCATGGTCATAGGATGGGTCGAGGGCTGGGTTCGTTCAAAACTAGCGATCAGTTCACGCGTTTCATGCGGTCGAGATCGACTGCGGCGGACTGTTCGGCGTGCAGGCGGGTGCGGCCATTTTGCCAGAATTTCAGCAGGCTGGTGACCACGACGAAGGCTGGCAGGAGAAAGAGAATGCGCATCCGGCCGGGCAGAAAAAAGAACCCGGCGGCGAGGAAGATGCCGACCAGCCAGGTGAAGGCGGACGCCCGGATGGCGAAAAACCGTTCGGATGCGCTGCGGCTGCGCTTCAGCGTGCGGCGCGTCTTGAAGATGCCGAAGATAAGCAGGGCGACGAGCAGGTAGGTCTCAAATTTCACGCGGCCAAAGCTACCTCCATTTGCTGGCGCGAGCATCAATAAAGTCACCCCAGGACCGCGGCGTCCCGGGGCGCGGAGACAGTTCTCCCGCGGCGCCATTGACATCGCGCGGCCTTCCGGGTCCGTTCAGCGCCGATGACCTTTGCACTCCTTCCTTCCTGCCTCACGGCGCGGGCCCGCTGAGCATGGCGGAGGAAATCGAGCGGAAATTCCACGTCGTCAGTGAGGCCTGGCGGGCCTTGGGCGAGCCGGTCCTGCTCCGCCAAGGATATCTGGGCGACGATCCGGAGCGGGTGGTGCGGGTGCGTCTGGCGGGCGATCACGCGTGGCTGACGATCAAGGGAATTTCCCGCGGCCCGAGCCGCCGCGAATACGAATATCCGATCCCCGTGGCTGATGCGCGCGCCCTGCTCAACGAACTCTGCCTCCGGCCGCTCATCGAAAAGCGCCGGACGCGGGTTCCGCACGCCGGCCTGGTCTGGGAGGTGGACGAATTCCTCGGCGACAACGCCGGACTGATCATCGCCGAAGTCGAACTCACGACCGCCGATCAACAAGTCGCTCTTCCGCCGTGGATCGGCGAGGAGGTCACCGGCGATCCGCGCTACTACAATTCCAACCTGCTGAAAAATCCGTACTCGCGTTGGAGCCGACCCGTGTAATTTTTCCGATGCCAGCTGACGAATCAAACAACGCCCCGGGACTGGAAGTCCGCAGTTACTTCATCCGCGGGCGCAATGCGCTCCTGACCCGCGCGGACTTCGGCGAACTCTACGTCGATTATTACCTGCACCAGGGTCAGCACGGTTATCAGCACGACCCGGCGCACGACGAACTGCTCAAGCAGGCGCTGGCTGCGATCACCCTCCACGGCGCGAGCCGCCCGTGGAATGAATCGACGGCTTGGACGATCCATCTCCACGAGCCGTTGCTGAATCTTTTCGTCACCGCGGACAACCGCCACGGCACCGTGGTCGGCCAGCTTTTCACCGAGCATGTGAAGGAGGACGGGCCGCAGCTTTTCCTCGCCGATGTGGTCCGCGAACGGGCCGAGTCGCGACGCAGCGTGGTGGAGTTCGACGGCGGCGATGTCTTTCGGGCAGTGGAGAAATATTACACGCAGAGCGAGCAGCGGCTCGGGCGCTACTTTTCGCACGGGCCGGAGGACTTCGTCTTCATCTCCGCGCAGCCGCAGTGCGACCTCGCGTGGCTGGAAAGCCTCGACGATGCGGCCATCCTCACGCTCGACCAGACCGAAGAACTCAGCCTGCTGGAACAACGCCGCTATCGCTGGGAATGCGGCTGCAATCAGGCGCGGATGTTCGCCGTGCTCGCCTCGGTGATGCGCTCCGATCCGGACGGCCTCTTCGGCGACGACCCGGCGGTGAAGATCAGTTGCCCGCGCTGCGGCGGGCGGCACACGATCACTCGCGAAGCGCTCGAAGCTTACGTGAGCGGGCAGTGATGGAGGCGCCCGACGACTTTGCCCAGCGCTTCGGCGGCATCGCCCGCCTCTACGGCCGCGCGGGCCTGGAGCGGCTGCGCGCGGCGCAGGTCTGCGTGATCGGCGTCGGCGGCGTCGGTTCGTGGACGGTCGAAGCGCTGGCCCGCTCCGGCGTCGGCGCGCTGACCATCATCGACCTCGACGACGTCTGCGTGACCAACGTCAACCGCCAGCTCCCGGCGCTCGACGGCCAGATCGGCCGGCCGAAAGTGGACGTGCTGGCGGAGCGCCTGCGGCTGATCAATCCCGCCTGCCGCGTGTCGGCGGTCGCGGAGTTTTTGACGGCCAACAGCGCCGCGCGGCTGCTCGCAGCGGGCTGCGATTTCGTCGTCGATGCGACCGACCGGCTCTCGAACAAATGTGTGATCATCACCGCGAGTCGCGAGCGGGGATGTCCGGTGCTGACGATTGGCGGGGCGGGGGGAAAGCGCGACGGCACGGCGGTGCGCGTCGTCGATCTCGCGCACAGCGTGCAGGATGAACTACTGCGGCAGGTGCGGCGGAAGCTGCGCAAGGAATGCGGATTCCCGCGGGCCGTGGCGCAGGATTTCGGGGTGCGCTGCGTCTATTCGCCGGAGAAGCCCGTCTATCCTTGGGCGGACGGCACGTGTTCGGCGGAGCCCGAGTCGGGCAGCAGTCTGAAGATGGATTGCGCGAGCGGATTTGGGAGCGTCACGCACGTCACCGCGGCGTTTGGGTTGGCGGCGGCGGGGGAGGTCATCCGACAGATCGCGGAGAAGCCGCGGGAAGCGGCCGAGAGTCGGTAGTGGCCCACGATCGTTCCGCCACCGCTCGGCGGCGGAACGCGATGCGTCGTCCAGGCTGACTGCGCGAATGCGTCGCGGCCTGCGCCGTCGCCGGACGAGAACGAGTTTGCCGACGGCCTTCCGTGGTGTGTCCGGAGCTAACAACCGCACCTCCTCTGGCGCGCGGTCTTGTCTCTCCAACTCTTCGGCAAGATCACGACGAGGGGTGGCACGGTTCCGGCTAGACAGCAAAGGACAGCCTCTCTCATCCGCTTCAATCACACTATGAAACCACAGCCACTTCATCTTTTCGTTGCCGTCGCGTGCTGCCTGACACCCCCGGCGGTGTTTGGCCAGAGCACGACCACTACGCAACCGATCGGGCTCGTCACCGTGACTGCCACCGGCACCGGCGGCACCGGCGGCACCAAGACTTCCTTCAAAGCGCTGGCGGTGACTCCGGAGGCTGTTTGGCAAGGGAAGGCGAGTGCCGTCGGTATCAATACCATTACCGACAGCACGGCCGCGTGGACCGACAGCAAATTCAATGGCAGCAACGGCCCGCATTATGTCGAAATCATCAGCGTGAATTTTTCGACGACGGCGGCGGGGGTGGGGACGACCTACTCGATTTCCGCGACCTCCGCCGCGTCCAAGACCATTACGCTCACCCCGAATCTCGCCGCGGGCCTCACCGCTCCCATCGGCTATCGCATTCACAAACACTGGACCATCGCCAGCGTCTTTGGCGCCACTAATTCGGCGGGCTTGCAGGGTGGTAACTCGATTTCGGCTGACCAAGTCGTCTTCTCGAACGGCACCGGTTACGATACCTATTACTATCAGACTTCCGGTATCGGCGGCACCGGCTGGCGCAAGAGCGGCGCCGCGACCGTCGATGCCAGCGGCGATATTATCTATCTCGACGAGTGCTTTCTCGTGAAGCGCGGACAGACCGCGAACGTGAGCTTCATCGTCGCCGGTGCGGTAAAAACAGGGCGGACGACCATCGGCATCGACCCCGGTATGAACTTCGTCTCGAACGTGTATAGCGCGGCCCTCACTCTCGCGAGCAGCGGCCTCTACACCGGCAGCAGCACCACCGGACTCGCCGGCGGCCCGGCCGTTTCGGCCGATCAAGTGCTGCTGTGGAACGGCACCGGTTACGATATTTACTACTATCAGACCTCCGGCCTCGGCGGCACCGGCTGGCGCAAGAGCGGCGCGGCTACGCTTGATGCGAGTTCCACCAGCATCGGTGCCGGGACCGGCTTCCTCATCCGGCGGCTCAACGCCACGCCCTTTAACTGGGTCGCTCCGCAGCATCCCGCCGCGTTCTGAGCGCCCACCACCACGTCCACGACACTCGAAATTATCCCATGAAAAAATACCTCTCCATTCTATTCCTCGCGGCCGCGCTCGCCGCGCCTGCCGGTGCGGCAGAAATCACCTGGTCAGCCGGCGCCGATAATGGCCTCAGCCTGGCCAACGGCACGGACCTCAATCAAGGATCGCTCATCCGGCTCGGAACCTTCTATGATAGTGGCACCAGCCTGCAGCTCACCGATTCGCAAATCTCCGCGCTCGCCAGCAACCCCACGCAGCTCAACACCTACTTCAAACAAGCCGCCAGCGGGCTCATCGGCGCCGACTTTGGCGTCAACGGACATTTCAATATCCAGAGCTCGGTAAATACGAGCGCGCTCAACATCGCCGGCGCGCAAATGTATCTCTGGGTCTTTAATGCCAGCACGCTCACGACCGCGACGCAGCAGGGCATATTCTATTGGTCGATCTCTAACACCACGGCCATCCCCGACGGGGCATCCTCGCCGGGCCTGCGGTGGAGCTTCCCGACCGACGACGTCATTGCTGGCTCGACGATGATCGATCTCACCGATCTCACCATCGGCACCGGCACACTGGCCAGCGGGGCGCGCATCGTTGTCGGCGGCTTTGGCACGGGGACCTCGGACACCACTACTGCGCCCAACTTCAATCTCGCGGTGATCGTGCCCGAGCCTTCCACCGCGTTCCTTGGCCTCGTCGGTGGGATGGCCCTGCTGGTCCGGCGCCGCCGGCGGGCCTAGCCTGCAGGCAGGTTCCCGCTTCCGCTCAGCTCGGTCGGGCGACGCGCCGGCTCGTGTCTCCCGGTGCGCGGTGTTGGGCATCAGGTCTGACGTCGGTCGGGCTCACCAGCCAAATAACCGCGTGAAATTTTCCTTCACCTGAGCCGCGAGATCCTCGAGCGGAACACCGCGTAACTCGGCCAGCGCGCGGTCAGCGAGTGGCAGGTTCGCGGGATGATTGAGCATTTCGCCGTGCGTGTCGCGCAGCGGGAATTCGTTACAGGAGTCGGGCGGTGGCAGTGCGGGCGCATCGGTCTCGACGAGCAGGCGGTCGATCGGGATTTGGCGGAAGACTTCGCGCTGTGCGGCTTTTCGCTCGTGCAGAAAATAGGCGTTGTAGGAGAAGTAACCGCCGAGCTTCGCGAACTCGCGCATCATCTCCAGCGAGCCGCCGTAAGCGTGGATGAGAAAACCGCGCGCGGGTCGCGGATGCGTGCGCAGCGTCTCCGCGAGTGCGCCCCACGCCTGGATGCAGTGGATCGTGGTCGCGCGGTTTAGCTCGGCGGCGAGGGCGAGCTGGGCGGTGAAGACTTCCGCCTGCTGCGCGTCGTCGTGATCCTTCACCCAGCGGTCAAGGCCGATCTCGCCGACGCCCGCGTGAGGATGCTGATCGAGTTGAGCGCGCAGGGCTTCGAGCCAGCCGGGGGTGCGTTGCGCGACGTGCCACGGGTGCAGACCGAAGGAAGGCACCACCCACGCATGTTGCGCGGCCAGCGCAGCGACTGCGGGCCAGTCGTCTTCGCGCGTGCCGTTGACCACCGCGCGACTGATGCCGAGGCGCTCCAGTTCGGTGATGATCTCCGGGAGGTGCGGCGCGAGTTGCGCGTCTTGCAGATGATTGTGGGCGTCGATGAAGTTCATGCGGCGCGGTGGTGACGGGCGAAGGCGCGCATCGTTTCGGCGACAGCGTGCAGCCCGTTCAGCCGGGTGGGGGAGAGCTGCCGGTCGAGGCCGAGTGCGGCGATGATCTCCGGTTCAAAGGCCGCCACTTCCGCGGGCGGGGCGCCGTCGGTCACCTCGCAAAGCAAGGCCACAAGGCCTTTCACGAGCGATGAGTCCGCGTCCATCCGCCAGCGGCAGGCGCCGTCGTCCACGCGGCCGATGAGCCAAACGCGCGACGCGCAGCCCGGTACGCGATGATCGTCGCTGCGTTCGTCGTCCGCCGGCCCCGGCCATCTTTTGCCGCGCGCGGTGATCGCGGCGAGCCGCTCGTGCGCGTCTTCGATCAGGCGCAGCCGGGCGACGAGATGT
>JBBQIZ010000138.1:0-12246 GCA_038325425.1 Chthoniobacterales bacterium
TGCGGGACTCGCGGCAAAACTTTTTCTCCTTAAACCCGCGTCCTATCTTGCGCCGCAAGAACAACGGCTTCAGATTGCGCGTGTTCCCGGAATCCGCTGCGACCTGCGCGATGTGCGAGGCGCGTGGCGGGCACGGAGAACGCTTGAGACAAACATGATGAATAACTTCACACCGCGCGCTCAACAGGTTCTGGCCCTCGCTCGTAAGGAGGCCGACCGCTTCAACCACAACTACGTGGGGACGGAGCATTTGCTCCTCGGGCTGATCAAGCTCGGCCAGGGTGTCGCGGTCAATGTCCTCCAAAAAATGGGGCTCGATCTCGAAACCGTCCGCATGGAAGTGGAAAAGCAGGTCGGCAGTGGCCCGGAGACCAAGATGGTCGGTAACATCCCCTACACGCCGCGCGTGAAAAAAGTGCTCGCGCTGGCCGGCAAGGAAGCCAAGTCGCTCAACCACTCCTACGTCGGCACCGAGCACATCCTGCTCGGTCTGCTCCGGGAGGGTGAAGGTGTGGCGGCGCGTGTGCTGAAGAATCTCGAAGTCGACATCGAGCGCACTCGCAACGAAATCCTCAAGGAACTTGATCCGAACTTCACCCCGCCGGAAGCCGAGCAGGAGCAGCAACAGGAAACACAACGTGGGGGCAAGGAAGTGAAGACGCCCGCGCTGCGCGCTTTTGGCCGCGACCTGACCGAGCTGGCCAAGAAGGGGGAGATCGATCCGGTGATCGGGCGCGCGAGCGAAATCGAGCGGGTCATCCAGGTGCTCTGCCGTCGGACGAAGAACAACCCGGTGCTCATCGGCGAAGCCGGCGTGGGCAAGACCGCGATCGTCGAAGGTCTCGCGCAGGAAATCGCCAGCGGCAACGTGCCGGACTTGCTCCGCGACAAGAAGGTCATCACGCTCGATCTCGCACTGATGGTCGCGGGGACGAAGTATCGCGGGCAGTTTGAAGAGCGCATCAAGGCCGTGATGGACGAAATTCGCCGGACCAAAAACGTCATCCTTTTCATCGACGAATTGCACACCATTGTCGGTGCGGGCTCTGCCGAAGGCGCGATGGACGCGAGCAATATCATCAAGCCGGCGCTGAGCCGCGGCGAGATGCAGTGCGTCGGTGCGACGACGCTCAACGAGTACCGCAAATACATCGAGAAAGACGCCGCCCTCGAGCGCCGCTTCCAGCAGGTGAAAGTCGAGGCGCCGAGCGTCGAGGAGACGATCCTCATTCTCAAAGGCCTCCGCGCGAAATACGAAGCGCACCATAAGGCGAAGTTCACCGACGAAGCGCTCGAAAACGCCGCCAAGCTCAGCGACCGCTACCTCACTGGGCGTTTCCTGCCGGACAAGGCGATCGACGTCATGGACGAAGCCGGCGCCCGCGCTCGCATCGGCGCGATGACGCGTCCGCCCGACGTGAAGGAAATCGAGAAGGAAATCGAAGACATCCGCGGCCGCAAAGAAGCGGCGATCAAGGCGCAGGACTTCGAGAAAGCCGCTGGTCTCCGTGACACTGAAAAACAGGCCAAGGAAAAGCTCGAGCGCATCCTCACCGAATGGCGCGAACAGCGCGAAGAGAAGGAAGTCTTCGTCACTGAGGACGACATGATGCACGTCGTGTCGAAGTGGACCGGCGTCCCGCTTAACCGCATGGAGCAGGCCGAGACGCAGAAGCTGCTTTCGATGGAAGGCGAACTGCGCGGCAAAGTCATCGGCCAGGACGAAGCGGTCATCGCGATCTCCAAGGCGCTGCGCCGCAGCCGCGCGGACCTCAAGGACCCGCGCCGTCCGATCGGTTCGTTTATCTTCCTCGGTCCGACCGGCGTGGGCAAAACCTTCCTCGCGCAGACGCTCGCCGAATTCATGTTTGGCGACCGCGACGCGCTCATCCAGATCGACATGTCGGAATACATGGAGAAGTTCACGGCTTCCCGACTGATCGGCTCGCCTCCCGGCTACGTTGGTTACGAGGAGGGCGGCCAGCTTTCCGAAGCGGTCCGTCGCCGCCCATATTCGGTCGTCCTTTTTGACGAAATCGAGAAAGCGCACCCCGACGTGATGCACCTGCTGCTCCAGATTCTGGAAGAAGGCAAAATCACCGATTCGCTGGCCCGCAAGATCGATTTCCGCAATACGATCATCATCATGACCTCGAACATCGGCGCGGAGCTGATCAAGAAATCGAGCGTGATGGGCTTCGGCGCTTCGGCCCGCGACGAGCAGGCTTATGACGTGATGAAGGACAAAATCCTCGAAGAGGCGAAACGCGTGCTCAAACCCGAGTTCGTCAACCGCCTCGATGACCTCATCGTCTTCCACACCCTTGGCAAGCCTGAGTTGCTCATCATCGTCGATCTCGAGATCAAGAAGGTCGCGGCCCGGATCAAGAACAAGGAAATCACCATCATCCTCGACGAGAAAGCCAAGGAGCTGCTCATCGAGAAGGGTTACGATCCCGCGTATGGCGCGCGCCCGATGCGCCGGGCGGTCGAGCGTTACCTCGAAGATCCGATGGCCGAAGAAATCCTGCGCGGGAACATCAAGGCCGGTGACACCGCGGAAGTCAGTGCCGACAAGGGCAAGATGACTTTCAAGGCGACGACGCCGGTCAAAGAAGAACCCGCGGAAGCGAGTTAATCGCTTCGACGCTTCCCCTCCGAGGGCGGACGAACTTTTCGAAGTTCGTCCGCCTTCCCTTTTTCGAGCCGTCACTTCCATGGCCCGCGCCGACGAAATTCATGAAGTCCGGCCGGGCCTGTTTTTTTGGCAGGCCTACGCGCCGGAGGTGAAAGTCGATCTTTCTTCGTGTGCCTGTCAGACGGCACGCGGGCTGGTCCTGATCGATCCGATCCCATTGACGAAGTCGGCCTTGGAAGAACTGCTGACCGCTGGCCCGCCGCACGCGATTGTTCTTACCAGCGGCAATCACGCCCGTGCGGCGGACGACTACCGCCAGCGTTTCTCGATTCCGATTTCCGCCCACGCCGACGCCGTCGCGGACCTCGGCCTGGCCATCGATCAACTCCTTGCCGACGGTGAAACGGCGCTTGAAGAATTCACCGTGATCACCTTGCCGGGCGCTGCGCCCGGCGAAATTGCGCTCCATCGTGGCACCACGCTGCATCTCGGCGACGCCCTCATCCATCTGCCGCCGTTGGGGTTCGCCCTGCTCCCGGATAAATACTGCGGAAATCCGGCTGAGATGCGCCGCTCGCTGGGAAAACTGTTGCGGTTTCCGGTTGATGTCCTGACATTCGCGCACGGTCTGCCGATCGTGGCCCGCGCTCGGCAGCGACTCTCCCAGCTCCTCGCATGAATCGCCCCATCGTCCCCATTTTTATCCTTGCCTGCGCTTTTGCGGGCGCGCTCCACGCTCAGGAAAAGGCTCCGGCGCCGAAAAACGGCAAGCCGGTGGAAAAAACCAAACCGCTGATTTTTCAGCCGGGAGAAAAGCTTCCGGATACCGTGTCGGATCCGAGCGTGACCAAGGGTAACGTCGTTCTGCGGCCTTCGGCTCAAGGCAACCCGATCCTCGACGGTCCGTCACAAATTGTGGCGACGTTTTTCGCTGCGATCAAGGAAGGCAAGATCGACGACGGCTACGCGACACTGACCAAGGGATCGAAGATCGCCGAGAAACCCGAGGAATTGCGGCAGCTTAAAACCAAGACGCGGGAGGCGATCGAAGTTTTCGGCAATATCAACGACTACGATTTCGTGGAATCGCGGTCGATCGGGCAGCGCCTCGTCCGCGCCACCTACGTTTCGTTGGGCAAGGTTTTCCCGCTGCGCTGGCGGTTCTATTTCTACAAGACCGAGGACGTCTGGCGGCTCATCGACATGCGGGTGGACGACAAGCTGACCGCCGTTTTCGACGAACCCGAAGAGGTCAAGGCCGCGAAGCCGGCCGAGCCAGCGGTGCCGTGATCGCGCGGCTGCTGCGCTTCGTCCGCTTTTCGCACACCATCTTTGCGCTGCCGTTTGCCCTCGGCTCGATGTTGGTCGCCGCGCGCGGCTGGCCGGCCTGGCAAACGGTCGGCCTGATCGTCTTGGCCATGGTCTTCGCGCGGACGGCCGCGATGGCTTTCAACCGCCTGGCCGACTGGCAGATCGACCAGCGAAATCCGCGCACCGTTGAACGCCACCGCCTCGTCTCACGGCCGGCGGCGATCGCCCTGCTCGTGGCGACTTCCGCGGCCTTCATCGCGACGACGGCTTGGATCAATCCGCTCTGCTTAGCGCTCTCGCCGGTGGCACTGCTGATCGTCTTTTTCTATTCGCTGACGAAACGCTTCACCTCGCTGAGTCATTTCTTTCTCGGCCTCGCGTTATCGGTTTCTCCCGTCGGCGCGTGGCTGGCGGTGACGGGCGCGTTTGCCCTGCCGCCGCTCGTGCTGGCCTTTGCCGTGCTGTTGTGGGTGGCGGGATTCGATGTCATCTACGCTACGCAGGATCATGAGTTTGATCGCGCCGAAGGCCTGCTTTCGCTGGTGGTGCGGGTGGGCGTTCCGCGCGCACTCGCCTGGGCGCAGGCGCTGCATTGGGTGATGCTCGCGGTGCTCCTCGCCTTCGGCTGGCTGGCGCAACTCGGCAGCGGATTTTATGGCGCGCTCGTCCTCGTCGCCGGCGCTCTCGTTTTTGAACATCGCAGTGCGGCGCAACTGGATGTCGCGGGGATCAATCGCGCGTTCTTTGCCAGCAACGCCTTTGTCGGGCTGGTTTTTCTGCTCGGCATTTTTGCCGATCAGGTGTTGTTCAGGCACGCATGAAAAAATTCCGCAGGCTTCGGCGCGCCCTGCGGTTCTGCTTCCTCGGATCGCTCGCCGCCGGGCTGCTTTTGGCCGCCGGCACTTGGTGGACGCATCGCCACCTGACGCGGCTCACGGTCCAGGCGGTCAATCGCGCTTTCCCCAAACTGGAGCTTTCGGCCAGGACCGTCGCGATCACCTCGATCGGCGAACTCGATTTGCGAGCGGTCCAACTCCGGGTTCGTGGCGGTCCCACGGCGCTGCAGGTACCGTCTGCCCGGGTGTACTTTTCGTGGCGGGAATTGCGGCAGCAGTTCATCCGTGAAATCGTCATCGACCAGCCGAGCGTGCGCGTCAGCGACGCGCTCATCGCCGCGCTGAATTCCGGCACTGCTTCGACGAGCAACGCCGAATCGGGCGCGGGCTGGCGTGTGGGAAAGGTGACCGTGACCGGGGGGCAGGCCCGCGTCGAAATGAACACACTTCCGGCGACGCGCTTTGGTTTTGCGATCGAAATGACCGAGCAAGCGGCGGCCGGAAATCACGTCACGATCAGGAATTTGCGCGTCCGGGCTCCTGAAGGAAACGCGGATACGCTGGCGGTGGCGTCGTTGAAGATCGTGGCCTCGGCGGACGAACTGCGTCGCGGAAAAGTCCGTGAAGTCCTGGTCGTCGGCCCCCATTTCCAGATCACGGACCGCGCGCTGGCGATGTTGCCCAAAGCGAACGCGGGACCGGGTTCCGGGCCGGCGTGGAGTTGCGAGCGACTATCTGTGCAGCAGGGAAAGGTGCGGCTCGACCTGGCAGCGTGGCCGGAAGCGGAGGGTGATTTTGCGGTGCAAGCGGAGCGCGTGACCGCCGATGGCGGAGGGGCTTTCGAGCTGTCCACGGCCAACCTGAGCGCGCGGGTGCGTGGGGATGAAAAGCCGTCGCTGGCGATTGCGGCGGCGCGGATCACCGGGTCGCTGGCGGGAATCGTGCGCGGGGCGCTTCAGGAAATCACGATCGACGATCCGCAGGTGCATCTGACCGATCGGATGCTCGCGTGGCGTCCGCCGGTGCTGGAAATACCGACCGCGACCGCTCCCGCCGAACTGCGTCCGTGGTCGGTGGATCGACTGGCGATCAAGGGTGGGCGGGCGCGTGTTGATCTCGCCGACGCCCCGCTCGCGGATTTTGCCTTCGGTCTGCGGTTGCACGAAGCGGCCTCGATCGAAGAAGGGGCAGGGGAGTTGCAATCGCTGGAGATTCTCGATCTCGCGATGCGCACGCGGCAGGGCGGCGTGGAGCCGTTTCTGCGGATCCCGGCCATTCGCGTGGAGTTCCGCATTCCGGAATTACTGCGGCAACGGCGCGTCGCGCGCGTGCGGGTGGAGCATCTCGATTTTCGCTACAATACCGCGTTCCGCGAGATGATCGCCAGCGGCGCCAATCCCGCGCCGCAGAAGAAGCCCGCGATTACCGGGGGAAAAGCGGTCCCGGCGACGATTGGCGAGCTGCGGCTGACGAATGGGCGCGTGTTTCTCGACGATCTCGGCCTCGGCATTCCCGGCATTGAAGCGCGGCTGGAAACGGCATTCCGCGAACTCGCGCTGGAGCCGGGCGGCGGCGCGGGCGGGCAGGAATTGCAAACCATCGAACTGTCGCAGATCGCGCTTCGTTCGCCGCTCGATCCCTTTTTTACCGTGCTCGACCTGGACACGGTTTTTGTCCGCTTCACACTCGCCGGGATCTGGCGGCGCGAGATCGAGGAAGTCGCCATCGTCCGCCCGACGCTGGCGATCGGGCCGGATTTGTTTTGGTACATCGACCGCGTGCAGCAGAACCAAAGCACTCCGCCCGTCGCGGCGCCGGTTTCCGTGGACGACGGTCCACCGTGGTCGATCCGGCGTTTCTCTGCAAAGGCCGGTCAGCTCGTGCTCGCGCTCGAAGGACAGGCAAAGCTCGCCTTACCCATGCCCTTTGAATCACACGCGGAAAATCTCAATTTCCGCCGGCTCAGCGAACTCCGGCTGAAGCTGCAAATCGACATGCCAGAGCAGGACTACGACTACCCGGGTTATGAACTCGCGCTGCGCGGTGTGTCGGGGCGGATCGAGTTCAGCCTGCCGCCCGCCGAGAAGAACAACAATGTCGTCAACACGCTGCGGCTGCGTGGCGTGCAGTGGAAGAATTTCCGCGGGCGCGACGTCTTCCTCGATGTCACCTACGATGAGCGCGGGATCTACGGCAACCTGACCGGCGAAGGGTATTCCGGCATTGTGCGCGGGCAGTTCAATTTTCTCCTCACTCCGGAATCCGATTGGAATGGCTGGGTCGCTGGGACGCACATCGACCTGCGGCCGATCACCGCCGCGCTCGCGCCGGAGAAATTCTCGCTGACCAGCCCGGCGGATTTCCGGCTCACGGTCAAAGCCCGCGCCCGCGAGATCCTGAATGTGAACGGCGATTTCAAAGCGCGCGCCGCGGGAGAGATGCGGATCGGCAAGCTCGACGAATACATCCGCGACCTGCCGGGCGACTGGTCAGGCGTGAAGCGCGGTCTTTCGCGCATCAGCCTTGAGACGTTACGCGACTTTGCCTATGACACCGCGCATGGCGATTTCCAATTCACCGGGCTTGTCGGAGCCGTGCACCTCGATCTGCGCGGCCCGGGCGGCGCACGGAAGATCGAAATGAATTTTCACGACACTCCGTCACCCGTGCCCGCGCGCCGCGTCGCGACGAATCGCCCATGATCGCGCGCGCAGTTTCTCTGCTCGCCGCGCTGAGTCTGGCCGGCTGCCAATCGATCCCGATCGACGTCGGCACGAGCGAACCGGTGAAGGTGGATATCTCGATGAAGGTGGACGTCTATCAGCACGCCGATCCGAACGCGGCGAGGAAGCCGGTCGTGCAGGTCGCGCCGACCGATGTGGCAAAGAGTCGGCGCAGTCGGATGGCGGAAATCCAGATTCTGAAGAACTCGCGGATCGTCGGGGAAAATCACGCCGGCTATCTGGAAGTGCGCAATTCCCCGCCGGGTGAATACGGCGACTACGTGCGGGGCACCGCGGACGCGGAGAATGCCGACCGCGCGCGCCTGATCGAAAAACTCGCGAAGGAAAAAGCCATCCCGGTCGCGCAGGCTGAGAGCCAGCAGGCGGAGCTGTTTCGCAAGGACGCCTTTGCCGGCGAGTGGATCGAAGTGCCGGATGCGACCGGCAAGTTTGCCTGGAAGCAGAAGGAGTAAGGATCAGAACCCGCGCAGGAGCGGCTGGGCCACTTGGGCGATGCGGGCCTGGTGGTTGAGGAAACCGTCGGCGATGAGGGTGTGGACTTCCATCGTCGATCCGAGCAGGCGCTGGAGCAGCGGCTCCAATTCATCGGTGCGGATGTGGGCCGCCGAGGCGGGATCGGTTTTTGGCTGATCTTCGTCGCGCGCCGCGCGGACAAAGGCCCGCCAGTCGATGCGCTTGATCTGCTGGACGAGCGTATCGATGGCCATCGGTGCGCCGGCTTTTTCCAGGAGTTCCGGGGCGATGCTGGCACGGAGCAGCGCGCCGCATTTGCCGAGACAGCGCAGGACACTGCGCGGCACCTCGGCGTGCTGCCAGAGCAGTTCGAGGACGGGGATGGGTTCGGCGCGCATCTGGAAAATGCGGCGGTAGGCGTCGCGGCTGCCGAGCAGACGGAGAAAGGCGCTGAGCTCGATCTCGCTGGCGTGCTCGGAGACGGCGCCGGAGTTCGCGGTCAGCGTGCGGCTGATCGAAAGCACGGAGTTGGCGGTGATGATCGCCCGTTCGAGCGCCTGGCCGATTTCGCAAAAGCGCCAGGCGTCATCGGCCAGCATCGTATTTCCGGCGATCGCGAAAAATTGCGGGATGAGCTGCGTCGCGGCCTCGGACATGCGCCGCGTGTGGCGCACCGCCTCGGTCTCGCTCAGATCGTCGCGATAGCGGGTGCGCTGAAAGCGGGTGCGCAGCTCGCTGAGCGTCGCCCAGGCCTCCGGGCTGAGCGAATCCTGCACGCTCTCCGCGTTGAACATCGCGCGCAGAAAAGTGCTGAGCACCGTGCCGGGCTCGGGCAGGAGCACGAGGCGATAGCGGTCGAGGCGATTGGCGATCGAGCGGCGCGAAGTGCCCGCGCTTTTCTCCAGCGGCGGCAGCAGGCGATTCCACATCGGGCGATACGATTTCCGCTCCGCGCTATTCAGTTCCTCCGTCTCGAGCGTCTCCACGATCTGGATGAGATTCGCCTGGTGATGCGCGCGCTCGAGATAGCGGCCGACCCAGTAAAACGATTCCGCCACGCGGCTCGTGACCTGCAGCGACACCATGTCCGCAAAGGAACTCCGCCGGGTCAGCGTCGGCAGCACCGGCGCGGTCTCCTCCTCGTTCAGCACCCAGGAATCCTTGCTTGTCCAGCCGAAGCCGAATTCCCCGCTCGGGTCCGTGTGCGAATACACCCGCGTCAGCGCGCCCGGCAGCACATCGAACTCCGCCCCGCGCCGCACCGCGAAAAGGATATGATCCTGCGGATGCTCCACGCGTCGCCCATTGCTGAAGCAGACCGTGGTCGCGCCCTCCGCGCGCGGCTGCGCCACATAGTGGCGGGGATGTTTGCGAATCTCCACGCGCAACGCCTCGTCGTCGCGCACCGCCGCGCGCTCCCACGAGCCGGAGGTGTTTTCCCGCGAGATCGGGCGAATGCGATACTCCGCGAGATTTTCCAGCACCAGTTCGCGCTGATCGATATCGCCCAGCCAGAAAGTCGGCACCGTCGGCAGGATCGGCGTCTCGTTTAAGTAAAAGCGGATGATCTGCGGCGCGAAGGCGAGCAGCGACCGGTCGTCCGCGAGCTGCGAACCCACCGCATTGACCAGCGCCACCGTGCCCTTGCGCAGGCAGTGGACCAGCCCCGGCACACCGAGATACGAATCCGAGCGGAAGACCAGCGGGTCGAGCCACACATCGGCCACGCGATTGTAAATCACCTCCACACGCTCCAGCCCGCGCACCGTCTTGAGATACACGCAATCATCCAGCACCAGCAGATCGCCGCCCTGCACCACCGGGATGCCCATGCGCCGCGCGAGGAAACTCTGCTCGCTCGACACCGCGCTGCCCGCGCCCGGCGAGAGCAGCACCACCGTCGGATCGCCGGCAAAGGTCGCCGCCGTCTCGCGCAGCCGCTCCATGATCGTCAGCGGCGTCTCGGCCAGCGATTGCAGCGGCGTCTCCTGGAAAATCTCCGGCACCACCCGGGCCAGCACCCGGCGGTTCTGCATCATGTAGGAAATGCCCGTCGCATGACCGAAATGATGATGCTTCACCTGCCACGCCCCGCGCGTATCGCGGGCCACGCACAGACCGCTGAGATGCAGATAGGCGTCGCGCGGCCGCGGCAGCCCGATCGAGGCATTCTGAAAATGCGGGCTGTCGAGCACCGCATGGATCGGCACCACCCCCGCGCGCAGGATGTCGCGTTTGCCGTAAACGTCCGCGAGGAAACACTCAAACGCGCGCAACCGCTGGCGGAACCCGCGCACCAGCAACACCCAATCCGCCCCCGCAAAAATGTGCGGCAGCAGATCGCACGTCCACGGCTGGCGGCCCCACGGGTCATTGCGGATGATGTCGAAATTGACGCCCATCTCGCGGAGCGTCGCCACCATGCGATCATCGAGCGACCGCAAGTCCGCGGGCCGCAGTTGAGCGATCTCGCCGAGGAGTTGCGCGTATTCGGGGCGCGGCTGGCCATCGGGCCGCAGCACCTCATGCCACCGGCCGGGCGGTGTTGGGGCAGGACTGCTGAGCGTGGAAACGGCGGTCGCCATGGCGGGCGGGAGCCTCCCCGCCGCAGGCAGGGAGGTCAAGATGCGAGTCGGGCGGCGGCGCTGGGCTTCCGGGGATCCCGGTGCCGGGTCCCGGCGGTCGGCCTCCCTCCGTCGCGCGGCGCGACCGGGACCGCCTGCGGTTGCATCAACGGCGGCCGAACGCCCCCAAGCTCATACGAGTGGGGAAGCTGAAAGCCTTCGGTCCATTCCCGCGAAGGGCTCGCCCGTTGGCCTGCCTCCGCTTGTCTCGTGCGCCGCCGCCTCGGCGGAAGCGTGCCTCAAAGAATTCCGACCACCCACCCGCCGCTGGCCCGTGCTCTCCGGACGATGGGGGAACCACGGTTCCCCCGAACCCCCTCCTCTGGGGGGATCATTACCCACCACCCACCATGTAACCAAAGAAAGAAATCTTACACACTCACTTGACTCCCACGGGTTAGGCGATTCGGTCGATTGCGTGTGAGTCATGAACGCCGACGAGTCGGTAAGTAACCGAACCAGATAAGGTCTAGAACGAAGTAGAATCCGAAGAAGACGATCAAATACCCGCGATAAACGGGAAGCAAGTCGATGCCACGGGGAAGAAGCCAAATGCCGATGAGCGCGCACAACATGACGACCAGAAAAATAGAAGCGGACGGCTGACGCATTCGAGCAGCGCCCTCTGCTGCGGTCTCGGGGCGAAACAGGTAAGCGAAGACCGCAGGAAAAGCCCACCAACTGCTGTGTGCGACAACCAGAATCCATGAGACAATCGTGACTACCCAGAATAATGCGAGCCGAAGTCCGACGAAGCGATGACGGCATTGAGGCTCATGGCTGGGATTCATTGTTTCCGATTAGAGGATGCGCGTAGAACGCCTAGACTTTACGGCTGCCCTTCTTGTGAGCGCAGCGTTTTCTGAAAGGCAAAGCGGTGTGCTTGAAGGAGTGGCGAAGGCGCGGGTTGCACGGGATAAACCGTGCCGAGCCGCAAAGTGCGGGATCACCGCCGGAGCGGCGTCACCAATGAAGAAGCCAACACCCAACAAGCACACCATGAAGCCACAATTACTGTTCCTCGGACTCGACGTCCACGCCAAAAACATCGCCATCGCGCTCGCCGACGGAGCCGGCGGCGAGGCCCGCACCTAGGGCAGCATCCCCCATGATCTGCACGCCCTGAAGAAGGTCCTGGCCAAACTCCGTTTCGATGGGGGCGGCTGCGGGACCGCGCTCGCGGGGGGGGGCCATGCGTCTGCAGGGAGACGGAGTCTCGCAGGATGGGGCGTCCCCAAAGCGCTGCGCTAACTTTGGGAACGAGAAAAAAGTTCTCGAGGTCGGCGAAAACGAGGTTGTGCGAGCCTGAGAGACTGCCATCGACGGCCTTGTGGAGTTCGCCAGTGTCGGGGTTCAGGATGTAGTCGAATCCGAGTTTCTTGAACTCCTGGAAGACTCTGAGGTTCTTGAGGACGTGGCCGAATAGGGAGTTTGCATTCATGGTGAGTTGAGATTATGCGGGTTTCGCTGCCATCATCAGATCTAACGCACGTGTGAATGTGGCCTGCTCCCCGAAATTTGATCCAGGCGGTATGAGAGTTGGCGGCGCGTCAGCGCCGCCCAACTCCCATGAAAAGAAAACGACATACACCTGAAGAAAGCATCAAGAAGCTGCGCGAGGCCGCGACGTTTCTGGCTGG
>JBBQIZ010000139.1:0-12084 GCA_038325425.1 Chthoniobacterales bacterium
CGAAGACCCGTGGAAGAAGGCGAAGATCGAAAAGCTGGTCCTGCTCCTCGAAGGCGCCTACGCCGCGCGGGACAAGGTCGGCCTGAAGATGAACCTGCCGGAGGCGAAACTCGCCGACCTGCTGACCGCCCTCCCCGCACTGCGCAACCCGACGATCTCGAAGCTGGCCACCGGCGGCTGGATCGCCGTCGAGACGATCATCGATGAACGCGTCGTCCGCGAAATCATCCCGCAACTCAAGGCGCTGGGCGCGGAAGGCATCATCGAATACCCGCTCAACAAAGTCGTTTATTAAAAAGTTTGCGGTTGCGCCCCTTGAGCAACCGTGATTTCCTCCCCACCCCTCACTGAAAATTTAAGACCACATGGGTTCACTCAAAAAGCGCCGGAAGGCCAAAATCGCCAAACACAAACGCCGGAAGCGGATGAAGGAAAACCGCCACAAGAAGCGTTTGCGCTACAAGAGCTAACGGCTAGATTCCGCGGCATGAAACCGCTCCGATCGGCCTTGCCCAGTAGAGGATATCGGACATTTTTCATCGCCGCCCTGGCCATCGCCACGGCCGTTTCCGCGCCCGCCCAATCGTCCCGGAAATCCTCCAACCGAGCCCCTGCTCAAGCTCCCATCCCCGCGGCGGTCCCTCCGGGGTCTTATGAGTTTGCCGATGCCTTCCCTTCCCCGGTCCGGCCGGTTCCGCCTGATCTGCTGCTGAAGAAGGCAGACGAAAACAAGGCCGACGCGTTCGTCGCCTTCTCCCAAGGACTGGTCGCGGAGGACAACGCCGATCAGGACAAGATGCTCGCCGCCTACCGCAAGGCGCTCGAGCTCGACCCCGCCTACGCGGAACTTTCCGTCAAAGTGGCCTACGAACTGGCCCGTCGGAACGACACTTCGGCCGCCATTCAGGTGCTGAAGGACACGATCAAGGCCGCCCCGAAAGAGCCGCTGCCCTACATCTACCTGTCGCAGCTCTACGCGAAGAATCTCAACAAGCCCGACCTGGCGCTGAAGTATGCCGAGCAGGCGCTCGCCCTCGCGCCGGATAATTTCGCCGGGCATCAGGCGATCTACGAACTCTACATCGGCCTCGGTCAGGTGAAGAAAGCCGAGCAAATCCTCGAGCGTGCGGGTAAGGCCGAGCGTCCCGACGCGCGATTCTGGCTCCAACTCGGCAACCTCTACCGCCGGATCTATCTGAAAGAGGACGGTTCGGCGGAACCGGCGCAGGTGGAGAAGATGAACACCATCTACCGCAAAGCCGCGGAACTCGGGCCCGAGGAGACGATCGTGCTCACCGATGTCGCCGACTACTTCGTCCTCTCGAAGCAGGTCAAGGAAGCCATCCCCTACTACGTCAAGGTCCTCGCGCTGCCCCCCGGCCCGAACGACGCCCCGCTGAACAACGTCCGCGACAAACTCGCCCGCAGCCTGCTCATCGCCGGGGAACGCGTCACAGCGATTCTCCATCTCGAGGCAATCATCAAGGACAGCCCGTTGCGCTTTGAGACCTACGAGTTGCTCGGCGAACTTTACGAACAACAGGGCGATCTCGAAAAGGCGCTGGCCAACTACGAGCACAGCCTGCTCCTCGATGCCAGCGAGCCGAAAAACCATCTCCGCATCGCCGACCTGCTCGTCCGCGCCAAACGCTACGAGCGCGCCGTCGAGATCATGCAGGCCGCGCGGAAGAAATTCCCCGACCTCCCTTACATCACCTACAGCCTCGCCATCTCGCTCAGCCAGGCAAAGCGCCACCCGGAAGCGATGACTGCCTTTGCTGACGCCCAGACCGAGGCGTCGCTCAGCCGCGAGGCGATGCTCGATGCCGGGTTCTATTTTACCTACGGCGCGGCCGCCGAGCAGGCCCAGCTTTTCGATAAGGCGGCCGACTTGCTCAAGCAGAGCATCGAGCTCGAGCCGAACAACGCGCAGACCCTCAACTACCTCGGTTACATGTGGGTCGATCGCGGCGAGCATCTCGAGGAAGCTGGCGAGATGATCAAGAAAGCCGTCTCGATGGACCCCGAGAAAGGCGAATATCTCGACAGCCTCGGCTGGTATTATTTCAAGAAAGGCGACGCCGAGCGGGCGCTGACCGAACTGCTGCGCGCGCAGCAGAGCATCCTGCGCGACGAGAAAAAGGACGACGCTGTCGTGCTCGACCACATCGGCGACGCTTACGCCAAGCTGGGCAAAACTGCCGAGGCCTTGAACTACTGGCAGAAGGCGCTCGCGCTCGATCAGGAGAACAAGAAGGTCGCGGAAAAGATCGAAGCCACGAAGCAGAAGGTCACGAAGGGTCGGGGAACCGTCGTCCAGCCGGCGCCGTAAGGACTGACCGGCTTTACCCTCGCGTTTCAACGGGACGCCTGATTTTCTGACGCTGCGGACACCGGACACTCCGAACCCCGCTTCCCCCCTATGAAATCCGTTATTACCTGCCTCCGCATCGCGGCCGCCTGCGCGGCTCTGATCTTCGCCACCGCGGGCCACGCCGCGCCCATCCGCGTCGCGCTTTACGATGACGCCGGGGCCGCCGGCCAAGGCGTGCCCAAAGTCGCGGAAATCCTCGGTGATCCCGCGCACTTCCAAGTCACCATCTTCAAGGCCGCCGATGTGACCGCCGCGCTGGAGAAAGCGGACGTCGTGTTCTTCACCGGCGGCAGCGGCAGCAAACAAGGCAACGCCATCGGCGAAGCCGGGCGCGCGGAAGTCCAGCGCTTCGTGCGCGCAGGCGGCGGTTACGTCGGCATCTGCGCCGGTGCGTATCTTGCCTGCTCGAAATTTTCCTGGGGCCTCGGCCTGCTCGATGCGCAGACCGTTTCCAACAAGTGGCGGCGCGGCGTCGGCAACGTGCAGATGGAGTTCACGCCCGCGGGCGAAAAGGTCGTCGGCCTGCCGGCGGAAACCCGCGAAGTGAAATACGCCAACGGCCCAATCATCAAACCCGCGGGCCGCGACGATCTCCCGCCCTACGAACCCGTCGCCTTCTTCCGCACCGAACTGGCGAAGAACGACACGCCCGTCGGCGTGATGGTCAACAGCCCGGCCATGGTCCAGAGCACCTTCGGCAAAGGCCGCGTCTTCATTTCCAGTCCGCATCCCGAACAGACGCCCGGCCTCGAAAAGACCATCGAACACGCCGCGCGCTGGACCGCGGGCCGAACCTCTCCTTGAGCGCGCGCCACCTCTTCCTCGCACTCGCGCTATTCGTCTGGGCGGACGCCGCGTGGGCGGAAAAAGTCGCGCACGGAACCCAAGGCGCGGTCGCTTCCGTGCATCCGCTGGCCACGCAGGCGGGACTCGATGTCTTGAAAAGTGGCGGCAACGCCATCGACGCCGCCGTGGCGGTCGGCGTCACCCTCGGCGTCGTCGATGGCCACAACTCCGGCCTCGGCGGCGGCTGCTTCCTGCTCATCCGGCGCGCCAACGGCGAGGTGTTCGCCATCGACGGCCGCGAGATGGCCCCCGCCGCCGCGGAGCGCGATATGTTCCTGCGCGGCGGCCAGGCCGACACCAAGCTCAGCCAGACCGGCGCGCTCGCCGTCGGCATCCCCGGCTCCGTCGCGGCTTACGTGTCTGCTGTCGAAAAATTCGGGCGCAAGAAATTCGCCGAACTCCTCCTCCCTGCGGCCAAAATCGCCGAAGACGGCTTCCCCATCGACCGCCCCTACGCCACGCGCCTCCACGGCACCGCCGACGATCTCCGCGCCTTCCCCGCACCACGCGCGTTGCTCTTCCAAGACGACGGCACCCCACTCGTCGAAGGTGACATCCTGCGCCAGATCGACCTCGCCGCCAGCTACCGCGCGCTCGCCGCGCAGGGGCCCGACTGGTTTTACCGCGGTCCATTCGCCACGGAGGTGGCGGACTGGATGAAAGCGAATGGCGGCATCATCACCGCCGAGGACTTTGCCAATTACCACCTCGTCTTCCGCGAACCCGTGCGCGGCACCTATCGCGGCGCGGAGATCGTCAGCTTTCCCCCGCCCAGCTCCGGCGGCGTCCACGTCGTGCAAATCCTCAACATGCTCGAAGGCTTCGACCTCCCAAAGCTTGACGCCCCCGCGCGCACCCACCTCCTCGCCGAAGCCATGAAACTCGCCTTCGCCGACCGTGCGCACTGGCTCGGCGATCCCGATTTCGTCGCCGTCCCGCGCGGCCTACTGCGCAAAGACTACGCGCAGAGCCTCGCCGCCGGTATCAAGCCGGACGCCGTCCTCCCCGTCTCCGGCCACGGCGAGCCGCCGGACACGCTCACCGACATTTTCCAGATGAAACACACCACCCACTTCTCCGTCGCCGACGCCGAGGGCAACTGGGTCGCCTGCACCGCCACCGTCAACACCAGCTTCGGCTCGAAGGTCATCGTCCCCGGCACCGGCATCTTCCTGAACAACCAGATGGACGACTTCTCCACCCAGCCCGGCGTGCCCAACGCCTTCGGCCTCGTCGGCGCGGAAGCGAACGCCGTCGCCCCCGGCAAACGCCCCCTCTCCAGCATGTCGCCCACCCTCGTCCTGCGCGCCGGCCAGCCCATCCTCGCCCTCGGCGCCGCCGGCGGACCCACTATCATCACCCAGACCGTGCTCAACCTCATCGGCGTCCTCGACCTCGGCCTGCCGCTCGACGCCGCCCTTGCGCAACCGCGCTTCCATCACCAGTGGCGGCCCGATGAGATCCGCCTCGAAAACAAAGCCACGCCCGCCGTGCGCGAACATCTCACCAAACTCGGCCACAAAATCGACGGCGTCGAAACCATCGGCGCGAGCAACGCCGTCGGCTGGCGCGACGGCACCTTCACCGCGGCCAGCGAACCGCGCGTCCCCAGCGCCGCCGCGGCGTGGTAGGAAGACGCGCGAAGCTCAATTTCTGGCGTGAGCCTGAAGGAAAACTGCGGACAACGTCTTGATTTAAGACAGCTCGGCTCGGTTAGCTTGCATCCATAGCCAGACGCGGCCGGTGGCCCTGTTCTCCTCTGTAGCCTTTTGGAGTGCGTCATATGAAATAGCTGTAGAAAGGTGCTGACAGTTATGGTCGATCCATTCGTCACGTCTGCTTGCAGTGACCCGCTGAATGCGGTGAGATTTCGCGAAGCGGGACTGGAGAAGGTGCTCAACATCCAAGGAGGAATCCGAAGTTTCGTGAACCTCGACTAAGATATCATCGTGCAGCAGAGATAAGGCAATTTCTGGATTTAACAATTGTGACTCAAAGCCTTCGATGTCGCACACCACTAACGTGTCACCGTGGGAAAGTGCATCCAGATCCGAGTGGTTGCAGAAGGCATGAATCTGAAGTCGGTCGGTTATTTTGTTGAGATCTGCTAGACGACGGACCTGCGCGCGCGAAATGAAATCAGTATCGAATGCAAATACCTTGGCGGCGGGTATGGCCACTGCCAAGCCGACGGCGTAGTAACCCTCGGCACAACCGACATCAATAATCGTGTGGTAGGAGCGCTCGGCAATACGATCGATGATCGGGTGAAGCTCAGCCTCATAGGAACCGAGCCATTTGGGAGTGATGGAACCCCAGACCGTCTCGTCGAAATAACGCAGACCTGCAAATGGACCAAACTGGACGTTGATTGCGGCACCCATTGGAAACAGCTTCTCTCGGAAATCCGAGTGATGTTGCGAAAAAGTGCGGCGAAAATAGCGTCTATTGCGAATTGCACGGATTCCGTTGAAAACGGCGGGTGCCCGTCGCTCAAGCTGTGATCGGAGAAAATCCTTCATAGGGTACTGCGGGTGCGATTACGAGGGGCGCGCGCGGGGTTGCAGCGGGCGACCGGGCGACCGGGCGACTGCGGCGACTGCGGAAGGCGGGTGAGTAATTGCGACCAGCGCGGCGGTCGTTGCAGGATTCCGTAGGATTGGGGCGCGGGATGCGGGGTCAGCGGTGCGCCGCGCCTGCCGTGCGGTAGGTTTCCACGCTTCATTCTGCATGTAGGGCCTCGCGTTCACAATGGTTCGGGGAACCGGTGGGCGTTTAAGCAAACGCGGGCGGGGCGGTCAAGGCGCGATTCGGCGACGCGCTCCGGAGCGCGACGGCGGGTGCCGCGGAGGAGGTGGCGGCGGAGACGGTTTCGCCCGGACAGAATGCAACCCCGCCCAGCGAAATGCCGGCCGGGGTGCTTTGTTCCCCCCAGAACAATCGGTGAAAGTGGATGACGGCGGGGGGCGCGAATCAGAAAGACACGACGCCAAACGCCCAGCCGAGACCGGTGAGGACGGTGGCGGTCAAGCCCCATAATGGGAGCCAAAAGAGGACGAGGATACGGTGCCGTTTGCGCAGCTTCTTCATACTCCCCAAGAACGCAGCCGACCGCGCAGGTGCGCGGGTCTTTTTTCGCGCGTTGCGCGGACGGGACTACTCGACGAATTCGAGTTCGACGGGCTCGGGAATGAGGCCGGCGGTGTGGGCCTGGCCGAGGAATTCGCGGATGGCCCGGCGGCCGCGGTCGCCGTAGTCGAGGGTGAGTTCGTTGACGTACATGCCGATGAATTGGTCGGCGAGGGCGGTGTCGAGTCCGCGCGCGAGGGGCATGGCGTGGGCAACGCCGGCGCTGCGGTGCTCAAGGCCGTAGCGGATGCTTTCGTGGAGGATTTTATTGATCGCGCTGCGGTCGGCGGGGGCGATGTCTTTGCGGATGACGTTGCCGCCGAGGGGGAGCGGGAGACCGCCGGTTTTGATCTGCCACCAGACGCCGAGATCGAGGATGAGGCGGAGGTTTTCGTGGGCGTAGGTGAGCTGGCCTTCGTGGATGATGAGGCCAACGTCAGCGCGTCCGCTTTTGACGGCGTCGAAGATTTCATCGAAGGGGACAACGATGATGTCGCAGGCGCCTCCCGGATTGGTGTCATCGACCATGGCGAGTTGGAGGGCGAGCCAGGCGCTGGTCATTTTGCCGGGGATGGCGATGCGCTTGGTTTTAAGCCAGTCGCGGACTTCGCCGAGGCGGGGGTTATCGCTCAGACCGTCGCGATTTTGCGCGACGAGCATGGGGCCGTAGCCGTCGCCCATGCTCGCGCCGCAGGGGAGGAGGGCGTATTTTTCGAGGACGGAGGCGTAGGCGTGGATGGAGATGGCGGAGATGTGGAGTTCGCCGCGGGTGGCGCGCTCATTCAGGGTCTGGATGTCCTGCAGGATGTGCTCGAAGCGCCACGGGCCGGTGTCGATCTTGCCTTCAGCAAGGGCGTAGAACATGAAGGCGTCGTCGGGGTCGGGGCTGTGGCCGAGGGTGAGGTGGGTGGACATGCGGTGAGAGTTCTTAGTGCTCAGTGCTCAGTGCTTAGTGCTTAGTGCGCAGCAGCACTGCAAACGACGCGGGCGCTCTGGGGGATACAGTTCCCTGAGCGAAGACTGAAGACTGAGCACTTTGAACTAAGCACTGGGCACTTCCCTCTACGCTCCCGCCTCGGGTTCGGTCGCGACTTTGACGACGGGCGATCTCTCGGGGGCGAATTTGGCGCGAAGGATCTCGAAGACGGCGGGGAGGATGGAGATGACGATGATCGCGAGGACAATGATCTCGAAGTTCTTCTTCACGAAAGGCAGGGTGCCGAGGGCGTAGCCGGCGTAGGTGAGGGAGACGACCCAGATGATGGCGCCGACGACGTTGTAGGTGAGGAATTTGCCGTAGCTCATCTTGCCGACGCCGGCGACGAACGGGGCGAAGGTGCGGACGATGGGGACGAAGCGGGCGATGATGATCGTCTTGGCGCCGTACTTTTCGTAGAAGGCGTGGGTGCGATCGAGGTGCTCCTTTTTGATGAAGCGATTGCCGTTCTTTACCCTGTCGCCGAGCCAGTGGCCGATATGGTAGTTCACGCCGTCGCCGATGATCGCGGCGATGATGAGGAGGATGACGACGAAGTGGACATTGAGGTGCTGGGGGGCGGTGGCGGCGACGGCGCCGGCGGCGAAGAGGAGGGAATCACCGGGGAGGAAGGGGGTGATGACGAGGCCGGTTTCGCAAAAGACGATGAGGAAGAGGATGGCGTAGATCCAGGGGCCGTAGAGGGCGGCCCATTGCGGGAGGACTTCGTCGAGATTCAAAACTGCGTGAAGAAGGTCTTTGATCCAATCCATAGAGCGCGCCTACATGGCAGAGGGGCGCAGATGCCGCAATGGAAATATGGGTGACGAAACACCCGGAGGGACGCGCTCCGGCGCGCTCCCGCTTCAATTAGGGGACACGCGGGAGCGTGTCCCTCCGGGTTTTACGGAGCCGCTCACGCCTGCCAGAGGCGGCCGGTCTTCTGCCAGTCGATGACGAGCTCGCGGAAACGCTGCACGGCGGGCGTGTCGTCGTTGTCCGGCCAGACGAGGACAAGCGGGATGCTGACGACGGGCTGGAGCGGGATGAAGCGCAGGGGGAGTTCAGGAGTCGGGACGGATTCCGGGACGATGCCGACGCCGGCACCGGCTTCGACGTAGCTGAGCACGGTGCCGATGAGGCTGGGAGTGTAGGCGAGGCGCGGGGCGAAGCCGGCCCGATGACAGGCGGTGAGGATTTCGTCGTGCGAGCCGACGCCCTCGCGGCGGGCGAGGACGATGAGCGGTTCGCCGGCGAGGGCTTTCCACGGGAGGGTCTTGCGGGCGGCGAGCGGATGGGAAGTGGGGACGACGGCGCCGAAGCGTTCCTTGCGGAGGAGCAGGGTGCGCAAGCCGGAGGCGGGCGCCGCGGCGACGGGGCGGGTGAAGGCGGCGGAGAGCCGTCCTTTGGCAAGCATTTCCCAGACGCGCTCGGGGGTGCGCTCTTCGAGATGGATGGCGACGCGCGGGAAGCGGTTCCGATATTCGGCGAGGAGCCGGCCGAGGAAAGGCTGCGTCGGCGGCCCGATGTAGCCGAGGCGCAGCTCGCCTTCTTCGCCCGCGGCAGTGCGTTTCACCCGGCGCATCGCTTCCTCCCAGCGCTCGAAAATGATCGCCGTCTCGCGGAGCAGCACCGTGCCAGCTGGGGTGAGGCTCACGCGGCGGCGATTACGATCGAGGACTGGGCCGCCGAGTTCCTGCTCGATCTCCTGCACCGCGCGGCTGAGCGCCGGCTGGGCGATGCGGAGACGCTCCGCCGCGCGCGAGTAGCTCAGCTCCTCGGCGACGGCCTGGAAATAACGAAGATGGCGGAGATCCATGAAGGGGCGCTGATAACGAAGCGGCATAACGCTGATAGCGAAGTTCTATTTCCACGACAAGCGGCACTTCGCGTATGAGAGCGTCTGTCCGCCATGTCCATCCGTCCGCTTCGCAAACAATATCTCTGGGTTTGGTTCCTTTGGCTCGCCGCCTTTTATAGCGTCTGGGCGTGGCTGGTCTTCGGGCACGATCGCTGGGACACCGTCACATCGCACTGGCCGATCGCGCTGGCCATGGCGCTGGGCAGCTACGTGGCCGGTTCGACGCCGATGGGCGGCGGCACCGTAGGTTTCCCCATTCTCGTCCTGCTCTTCAGCCTGCCGGCAAGCCTCGGCCGAGATTTCAGCTTCGCGGTGCAGTCGATCGGCATGACCAGCGCGAGTATTTTCATCCTCGCCCGGCGGCAACCACTCGCCTGGTCGATGCTGAAAGGCGCGATGGCTGGTTCCCTGGTTGGGACGCCGCTCGGCATTTTCTGGATCGCGCCGTTCATTCCCGAGCTGTGGATCAAGATCGTCTTCGCCGTGATCTGGTGCAGCTTCGGCGTGCTGCACCTTTATCGCCTCGGCGAAATCGCGAGGCAAAGCGGCATGACGGAATTCGACGAACGCTGGGATTTCCGGGTGGGCCTGACGCTCGGCGCGCTCTCCGGCGCGACGGTCGCGGCGGTGACCGGCGTGGGGATCGACATGGTGCTCTACGCTGCGCTCGTGCTGCTCTGCCGCGCGGACTTGAAAATCGCCATCCCGACGTCGGTCGTCATCATGGCTTTCACATCGGTCCTCGGCATCGTCGTGAAGAACCTCACCACCGGGCTGCAGCCCGGCGCCTTCGAAAATTGGCTCGCGGCGGCCCCGATCGTCGCGCTCGGGGCGCCGCTGGGCGCGTTCATGGTGGACCTGATCGGCCGCAAGCCGACGCTCCTTTCCGTGGCCGTCCTCTGCGTCGGGCAATTTGTCTGGACCTGCTACGCGGAATGGAACGCGCTCGGTTTCCTCGGCACCTTGCTGGCGCTCGCGGTGGTCGGCTTGGCGCTGCTCGGCTTCGAGCGACTCCGCATCTGGGGCGGCGTGCTCGTGGGCGAACGAAAGGCGAAAACCGCGGTGCCAGCACCCGCCCTTTCGTAAAGCGAGCAGGTCGGAACTAGAGCTCCATCCAGCGCAGCAACGCCGCGCAAAAAATGCCGCCAGCCGCCAGCTCGAGAGTGGTTTGGAGGGCGACCGAGTGGAGGTCGATCTTGGGGCGGTGGAACTGGGGGCGCTTCATATTAATTTATTTAGCATCGCCCGTGCCCTCGCCGGCGGATGGTTACAAAATTTCGGCTTCGTCCGGGAAGCCCGAGTCCCGGCGAATCGAATCCAAGCGGCGACGCATGCCCCGGGCGGATTCTGGGCGGTTCACCGTGCGAATGATCGCCATGACCACGACCGGCAAGGCCAGCAGCGCGCCGACCGAGATCATCGTCGTGGCCGTCGTCTTTTGCGCGGGCCGCCCGAGTTTGCCCGCGATGAGGAGCCCGATGCCGCAACCGACGGCGGTCTGGGTGATCGCGAGGAGACTGGTTTGCAGGGGATCAGACGACTTCGACATGGTGCTCGCAATATGCAGCCAGCATGCCAAAAGGAAACTTGAAAACCGACATGTCCCATCCTCTCTACGTCCTCATCCTCGCGGGCGGCAGCGGCGAGCGCTTCTGGCCGCTCAGCCGCAAAGCCAAACCCAAACAACTCCTCTCCCTTTTCGCGGACGAAACGCTCCTCGAAGCGACCCTCCGCCGGCTCGAAGGCCTCGTCCCCGCCGAGCAGATCCTCATTCTCACGAACACCGACCAGGAGAGCGGCGTGCGTGCGCTCTGCACGAGTCTGCCGCCGGAAAACATCATCGCCGAACCGGCGAAACGCGACACCGCCGCGGCCATCGCACTCGGCGCCGGCTGGGTCGCGCGGCGGGCGCCCGATGCCACGATGGTCGTCCTGCCCGCGGATCACGTCATCCAGGACACCGCCAGCTTTCAGCGCACCTTGCGCGTGGCCGCCGCGGCGGCGGAAGAGACGAGCGAGATCGTGACCATCGGTATCAAACCAACCTGGGCCTGTCCCGGCTTCGGTTACATCGAGCAGGGCGCGCCCTACACTCTGGCCAGCGGTCCGAGCGATCCGCCCGTTTTTGAAGTGGTGCGCTTCCGCGAGAAACCCAACACCGAACTGGCCGAGACTTTTCTCGCGCAAGGAAACTTCCGGTGGAATGCCGGCATGTTCATCTGGACGATCCACACCATCGTCGGCGCCTTCAATCGCTACGCGCCCGAACTCGGCGAATTCATCGCGCGGCTGCACGGCGGCGAAGACCTCAACGCCCTCCTCCGCGACACTTTTCCCAAGCTTCCGAAGATCTCCTTCGATTACGCGATCATGGAAAAAGCCGGGCGCGTCCTCGTCGTCGAGTCGGCCTTCGATTGGGATGATGTCGGCGGCTGGACAGCCGTCGCCAAATACCTCGCGTGCGACAACGTCGGCAACCACTCCAACTGCGCGACGAAGACGATCGATGCCGGCAACAACATCATTTTCAGCAAGTCCGCGCGCACCATCGCGCTGCTCGGCGTGAGCGATCTGATCGTCGTCGAGACCCCCGACGCCCTGCTCATTTGCAACCGGCACGAAGCCGAGAAGATCAAACAACTCGTGGCCCTCGTGCCGCCGGAGCTGCAATGAACCGCGCGCTCGGTATAGACCACGGCGAAGCGCGCATCGGCCTCGCGATCTCGGATGAACTCGGCATGCTCGCGCATCCGCTCGAGACGATTTATCTCCGCGAAATCGCCGATCCCGTGGCGCGCATCGCCGCCATCGTCACGCGCGACAAAGTCGGCCAGATCGTCCTCGGCATGCCGCGTAACATGGACGGCACCTACGGTCCGGCCGCGGAGAAAGTGCGCG
>JBBQIZ010000140.1:0-12057 GCA_038325425.1 Chthoniobacterales bacterium
GGCGATGTGCTCGCCCCAGATCGGCGGGAGGCGGTGATTGCGACAGGTTTCCTCGCGGCGGGGCCGTGGGATTTTGTCGGCCAAGTGGAGACAGCGAGCGACATGCTGCGCCGCGCCGCGCGGGCGGATGATCTCGATGACATGGTGACGCAAGTAATGACGGCGAGTGTGGCGATGACGGTGAATTGCGCACGCTGTCACGATCACAAACTCGATCCGATTCCGACCCGCGAATATTACGCGCTCACGGCGGTTTTCGCCGGGGTGAAGCGCGCCGATCGCGAGGTCAGCAAGGTGGAGGCGCAAGCCCACGCCGCGAAGCTTGCGGGGTGGCAGCGCGCGCGGACGGAGCTTGATGTGGCGATCGGGCGGTTGACCGGCGAGGCCTTCGACCTCGCGGATATCGTCGGCGGCGGAAACGGGCGGGGCACCGGGAAGATCGGGTGGGGGATTGATCCGCGGACCGGGCAGCCGCAGGACAAGAAACTCGGGTATCTCGACGACGCAGCGGTGAACCAATTCGTGCGCGGGCCGTCGCCGTTCATCGATGGCGTGGTCATTCCACATGGTGGAGCGGATGGGCGCACGCCGGTGCCGATCAGTTCGACCGGCTTGTTCGCGAAAGATGTGCCGGTGACTTCGGCGAAAGCATGGGACGCGATCCGCCACGGACCGGTGAACTCACAAGCTTCGACCAAGCTCGGCGGCATCGACTTCGCGGCGAAGGGCCACACCCTCCTCGCGCTGCACGCGAACGCCGCGATCACTTTCGATCTTAGTGAACTGCGCAAGGAGGCTGGCGACACGACGGACTGGCGCTTCCGGGCGATGGCCGGTTATGGCGGCAGCGGCAGTGCGGGGCGCGCGGACTTTCACATCTACGTGGATGGCGAACTGCGCGAGCGCCGCCTCGGACTCGGTCACGGCGATGCGGGCGTTCCCGTGGATGTGCCGCTGCCAGCGGCGGCGCGTTTCCTCACGTTGATGAGCACCGATGGGGGCAACGGCATCGGGAACGACCAGATTTTTTTCGGCGATCCTAAGCTGGTGCCGGAGCAACCCGCGCAACTCGCGGAAACCGCACGCACGGAATTGACCCGGCTGAAAGTGGCGCGGACAGAAAACGAGCGGCGGATCAAAAGCGAACCGCCGCCGGCGAAAGTTTATGCGATCCAAACGGAGCCGCCGCCGGTGGTGCGGGTGATGAAGCGCGGTAGTCCGGAATCGCCGGGCGCGGAGGTCACGCCGGGCACGCTGAGTTGGGTGGGTGCGCTCCCCGCAGAGTTCGGAACCAATGAATTGTCGGGAGGCGAACGCCGCGTGGCGCTGGCCCGCTGGATCACCGATCCGCGCAATCCGCTGACGCGCCGCGTGCTCGTGAACCGGCTCTGGCACTATCACTTCGGGCAGGGGCTCGTCGCCACGCCGAGCGATTTCGGTGGCGGTGGCGAGAAGCCTTCGCACCCCGAATTGCTCGACTGGCTCGCGGAGGAATTTCTCGCGCGTAGCTGGTCGCTCAAGGCCATGCACCGGCTGATCGTGACCAGCGCGGCCTATCGGCAATCCTCGCGCTTCGATGAAAAGGCCGCGCAGGTCGATGCGCAAAACCGGCTGCTCTGGCGGATGAACCCGCGGCGGCTTGACGCGGAATCCGTGCGCGACGCGGTGCTCGTCGTGAGCGGAAAACTCAATTCGCAGATGGGCGGCCCCGGTTATCGCGACTTCCATTACACCGAGGCTTACGCGCCGATCTATCGCTACAAGACCGCGGACACGCCGGAGCTCTGGCGGCGCAGTATTTACCGCTTCATCGTCCGCACGACGCCGCAGCAATTCCTGACCACGCTCGATTGTCCCAACCCGGCAAACCTCACCCCAGCCCGCGCGACGACCACAACCGCGCTGCAGGCGCTCGCGTTGCTCAACAACGAGTTCATGCTCCAGCAGGCGGAGCATTTCGCCGGGCGCGTGGAGCGGGACGCCGGAGCTGACGCCGTCGCGCAAGTGCGACGCGCCTTTGAGCTGGCTTTCGTGCGTTCCCCGGGCGGGCGCGAGGTGGAGAGCGCGGCTAGGCTCGTCCAGTCGCACGGCCTGCTCGCGCTCTGCCGCTCGTTGCTGAATGCCAACGAATTTGTCGCCCTCGATTGAGCCATGCACTCGCCCTATCCCTGCCATCTTCAGCAACGCTCCGTCGGCCGTCGGGATTTTCTCTGGCAACTGGGCGGCGGTCTCGGCGGTGTCGCGCTGACGTCGCTGCTTGCGGAAGCGCATGCCGCCGCACCAGCCAATCCGCTTGGCCCAAAAGCGCCGCACCATGCCGCGAAAGCGAAGGCGGTGATTCAGATCTTCTGCCCCGGCGGACTCAGTCATCTCGATTCGTGGGACTACAAACCGGAGCTCGCGAAACGCAATGGCCAGCCGTTTGACGCCGACGGCAAGCTGCAGTTTTTCGCGTCGAAACCGGGCATGTGCCAGGGCAGCTACTGGCCGTTCCGTCAGCACGGGCAATGCGGGCGCTGGATGAGCGACCTCTTTCCCCAGCTCGCCACCTGCGTGGACGACATGGCGTTCATCCACTCGATGCGCAGCAAAAGCGCGCTGCACGGCCCGGCGATGTTCATGGCCAATTCCGGCTTCATCCTGCCGGGATTCCCGTCGATGGGCGCGTGGGTGACGTATGGCCTCGGCAGCGAGAGCGAAGATCTCCCGGCGTTCGTGGTGCTGCCCGACCCGCGTGGCTTGCCGCCCGGCGGCGTGATCAATTGGGGGGCAGGATTTCTGCCTGCCGTGCATCAGGGCACGACGCTGAATACCGACGCCGGCTCCGATCCCATCGCCGATTTGTTTCCACCTAAATCCTTTGCCGAAAAGCTGGCGTCGGGTGACGCCGCGAGCCGCGAATTCCTCCGCGAATTGAACACCCAGCACGCCGCCGGGCGCGCGGGCAATACCGAGCTCGAAGCCCGCATCGCGGCCTACGAACTCGCGGCGCGGCTGCAGCTCAGTGCGCCCGAAGTCACCGACTTGAGCGGCGAAACGGAAGCAACGCGCGGTCTTTACCGGCTGGAGCACGAAGACCTCGGACCCTTTGGTCGCCAGTGCCTGCTGGCGCGCCGGATGGTCGAGCGCGGCGTGCGGTTCGTGCAGCTTTATTGCGGGGCGGAGAACACCACGGCGAAAAAGATCCGGCCAAATTGGGACTCGCACGAGGACGTGGTGCGCGATCACGGTTACTGGGGACCGGTGCTCGATCACGGCGCGGCGGCGCTGCTCCGCGACTTGAAGCAGCGCGGACTGCTCGACTCGACGCTGGTCATTTGCACGACGGAGTTTGGCCGGCAACCGGCGGCGCAAGGCAAGTCGGGGCGCGATCACAATCCCGGTGCGTTCACCGCGTGGCTGGCCGGCGGCGGGATCAAAGGTGGTGTTGCTTTCGGCGCGACGGATGAACTCGGATTCAAGGCCGAAGATCACCCGACATATTGCTACGATCTGCACGCGACGGCGTTGCATCTGCTCGGGCTCGATCACGAACGGCTCAGCATTTACCACAACGGCATCCAGCGCCGGCTCACCGACGTGCATGGTGAACTCATCTCGCAATTGCTGGCCTAGGCGTTTGCGCGTCGTCTGCCTCGCCGGGCTGATCGCCAGCGCTGCGGAGGTGCGGGCGGCGGCAGAAGAGCCGTGGTTCGCCGCGCTGGCCCGGGCGCTGAGCGCGGACTATCGCCAACTCGGCGAGCGTGAGCAGACGCTGCGCAGAGAGCGGGAGGCATTGCCGACGGTGCCGGTCTCGCAGCAAAGTGAACGGCTCGGCTGGCACAGCCGATTTTCGCCCAATGCCAGCGCCACGAAATGGCTGCAGGTGGATCTCGGGGGCGTGCAGGAGTTTGATGCCGTGGTGCTCGCGCCGGTCGATGTCGCCTACGGTTCGCACCCCGGTCCCGGGTTCGGCTTTCCGGTGCGGTTTCGCGTGGAGGTTTCGGATGACGCGACCTTCTCCGCCCCGCGCCTGCTCGCGGCGCTCGATGACACGGACTTTGCCAATCCGGGAATCACGCCGGTTTTCCTGCCGACTCCGGGCGCGCGCGGACGTTTCGTCCGGCTCACCGCGACGCGCCTGTGGTTTCGCGGGGATCAGGCGTTGCTCGCCCTGGGCGAGATGTTCGTATTGCGTGGGGAACGCAACCTCGCGGGCGGTGCGCCGGCCGCGGTGAGCGATGCCTACGACAATCCGCCGGCGTGGCAGCCGGGCAATGCGGCCGATGGTCAGACGGTGCTCGGCGCACCCGTGACCGTGATGCCGACGCCGGGAAACGGCTGGCATGCCCGAACGGAGAAAGCCGCCGACATTGTGAAATGGGTGCAGGTTGATCTCGGTCGCGAATTTCCGATCGATGAAGTGCGCCTGTTCCCGGCGCGCCCGAAGGATTTCCCGGCGCGCCGCGGGTTTGGTTTCCCGGTGCGGTTTCGCGTGGAGCTGGCAGACGACGCGACCTTTGCCAGCCCGCGTCTGCTGCTGGCTCACACGGCGAGCGACTTTGAAAATCCGGCAGAGAATCCGCTGTTCATCCCATCTGCGGGTGTGAACGCGCGCTTCGTGCGGGTGACCGCGACGCAGCTCTGGGCGCGGACGAACGACTACATTTTTGCGCTGGCGGAAATGGAGGTGTGGTCGGGTGAGGCAAACGTCGCGCGCGATGCCGAGGTGGCCGCGCTCGACGGCATCGAAGTCGCGAGTTGGGCGCAGCCGTTTCTGGTCGATGGGTTCAACAGCCAGGGCCGCATCGTGCCGCTGGCGGAGTGGCTGCGCGGGCTTTCCCGCCGCCGCGAAGTGGAGGGACAGCTCGTGGATCTGGCTGCGCAAAAGGAGCGACTGGCAGCCGGGATTGTGCGGGCGGCGATGCGCTGGGGAGGCGTCGCGGTGCTGGCGCTCGCCGGGCTAGGCGCGCTGTGGATCTGGCGTCGCGCGCGGGCGCGGCGGCGTGAGCTGGAGCGTCTGCGGCAGCGGATCGCGGGCGATTTGCACGACGAGATCGGCAGCAATCTCGGCAGCATCGCCCTGCTCAGCCAAATGGCGCTCCGCCAGCCGGGGGAGGCACAGGCGGACCTCGCGGAGATCAATCGGGTCGCGCGGGAAACCGCGGAGTCGATGCGCGACATCGTCTGGTTCATCAAGCCGACCGCGAGCACGACCGAAGATTTTGCGGTCAAGCTGCGCGAGACGGCCGCGACGATGCTCGCCGGCCTGGAGTGGACGTTTGACGCGCCGCCGCTGGCGCGACCGCTCCCGCTGGAGTTCAAGCGGGAGCTCTTCCTCATCTTCAAGGAAGCGCTGCACAATGTGCGCCGGCACGCGGCGGCGCGGCGCGTCGAGATTTGTCTGGCGGAGCGCGATGGCGAGTGGCGGCTGGAGATTGCCGATGATGGGGTGGGTTTTGCGCGCAACGGGAGTAACAGCGGTCACGGTCTGCAAAGCATGCAACTGCGCGCCGAGGCGCTCGGTGGCCGACTCGCGATCGAGTCCCAGCCGGGCGCGGGGACGCGACTGGTCTTGAATGTGAAAGTGACGACGGGCCGCCGCGCGGACAATGTCTGAAGCCGACATGTCCACCGCACCCATCACCGTCTGGCTGATCGAAGACAACGCGACTTTCCGGCGCGCGATGGGTCGCGCCATCGAGCAGACCGAGGGTTTCCACTGCACCGGGCAGTTTGGCTGCGGGGAGGATGCGCTCGCGGCGCTGCGCACGCCACCGCCTCCGCGCGTGATCCTGCTCGATGTCGGGCTGCCGGGCATGAGCGGGCTGGAGGCGATTCCGCGTCTGCGCGAGCACGCGCCCGAAATGGCGGTCATCGTGCTCACGGTCTTCGAGGATGAGGAGAAGATCTTCCGCGCGATCTGCGCCGGGGCCGCGGGCTATTTGTTGAAGACTTCGCCGGTCGAAGAAATCACCCGCGCCATCCACGAAGCGCTCTCCGGCGGTGCTCCAATGAACGGCCGGATCGCGCGGCGCGTGCTCGATATGTTTGCGCGTCTCGCCCCGCCCAAGGGCGACTATGGCCTGACCGCGCGGGAGCGGGAGATTCTGGAGGGCACCGTCCAGGGCAAAACGAAAAAGGAAATCGCCGCGGTCCTCGACCTGAGTTTTCACACCGTCGATTCGCACCTGCGCAATATTTACCAAAAGCTGGAGGTCAACACCCGCACCGGTGCCGTGGCCAAGGCGCTGAAAGAAAAGCTGGTGTGAAAGCTCGTCCAAAAATGCGATCGACGAGTCATTCCCTGCCATTGAACCAGTCCTTCCGCGAGTCATCCTGAGCGAAGCGGAGGCGGAAAGGCGGGCGTAGCGGAGTCGAATGACCCGCGGGTTTGAATTGAGCGGTGGTGGCTGCGGCGCGCCCGCGTTTGCGTGAGTTGCCGCTGCCAGACCGGCCGCTAGTCTGCACTCATGTCGCCTTGGTTTCCCCGCCCGAACTTCTGCCTCGTCGTCGCCGTGCTTTCGGTCTCGGCAGGGACGACGGAAGCTGCGTCGAACGTGGATATCTCGAAGCTCCCGCCGGCCGCAATGCGCGTCGTGGAATTTGCGAAGGACATTGCGCCGATCTTCGAAGCGCATTGCCTGAAGTGCCACGGACCGGAGAAACAGAAGGGTGGCTGGCGGGTGGATGTGAAAGCCGACGCGCTGACCGGTGGCGATAATTTTGCGCCAAACATCATCCCCGGAAAAAGCGCGGAGAGTCCGCTGATTCATTTTGTAGCCGGCTTGGAGCCCGACATGATGATGCCGGAAAAAGGCGATCCACTCACGCCGGAGCAGATCGGGTTGTTGCGTGCGTGGATCGATCAGGGCGCCGTCTGGCCCGGCGAAATGGCCCAGGCCGATCCGCTGAATTGGTGGTCGTTCAAACCGTTGCAGCGGCCGGCAGTGCCAAAGGTCGCCGGGGTCGATCATCCGCTGGATGCGTTCATCCGCGCGAAACTTGCCGGGCAGAAACTCGCCCCGTCAGCCGAAGCGGACCGCCGCACCTTGATCCGGCGCGTCAGCTATGATCTCACCGGCCTGCCGCCGTCGCCGGATGAGGTCGATGCTTTTTCCGGCGATCCAAATCCGCAGGCTTACGAAAAGCTCGTCGATCGGTTGCTCGCTTCGCCGCGCTACGGTGAACGCTGGGCGCGGCATTGGCTGGATGTTGTGCGCTACGGTGAGACGCACGGTTACGACAAGGACAAGCAACGCAACAACGCCTGGCCGTATCGCGATTACGTCATTCGCGCGTTTAATGAGGACAAACCGTACGCCCGTTTCGTGCAGGAACAGATCGCGGGAGACGTGCTTTTTCCAAACACGCAGGATGGCATCGAAGCGCTCGGTTTCATCTCCGCCGGGCCGTGGGATCTCATCGGCCACATGGAAGTCCCCGAGTCGAAGACGGACGGCAAGATCGCGCGCAATCTCGACCGCGACGACATGGTGGCGAACACGATGAACAGCTTCACCAGCCTGACCGTACAGTGTGCGCGCTGCCACAATCACAAGGTCGAGAAGTTCATCACGCAGGAGCATTATTACAGTCTGCAGGCGGTCTTCGCGGCGCTGGATCGCACGGACAAAAAATACGATCTCGATCCGGAGATTGGGCGTCAGCGGGTGGCGCTGGAAACGCGGCAGCGGCAACTCACAGCGCAGCGCGAGCAGTGGCAAAAAACGGCGATCACGGCGGCGGGCGTGCCGCTGGTGGAAGTGGACCAACAAATCGCGGCGCTGAAGAAGCCGCAGCCGGGGCAATCGTCGAAGGCTGATGCCTACGGTTTTCACAGCCAGATTTCCAAAATGCAGGACGTCGTGAAGTGGGTGCAGGTCGATCTGGGGAAATCCGTCGCGTTGCGCAAGGTGGCGCTGCGCCCGTGCAAGGATGATTACAACAAGATCGGCGAGGGGTTCGGTTTTCCGGTGCGGTTCAAGGTCGAGATCTCGGACGATGCGGAGTTTGCCCAAGGCGTGACGGTGATTGGCGATCAGACGGCGGCGGACGTGGAAAATCCGCGGCTGCGCGCGGCGGTGTTTCCGGCGAACGGTGCGGCCGCGCGTTACGTCCGGGTGACTGCGACCAAACTTGCTCCGCGCAAGGACGACTACATTTTTGCGCTGGCTGAGCTGGAGGTCTTCGACGTGACGGACAAGAACCTCGCGCCGACCGCGGCGGTGACCGCGCTGGATTCGATCGAGGCTCCGCCGCGCTGGCGGAAGACGAATCTGGTCGATGGCTATTACCCTGGAGCGAATCTCGCGGGCGGGCCGGAAGACCTGGAGCAGCTCACAAAAAAGCGCGAGGCGCTGATCGACGCAGCGATGAGCGGCGAGACGCGCGAATCTTTTGCCCAAGCGGGCCGCGACCTCGCCGCCGTGACGGTCGAGATCGCCAAACTGCCCAAACCGCGTGTCGTCTATGCGGGCACGATTCACCACGGCAGTGGGGCCTTTCTTGGCACGGGCGCGAATGGCGGTAAACCGCGGGTCATCCAAGTGCTGCATCGTGGGGAGGTGAATAGTCCGCGGCAGGAAATCGCGCCGGGCACCGTGCCGATCGTCGCGGGTCAGCCGCCGCAGTTTGACGTGGCACCGGATGCCCCGGAAGGCGAGCGCCGTGCGGCGCTGGCCCGGTGGCTGACCGACGCGCGTAATCCGCTGACCTGGCGTTCGATCGTCAATCGCGTCTGGCAGTATCACTTCGGGCGCGGGCTGGTCGATTCGCCGAACGACTTCGGTCGCATGGGCCAGGAGCCGACGCATCCCGAACTGCTCGACTGGCTCGCCGTGGAGTTCCGCGATGGCGGGCAGTCTTTCAAGAAACTGCATCGGCTGATCGTGACGAGCGCGACGTACCGGCAAAGTTCGCAGCCATCCGCGGAGGCGCTGGCCGCGGCTCAGCCGATCGATTCCGACAATCGCTTCCTTTGGCGCATGAACCGTCGGCGGCTTGAAGCCGAGGCGGTGCGCGACAGCGTGCTCGCGGTCGCGGGGAAACTCGACCTGACGATGGGAGGGCCGAGCTTTCAGGATTTCGTCATCGAGCAGCCCGCGCATTCGCCGCATTACAAATACACTCTGCACGATCCCGAAGACCCGAAGTCGCACCGGCGCTCCGTCTATCGGTTCATCGTGCGTTCGCAGCCGCAGCCGTTCCTCACCACGCTCGATTGTGCCGATCCGTCGATGAGCGTGGAGAAGCGCAACGAAAGCATCAGCGCGCTCCAGGCGCTGGCGCTGCTGAACAATCAGCTCATGGTTGCGATGGCGAAGCACTTCGCGGCACGCGTGGAAGCAGATGCGCCGGACCTTGAGGCGCAAATCGCGAGCGCCTTTCAACTCGCGACCAATCGCGCGCCGCGTTTGGAAGAACAGCGCGCACTCACCGACTACGCGGCGCAGCACGGTTTGGCGAATGCCTGCCGCCTGATCTTCAACCTCAACGAATTCGTCTTCGTGGACTGATTTATGAATCACTCTCCCTTCCACCGCGCCGCACCATCACGGCCTGTCTCGCGGCGCGAGTTTCTCTGGCGTTCCGGTGGTGGGCTGGGCGGCATCGCGCTGGCCAACATGCTCGGACGCGACAGCGCGCTCGCCGCGGCGACGGCGCCTGGCGCGCTCGGCGGCGTGCTGCATTATCCGCCGAAGGCGAAGCGCGTCGTGCAGCTCTTCATGGCGGGCGCGGCGAGCCATATCGATCTCTTCGATTTCAAACCGGAACTGATCAAACGGCACGGCCAGCCGTCGGACTTTGGCGAAAAGGTCGAAGCCTTCCAAAACGGCCTGGGGCCTTGGTTGCAGCCAATCTGGGATTTCAAGCCGTACGGGCAGAGCGGCAAAATGCTGAGCGATGTCGTCGCGCCGCTCGGGGCGTGCGTCGATGACATCGCGTTCATTCACAACATGGTCGGCAAGTCCGGCGTGCACAGCGCGGCGACGCTGCTCCAGGCGACCGGATTTCAGACGCCCGGCTTTCCCGGTGCGGGTTGCTGGGTGAGCTACGGGCTGGGCAGTCTGAATGACAATTTGCCGACTTTCGTCGTGCTGCCGGATCATCGGGGCTTCGCGTCGAACGGGCCAAAGAATTGGGACACCGCGTTCCTGCCGTCACAGCACCAGGGCACGGTTATTTATCCCGGAGCCGAGACGCCGATCGCCGATCTTTTCGCCGCGAAGAACGATTACATCACGCGCGAGAGCGATGCCGCGGGGTTGGAGATCCTCGCCCAGATCAACCGCGAACATGCCGCCGGTCGCGAGAGCGATGGCCGGCTCGAAGCCCGCATCCGCAGCTACGAACTCGCGGCGAAGATGCAGCTCGCCGCACCCGAGGCGCTCGATATTTCCAAGGAACCGGAGCACGTGCGCGCGCTGTATGGGATCAACGATTCACGCAAGCAGTGGCCGAAGGAAATCAATGCCGAGGAAGAGAAGGATTACTTTGGCCGGAAATGTCTGGCCGCGCGACGACTGCTCGAACGCGGGGTGCGTTTTGTGCAAATCTGGAGCGGAAATGATAACGGTTTCCCGCGGCGGAACTGGGATTCGCACGAGGACGTGAAGCGCGATCACGGCCCGCTGGCCAGCGGCATGGCGCACGGCACGGCGGCACTCATTCAGGATCTGAAACAGCGCGGTCTGCTCGACGACACCATTGTGCTCTTGACCACGGAGTTTGGGCGGATGCCGTCTTCGCAAGCGGGGCAGGGGCGCGACCACAATCCGTATGTCTTCACCAACTGGCTCTGCGGCGGTGGGGTGAAGGGCGGCATCGTCGCGGGGGAAAGCGACGAGTGGGGCTACAAGCCGCTCGATCGCAAGAGTCCGACGGAGGTTTACGATGTTCACGCCACGATCCTGAGGCTGCTCGGGATCGATCACGAAAAGCTGACCATTCGCCACAACGGGATCGACCGTCGGTTGACCGACGTGCATGGCCATGTGATCGAGAAGTTGCTGGCCTGAGCGCAGCGCGAAACATCGGCGACGAGCCGGAGTGCGGATTTTCTTTCCTGGAAATGTGCGTGGTGTTGCAACTTGCGGGCCGGTGCTCCGTTTCACCGCACGCTCCCTCACCCCCAGGGCCCATGAAATCCGCATTTCTCTTCGCCACCGTTCTCGTGCCCATCGGCGCTTCGCAACGTCCGGCTCAGCAGCCCGGAAAAGTCGCGGAACTCGAAGCGCTTTTGCAGCAGGCCCGGACGGATTTGCCGGACTTCCCGCTGGTCGCAAAATCGAAAAACAAAAGGAAAATCCGCCCATGATCCGGCGGCTCTCGGGCGGGCTGCTGGCGCTCATCTGCGGTGCGGGCGCGGCGATCGGCGAGGCGGTTCCCGCGCTCGAACCGGAACCTGGCCCGGTCTGGCGGCGGCATACGATCGACGATACTTCCAAGGGTGCGGACGGCGTGAAGCTTGGGGACATCAATGGCGACGGCCTGCTCGATGTGGCCGTGGCGGTAAAGCCGCGGGACGTCGTGCTGTGCCTGCAAAAGCCCGGTGGACGCTGGCTGGAGCAGGTCATCCGGCTGGATGCGGACCGACTCGGCACGGCGAAGGCGGTCAACGCGGCCGATGTCAACGGCGACGGTCTGATGGATCTTTTCCTCACCTGCGAGGATGCCCGCGGCGCGCGCGAAGGCATCGTCTGGCTGGAGCAACGGCCCGCGGGCTCGTGGAAGCTGCATGCGCTCGGCGGTCCGGAAGGCGTGAAATTCGATCTCATGAAGGTGCTCGATCTCGATGGCGACGGTGATCTCGATGTGATGACTTGCGAAGAGCGCGATCAACTCGGCGTCGTCTGGTACGAAAACCCGCACCGTTCGCCCGGCGCGTCTCCGCGAGAATAGCGGCCCACATTTTCCCCAATCATGAAAACCCTCCATCTCCTCCTCGGCGCTTTTGGCGTCTCGCTGCTGCCTCTTCAGCCGTGTCTCGCCGACCTGGCTTTGGTCGAAAACGGCGTCAGCGTGGCGCCGATCATCGTCTTCCAGGATGCGCCGCCGCGGACCCGCGAAGCGGCG
>JBBQIZ010000141.1:0-12023 GCA_038325425.1 Chthoniobacterales bacterium
CGCGCGTTGATTTGGCGGTTAATCTGCGCCGCGGCGTAGGCGGCGCCGAAGCCGTTGTCGATATTGACCACCGTCACGCCGCTGCCGCAGGAGTTCAGCATCCCGAGCAGCGCGGCGAGCCCGCCGAAGCTCGCGCCGTAACCGACGCTCGTCGGCACAGCGATCACCGGCTTGCTCACGAGCCCCGCCACCGCGCTCGGCAGCGCTCCCTCCATTCCGGCGACGACGATCAGCGCGTTGCACGCCTCCAACCGGTCGCGCACCGCGAGCAGCCGATGCAATCCGGCCACCCCCACATCGTTGATCCGCTCCACCCGATTGCCGAAAATTCCCAACGTCACCGCCGCTTCCTCCGCCACCGGCTGGTCCGAAGTGCCCGCGCAAATCACCCCGATCGTCCCCTCCAGCCGCGGCCACGGCCGCAGCTCCACCGTGAGGCAGCGCGCGCGCGCGTGCCACTGCGCGGTCGGATAGGCCGCGGAGAGAGACAGGTGCTGTGCCTCCGACGCCCGACTGACCAGCAGCACTCCATCCTTTTCCAAAATCACGCGCGCGATCGCCGCCACCTCATCGGGGGTCTTGCCCGCGCCGAAAATCACCTCCGGAAAACCGCAGCGCTGCGCCCGGTCCGTATCCACCCGCGCAAATCCGAGATCGACGTATTCCCGTTCCATTTGCTCAGGCACCGGGCGCCGTGTTCAAGATCAGTCGCATCGGGATCATCTTCGATTCCGCAAAACCGTGCGCCGCAAAGAACCGCTGGCCGTCCGCATTCATCCGGTCCGTGAGCAGCGTGATGCGCGCGAAATCCTTCTTCCGCGCATACTCGATCGCGTGCTGGAGCAGCTTGTCGCCGAAACCTTTGCCGCGGTGGGCGCGATCCACGATCACGTCCTCCAGCATGATCACAAAACTGCCCTCCGCGGTGCTGATCGTGAAGAGGAGATTGATCATCCCGAGGATCTTCCCATTTTCCCGCAGCACGAAAATCCGCCCACGGTTTGGCTGCTCGAGGATCAGCCGCAACCCGCGCATTTGTTTGGCGCGATTGGGGATAAAATCCGCCTCCTGGCTGAAGAGTTCGAAGAGCAAATCGGTCAGCTGCGGGAGGTCTTCCAGCGTGGCGTGTTCGATATTTGGTAGATCTTCGAGGGGCAAAGCGCGGCGCTTATCGCATAAACCGCGCCCCGTGGGAAGAGACACCTTGCGTCCGCGCCCATATTTTCCGCTCCCGCGCCGAGACTTCCCGCTCCTCCCGCCCGCGTTACTCGATCGGCTCCTCCAGCGTCAGCGTCCGCGGCGCCGTCGTCCGCGTCCCCACACTATTACCCACCGCCGTCCGCAGCGTCACCAGCGTCCCCACCGGGAACGGCCCCAGCGCATTGCCCGCCGCCAGCAGCGGCACCTTGCGCGTGAACGGCTCCGCATCGCCCGGCAGCGTAAATTGCACCTCCTTCAGCGTCGCATGCGCCCCGCCGCCCGGCACATACACCACCAGCACCTGCAGACCGTCCTCCCCGCCCTGCGCCACCGACTGAATCTCGATCACCTCCGGCGCCGGCGTACTCGGCTCCGTCGGGATGCCCTCCAGCGCCTCCAGCACCGGCGAACCCGCCTCCGCCGCCGTCTTCACCAGCCGGTACCAATCCTTATTCAACCGGTCACAGCCCCGGTCGTGCGTCCGCAGCGCCGCCCGCGCCCCATCGAGCAGCGATTCCTTCTTCTCCAGCATCGTCGTCAGCCCCACATACCCCACCAGCAGCGCCTCCAGCATCGCCGCCGTATGCGCCACCCCCTGGATATTCAGCGTCAGCGTCGGTTGCGCCGGCACCATCGCCGCGAGCAGCGTATTGGCCCGCTCCCACACTGGCAGGAGCATCCCCGCCCGCTTCAGAATCGACGATTCCGAGCGCGGATTCACCGCGAAAAGATCATCCACATCCTTCTGCACGCCCGCATGCTCGGCCAGTTGGATCTCGATGAACACGGGCAGCTTCGTCCCCATCAGCTTCATCTTCAGCAGGCTCGACTGCACTGCGCGGAACGCCTCATCGGCCACATCCTGCGCCTCCACCCGGGCCTGCACCAGCGGCTGAAAGCCATTGATCAGCGTTTCGAGATCCGTCGTCCCCAGCCCGCGGATTTTCAGCGTCGGCACATGCGTTTCCCACACCGGCAGAGACTTTTGCGCCCGGTCGAGAGTGAATTCCCAGTATTCCATATGAGTCAGTGAGTTGAGGGTGAAGGGTTGAGCTGGCAGCGGCGAAGGAAGCGTCGTCTCATCGTCGTCGTCATCGAAAAAGACATCCTCCGCATCGTACTCCACCCCGGAATCAAAGCGCGCCATGGGCAGGAGCGCCGCCGGAGCAGGCATGGGGAAGGGGAGAAAGACGCATCGGAGTTGCTGAAGGAATATCTGTAACGGCTTTCTTCCTCATGACAACCACTTTTTACCACCATGATCCCGCTTTTTGCGCCTCTGCAGCGAAAACAGACCCGAAAAAAGCGGGAACACAGCTAGAGAAAGCAATGGACCATGCCCACGCAGCCGAAGTCTTCCGGCGCCCAGCCGCAGCGCCGCCCGCGGCATCGGGAACATGGAGGCAGGCCGCGACCGTTGACCCAGAATCCGCGGAAGCAGGCCATGAAACCGCGCCGCCACCGAGCAAGCCAGCCTCGCCGTGCGGGCCGTGAGGGCCAGCACGGTCGCGTTCCGGGGGGAAGACACACACCGCAAGCATGGTTAGGGGGGGCAGTTCAGATCTGAATCAGCCCGGAAGCTGTTTTTTAAGCGTGACCGCAGGCGAAGACATTGGCATGGACAGAGCAGAGCGCCAAGCGCGCGGAGGCACAAGCGCGGGGCGCGGCCCGGAAGCAGAAAGAGCGCTCCAGCAGGCCGGACGGGACGTTGGCAGAGACCATTCCCATGCGCGCGGTATTAACGAAAGCGAGGTCTGGGGACAAGCCCGTTCTCCGCGGCTGAATTGAGCCGGAGGCTCAGTGGAAATTAGCCGGGGGTAACACCCCCGGAACCACCGCACCAAGCGGATGCGCTCCGGCCGGGACGCGGGAAGCGCGAGACTCCCGCGGCCCTGCCGGGGCGCAGCATCGATGCGATGCGATACCGGGGGTGTTACCCCCGGCTAATATCCAGTCAGCCCTCCGGGCTGCGGATCCCGGCGGGTGCCTGGGTCGCGCCGTGGCGCGCGTGCTGCCGCGCGCCGGTTCCGCAAGCGATGGATCAAATTCGGGAAAGCGCCTCGATCCATTCGCAATCCACGGTGACGCGCTCGACGACCTCCACGTGGAGTCCGAGGCGCAGCTCGCGAAGCTTCTCCGCCAGATGATCGCCGAGCAGCCGTGGACAAAGACGACGGCGCGCCATTTCGGCAGAACGATGTCGGGGCGACCGGGAAGCGCGGCGACAGGCCGGCGATACCGAAACCCAGCCGCAAAGAGCAGGCGCCGAACGGCCATCTCCGGTCCCGTATTGCGGTCCTTCACCGCGACCATTATGCGACGACGCTGCTCGGGAGTGCGCGTGTCCATGGCGATTAGCGGGCGCGCGGGTTTTCCACGTCGCTCATTTGATGAGCGCTGCGGGAGGCTATCTTCAAAGTCGTAGAACCCCGGCGATCAAAGTCGTGCATCGCCGCCGCGAAGGAGAAATGGCGATGCGGAAGCGTTTGGGCATGGGTCTTACGAGGGCAAATGACCGGCGACGACGGGGGGGCATGCAGCGGCGGATTTAACCGCAGAGGCGCCGAGGGAAGGGAGTGGGTCGCAGAGGGGGAAAGCCGCTGCGGCGCGGCGCTGCTCTCGCTCTGCTCCGCGTCCTCGGCGGTGATATGCGCCTCGTGGGAGAGGCGCGAAAGCCACGGCGCGCGGAGGGTGAGGGGAGACGGGTACGAACGCCACCGGGGCGGCGACCTTCCGGGCTGCGCCGCGCAATTCATGAGCCAACTCGGAGGTCTGGGGAGCTATAACACTACCTCGAACAGGCGGAGGATGCGGGGCGTGCGCGGGCGCTGGCGAGAAAAAGCAGAGGCGCGGGACAGAATTTGGGGCGGCGGCGCGAAGGGGCGTTGAGGGGTTCCGGGCGCAGCTCGGAGGGACGCGCTCCGGCGCGCTCCCGAATCTGCGGCCGGGGAAATGGGACGCGCAGGAGCGCGTCCCTCCGGGTGTGCGGCGGTGTGGCCGCAGGCGCGACGCGGTGTACCGGCGCGGCGACTACTTCCAGTCGAGGGCGGCGAGGATTTCGTCTTTCTTCACGCGGTCGGTGAAGTCGGCGAAGGTTTCGTCGCCTTGCTTTTTGTCGTCGTAAACGCGCAGGAGTTTATCGATGAAGAGGTGGACGTCGCGGGCGATGATCTTGCCTTTGAGGAGGTCGTTGAAGCGGCGGTTTTGCCCGAGGCGACCGCCGATGAAGGCGTCGTAGGCATCGACCATGTGGCCATCGACTTTGGTGCGGGCGCCGCGAAAGCCGATGTCGGCGATCTGGTGCTGGCCGCAGGAACTCGGGCAGCCGCTGAAGTGGATGCGGATTTTATTCTTATACCAGCCCGACGTGGTCTCGAGTTGATCGACGAGTTCGAGCATGCGGTTTTTGGTCTCGGCGACGGCGAGGTTGCAGAATTCGATGCCGGTGCAACTGACGCAGCCCTGGCGGAAATTGGACGGGCGGTAGTCGAGGCCGAGGGCGTCGAGATCGGCCTGGAGGGCGGGTAGCGCGGCCTCGGGGATGTTGACCAGCAGGAGGTTCTGCTTGTTGGTCAGGCGGATTTGGTCTTCGCCGGGACGGCTGTATCGGGCCGCGAGCGCTCCGAGTTTGCCGAGGGCGCCGTTGCGGATGCGTCCGCCGGGGAAGCAGACGCCGACCCAATAAAGGTCGCCCTGTTTCTGTTTGTGGATGCCGAGGTGATCGGTCTCCTGATCTTTGATGACGGGAAAGTCGGTGTGTCGTTCAAGGGGATGACCAAGAACGGTTTCGACTTCGGCGAGCATGCGTTCGTGGCCCCAGTCGGCGACGAGCATTTTCAGCCGCGCTTTCTGCCGCTGATGCCGGTAACCGTGGTCGCGATAGATGGTGCTGACGGCTTGCACGACCGGCCAGACTTGCGCGGGCTGGAGGAAGACGTGGAGGGTTTGCGCGAGCTTGGGCGCAGCGGACAGACCGCCGCCGACTTTGATGCCGTAGCCGCGTTCCTCGGCGCCGTTGACCGTGCGTTTCAGGCCGAAGACGCCGACGCAATTGATATCGGGCTGGGCGCAATGGATGCAGCAGCCGGAGACGCTGATCTTGTATTTGCGGGGGAGATTGGAGAAGTCGCGGTTGTCCTGGAGGGCGGCGTTGACGGCGCGCAACTGGGGGGTGGCGTCGATGATTTCGTTCGGGTCGATGCCGGCGACGGGGCAGCCGACGACGTTGCGGGCGATGTCGCCGCAGGCGCCGCTGGTGGCGAGTCCGACGCTGGCCAGTTCGGCGAAGATGGCGGGGATTTCCTCGATGCGCAGCCAGTGATACTGGATGGTCATGCGCGTGGTGATGTCGGAGAAACCGTGGCCGAAGCGGTCGCCGATCTCGGAGACTTTGGCGGATTGTTCGGCGGTCAGTTGGCCGCCGGGGATGCGCAGGCGCATCATGAAATAGCCGCTGTCCTTGGGCTTCTGGCGATAGACGCCGTACCATTTCATGCGGTCGAAATCCTCGGGATCGATGGAAGCGAACCCGGTCTGGGCGTAACGGAAGATGTCGTGAATGACATCGAGGCCGTCCTTTTCCAGCTTCATTTTTTCCATCGGGGTGAGCGGAATCAGACCTTGCTTGACGGCGGCGAAGTTGGGCTGGATGTCGATCATGAGCGGAGAAGGGGAGGGCAATTTAAGAACCGGGGTGGTCAAGGCAAGGGATTTGTCCCGGCGAGGCCGCGGCGCGCCGGGGTGAAGATTTTTCGCCGCGCCGGTTGACAGAGGACAGTGAGCCGCTAGTCTGCGCCCTCTTTTCCGCCAACCCTGACTTTCGCCACGGCCTATGAAACGCACCTATCAACCCTCCAAGCGCACCCGCAAACGCCAGTTCGGATTCCGCGCTCGCATGAAGACGAAAAACGGCCGCGCCATCCTCGCGCGGCGCCGCCAGCAGGGCCGCAAGCGCCTCCTGCCGAAGGGTGTGGAGATTCAGTACGCCCGCCACACGCAGGCCTGAAGCCCGCTGATTTAGGATTTAAGATTTCGGATTTCGTGGCGGACTGCGATCGTCCGGGCGTTCAAATCGGCAATCGTAAATCATAAATGCCTGTCGCTCGTCTTTGCTTCCCCAAATCAGCGCGGCTGTTTCGCGCCGCGGAGTTTCAGCAGATGAAACGCGAGGGCCAGACTTTCCACGGGAAATTCATCGTTCTGAGCGTTTTGAAAAACGTCCCGGCGCCGGAGGTGCGCGTCGGATTGGTGACTTCGCGGCGGGTCGGAGGAGCGGTAGTGCGCAATCGCGTGCGGCGTCGCCTGCGCGAGATTGTCCGCACCGCGCGTCCGCAGATCTCCGCCGGCATCTGGCTCACATTGATCGCCCGTCAGGCGGCTTCGGAAGCGAGTGTGTCCGCGCTGGTCGCCGAATGGCAGCAACTCGCCCGGCGTAGTTCGATCTTCACCGCATGTTCCTGATTCGCCTCCTCATCCGCGGCTATCAGCTGTTCATTTCGCCCTTGTTGCAATTGCTCACGGGACCGGGGGGCGGCTGCCGATTCGAGCCGAGTTGCTCGCGTTATTTTCTGGAAGCCTGCGAGACGCATGGGGTGTTGCGCGGGAGTTGGCTCGGAGTGAAGAGGCTGGCGCGCTGCCAGCCGTGGGGCGGACTGGGATTTGACCCCGTGCCGCCGGCCCGTGTGGTCGGAGCGCGCAGCTCCCATCTTTAAAATTTATGGATCGTAAAGGAATCATCGCCGTCGCCCTTTCCATCGTGACGCTCGTCGCGTGGATGTACTACAACAATCAGGAGATGCAGAAGGTGGCTGCGGCGCGGGCGCAAGCCGAGTCTGCGGCGGCGGAACTCGTGGGAGCGACGGCGCCAACCCCGGCGGTGCCCGCGGCGACTGCGCCACCGGCGACTCCCGTTCCGGCCGCGGAGGCGAGCCAGGCTGGGGTGCCGGAGAAGCTGGAGGAACTCCCCAGCGCGTCGGTGGATTACACCTTTACGAATCTCGGCGGTGGCATTAGCCGGATGCTTTTGAAGACGCACGAATCCGAGCGCGGGCAGCGGATGGTGCTCAATGAATTCAGCAGCATTCCGATCGGAGCGATCTCCGAGGCTGCTGGCGAGGGGGTGAACACGCCTTTCACCGCGACGATCAACGCCACCAGCGGTGAGGTGATTTTTGACCGCACTGACGCCCGGCAACTGCAACTGACGAAGCGCTTTCTGGTGCCGCAGTCCAATGCGCTGGACGAGGATTATATCGTGCAGATGGAGGCGACGTTCACCAATCGTGGTACGCAGGCCTTGACGGTGCCGGCCTACTTTGTCCACACCGGCGGCACGGCTCAGGTCCACCAGAGCGATCTCCCGAACTACACGGGATTCAAATGGTCCGATGGAAAACTGATCGACGTGACTTCTTTCGAGGGAGGTTGGTTCAGTTCGGCGCGCCCGGTTTTCGCCGAGTCGCATCCGGAGATCGCGTGGGCGGGCGTGGCGAATCAATATTTCACGACGGTGCTCACACCGATCGTCGAGGGGCCGAATGTCGCCGCCTTGGTCGGCAAACGGGGCGTGGCGGTCTGGGCGGAACGGTTCGAGATCAGCGATACGGACTGGAAGGAAGCGGGCCGCACGACGACGAATGCCAATGCGAAGCATCTGGGGGTGAATGGTGCGCTCGGCATGCCGGCCTTTACGCTCGAGCCGGGCGAGTCGCTGACGCAGAAATTTCAAATCTACGCCGGCCCACGCGAATACGGTCGTCTGCGTCTGATGGCCAATGGCGAGGCGGAGATCATGGATCTCGGCATGTTCGGCATCATCAGCAAGCTGCTGCTTAATTCGATGAATTGGCTGCACGGCAAGCTCGGGACGTATGCGCTGGCGATCATCGTGCTGACGCTGATCATCAAGACGCTGCTCTGGCCGCTGCAGAACAAGGCGACGAACTCGATGAAGCGGATGCAGCTTCTGCAACCGAAGATGACGGAACTCCGCGACAAGTACAAGGATGATCCGACGCGGATGAACACGGAGGTGATGAAGCTCTACAAGGATTACGGGGTGAATCCGCTCAGCGGGTGTCTGCCGATGCTCGTGCAAATCCCGATCTTCTTCGGCTTTTACAACATGCTCGGCAAAGCGGTGGAACTGCGGAACAGCAAATTCCTATGGGTCAACGATCTCTCGCAGCCCGACACGATCTGGCATTTCCCGATCGTGGGCTGGCCGCTCAACATCCTGCCGCTGCTCATGGCGGTGACGATGTTCTGGCAGATGGCGATCTCGCCGAAATCCGGCGACCCGATGCAGCAGCGCATCTTCATGTTCATGCCGCTGATCTTTATCGCGTTCTGCTATAATTTTGCTTCTGCCTTGGCGCTTTACTGGACGGTGCAAAATCTATTCTCTGTGGTGCAACTCTACGCGACGCGGAACCAGGCACCGCCCACGCTGCAAAAGATCGCCGCGCCGCCGAAGAGAAAATAGCGCGCCACTTTTCCTATGAGCCTGAACCCACGCGAGACACTCGATACGATGCTGGGACTGCTCGGCTTCGTCTGCGAGATCAAGGAATTCCAGCACGAGCACGGGCTGACCTTGCAGATCTATACGGCGGAGAAGGATCGCCTCATCGGCCGCAACGGCGCGCTGCTTGAAGACCTCCAACTGCTCCTCAACCGGGCCCTGCAATCGCAGGACAAGCAGGCGCCGAAGGTGCAGGTCGATATCGAGCATTGGCGCGAGATGAAGGACGATGGCCTGGCGCATCGCGTGCAGCAGATTGCCGAGATCGTTCGCCAGACGGGGCGTCCGTATCATCTGGAACCGATGAACGCCTACGAGCGGCGGATCGTCCACAACGCGTTCAAAGACGATCCGGAGGTCATGACATGGAGCCCGCCGGATGACTCCCGGTTGAAGCGCATCACGCTGCGCAAACGCCCGCCGTCAAAGACCGACTGACATCGCAACCAGGGGCTGTGAACGCGGGATTTGAGCCGATGGCGCGAGTTTAAAACGCCTTCGGACGATCCTCAAATCTTTCGTTGACAAACCGGGCAGAGCCTACCAATCTCCCGCTCCCTTTTTCCCAGCTACCGTGACGCTCCGCCTTATGACCAGCCAACTTCTCGAAGACGCCTTCAAAGTGATCCCCAGCCAGCAAGTGCTCGTCAACGTCGTTTCCAAGCGCGTGCGTCAGCTTACGGCGGGGCATCGCCCGATGGTGGAGATCGGTCCGCGCATGGGTTTTTCGGATATTGCTCTCACGGAAATCATCGAAGGTAAACTCAAGTGGGAAGCGGCTCCGGAGCCCGTCGCCGGCGAGAATTAAGCTGCGTCTGCGCATGACGCGCGCCGCCTCATGAGCGCGGAAATTTCGGTCAACCGCAAAGCATTGCGGGACTACCACATTCTCGAACGGTTCGAGGCTGGGCTGGAACTCAAGGGCACCGAGGTGAAATCCATCCGGGGAGGCTTCGCCAATATCAACAACGCTTTTGCGCGCGTCGAAAACGGCCAGGTCTTCGCGTATGACGTGGACATCCAGCCTTACGTGCGCGCCAGTTTCGAACAGCACGAGCCGAAGCGCGCCCGCCGTCTGCTGCTGCACAAGCAGGAAATTAGGCGGATGGCTGACCTCACGCAGATCAAGGGACACACGCTCGTCGCGCTGCGCATGTACTGGAAAGACGCGCGGGTGAAGCTCGAGATCGGCGTGGGTAAAGGCAAAGAGTCCGTGGACAAGCGCCAGGATCTGAAGGACAAGGCGACGAAACGGGAAACGGATCGTGAAGTCGCGCGCTTTAATAAGCGCCACGCCTAGCCGCCGAGGAGCGACATCTCCGCCTTCGGTTGCGCGACAGTCGCACTGGAACGCAATTCCGAATAACGATCGTCGCGAACGCGCCATACCCGGCTGATCATCGTGGCTAGTTCCGGATCACTCGCCCCGCCGCGCAGTGCGGTGCGCAAGTCTGCGCCGGCGCTCGCGAAGAGGCAGGTGAAGAGGCGGCCATCCGCCGAAAGGCGGGCGCGAGTGCAATCGCCGCAGAACGGTTGCGTGACCGAGGAAATTACGCCGATCTCACCGCCGCCTTCCTGACGAAAACGTTTTGCTACCTCGCCACGATAGTTGGCCGGCAAAGCGGCCAGTGGCATCGCCTCTTCCAGTCGCGCGATGATCTCCGCAGCCGGAACTACGTCTTCCATGCGCCAGCCATTGCTATTGCCGACATCCATGTATTCGATGAACCGCACGATGAATTCCGGCCGGCGAAACCGTGCGGCCATCGCCACGAGTTCGTGATCATTCACGCCGCGCTTCACGACCATGTTGATCTTGACCGGCGCGAATCCGGCCTCCGTGGCCGCACCAATGCCGCGTAACACGCGATGCACGGGAAAGTCCACGTCGTTCATCGCGCGGAAAGTGGTGTTGTCGAGTGCATCGAGGCTGACCGTGAGGCGGCGAAGCCCCGCAGCGCGCAGGGTGGGCGCCTCCTCGACGAGGCGTGAACCATTGGTGGTCAGCGTGAGATCGCGCAGGCCGTCGATCTCTGCGAGCGAGGCGATCAACTGACCGAGATTGCGCCGCAGCAGCGGTTCGCCACCGGTCAGACGGATCTTTTCGACACCGAGACTGACGAATGCCCGGGCGAGGCGCGCGATTTCCTCGAACGTCAGCACATCGTTTTTTGGGAGGAAATCATACCCGCGTCCGAAGACCTCTTTGGGCATGCAATATCCGCAGCGGAAATTGCAGCGATCGGTCACCGAGATGCGCAGATCGCGCAGCGGGCGGTGGAATTGATCTTCAGTTGGGGAAAGCACGGCGATTGGTTAACTTCCACGCCTCGGGCTATTCCGGCAAAGCAAAACGCCCCGGTTTGCACCGGGGCGTTTGCGAAACTAGGGATTGTTGGACAATCGGCGCTTAGTAGCGCTTCTGGTATCCACCGCGATCGCCACCACCACCGCCGCCGCCGCGAGGAGCGCCGCCGCCGCCGCCGCCGAAGTCACGGCGAGGACCGCCACCGGTGCGGTCTTCACGTGGACGAGCTTCATTGACGGTCAGGGCACGGCCCTGGACGGTTTTGCCATGGAAGAGGCTGATCGCCTTCTGGGCGTCTTCAGCGGAGGCCATGGTGACGAAGGCAAATCCGCGGGACTTGCCCGTGAATTTATCCTGCATGAGGGCGACTTCGGAGACCGCACCGGCCTGGCCGAAGGTGTCTTGAAGGTCGATTTCGGTAGTGTCGAAGGAAAGATTCCCGACGTAGAGTTTGCTGGACATGATGTTGTTTTTTCTAAGCAAGCGTGGGACTCAGGTGGCTGTTTCCGCTATTCGGATTTCAAAACTGCCACTGAAGTCCGCGGAATAAATCCCGCGTCACGAAACAACTAGCAATCTACCAAACCTAAAGAGGTTCCAAACTTGTGAGCGGAGAAGACATGCGATCCGCCGGTCGCGCAAGGCTTATTTCAAAAAACCTATCCGAGGCGATAAACGATGCGCGCCTTGTTCAGGTCGTAGGGCGACATCTCGAGCTTCACACGATCGCCGTTGGTCAGGCGGATGAAGCGTTTGCGCATCTTCCCGGAAATGTGGGCGAGAACGCTGTGCTGGTTGCCGAGTTCGACACGGAACATGGTTCCGGCGAGGACGGAGGTGATTTTGCCTTCGGTTTCGATTACGTCATCAACTGCCATAGAATAAACACTGCTGCGCCGCGCGGGCCGGTGCGAGGGGAGCGGAGAGCCGGCTCCCAAGGTGAACAAGCTTTCAAGAAGCGCTTCGGGCCGGCACTGACCGGTCGAAGGGCAA
>JBBQIZ010000142.1:0-12001 GCA_038325425.1 Chthoniobacterales bacterium
AATCCGGGCGATTGGGCGATGCACTGCCACATGACCCACCACGTCATGACGCAGATGGGCCACGGCCTGCCGAACCTCATCGGCGTGAACACCGACGGCCTCGACAAGCGCCTGCGCAAGGTCGTCCCCGGCTACATGACGATGGGCGAAGCCGGCATGGGCGAGATGGGCGAAATGGGGATGAAGGTCCCGCGCAACAGCCTCCCGATGATCGGCGCGCGCGGGCCGCACGACTACATCACGATGGGCGGCATGTACACGAACATCAAAATCCGCGACCATCTGGAGAGCTACGACAAAGATCCCGGCTGGTTTGAAAAGCCCGCCGGGACACTCGCCGAAACCGCCAGCCCAGATGAGCTAAAACGCGACCTCGGCTTCATCCCCGAAGCCACGCCGGGCAAAGGCGGCGGCGGACATCAGCACAAGCACGGCTGACTTTTCACACCCCAACACCACCACACTACGTCATGACCAAACGCCTCCTCGCCATCCTGGCCCTCGCCCTCTTCGCCGCCCTCGGCCTCACCGCTTGCGCGACAAAGGCGAAGCCGCATCACGCGGCCGGCGGCGCTTGCTGCCACTAGCCCACCGCACCGGACGATGAGCCGAAAACGACCGCAGAAGCAGACGCCGCCGAGCGAAGCGAGGGATTTCGCCGACCGCGGTGATCAGAGAATATGACGCCTCCGTCTTCCGATAACGTCGTCAAAGCGCTCTCTGAATCGCGTGTTTATCAGGACTACGCGACGGCCTTCACGCGCGGGACCGGCCTGCCGCTGAGATTGCACGGGCCGGCGTTGATGAACCTGGTCGATTTCGACAAGAAGGAGCAGAACCCCTTCTGTGCGCTCATGGCGAAGACGAACCAGTCGTGCGCGGCGTGCTACGGGCTCCAGCAGCGGCTCGAAGCGGAAGCGCAGCTCGCACCGAAGACGCTGAAGTGTTTCGCCGGCCTGTGCGAGACGGCTGTGCCCGTGCGCGTGGGAGAAAACCTGATCGCCTTTCTGCAAACCGGACAGATTTTGCTGCACCGCCCGAACCGCACGGAGTTCAACAAAGTCGCGCGCGAACTCCTGTCCTTCGGCGCGCAGGTCGATGTGAAGAGACTTGAGGAAGCCTATTTCAACACCCGCGTCCTCTCGACGCCGCAATACGAGGCACTCATCCGCCTGCTGACGATCTTCTCCGGGCATCTGGCCGAGTGCAGCGAGGCCCTCGCCCTGCGCAGCCATCCGCAGGAACCGCCAGCCATCACGCACGCGCGCCAATTCATCGCCGACCACTCGCAGGACGAGATCTCCCTCGCCGCCGTGGCGCACGCGGTAAACATGAGCGCCACATATTTCAGCGCGAAATTCAAAGAAATCACCGGCATCAACTTCGTCGATTACGTGGCGCGCACCCGCGTTGAGAAGGCGCGAAATCTTCTCCCCAACCCCAGTCTGCGGATTAGTGAAATCGCCTTCGATGTCGGCTTCCAGTCGCTGTCGCAATTCAATCGCGCCTTCAAAAAGGTGACCGGTCGCGCGCCGAGCGAATACCGGCAATCGTTCGCCGGGTAAGCTGGCTTCAGGCACCGACGTGGCGGAGTTCGTTACCGGTGGCGGAATGGGTCTGTTCCCCGTGAGAGCCCTTGGCAAAAGGCTTTCCGGACCACGCCTGCAAAAGCCTTCGCCTTCGCACTGCTGGCAGCGGCCGCCGTCCATTCTCGTTCGGACGGTCGTCTGACCGGGCGTTCTGACACCGCAAGAAATGCGGAGTCTTTCCGGGCGGATGCGTAGCCGCGGTCCGGCCACTCCGCGAAGCTCACCAAGCAGACACCCCTGCTCCACACCAAACAACAAACCAAAGTCACAACATGAAATCACTGAAACTCACTCTGCTGCTCGGCGCAGCTCTCGCGGCCTTTAACTTGTCGGCGATCGCCGGCCCCGATCGGCAAACCTACGTCCCGCTGCGCTCCAAGCAGGAAATCAGCGCACTCAAGCCTGGCGCACAGGTCGCCCACGAATGTCCGCACTGCGGGGCGATCACCGTATCCAAGGTGGGCAAGGACCAGTCCCATGCGGAAGGCTTCTCCTGCCCGGTGTGCAAAATGAAGATTACCTACCGCGACACCGGCGGCGGAAAGGGTCCAAAACTCGGATTGATCGACTGTGTGGACGTGAAAACCGGTAAGAAAATGACGGCCCGCGTCTGCGCGCTTCACAAGTAATTCAGCCTTCTCCGAAAGCTGAATCACGGGCGGGGTCGCCGGGCGTAATTCGCGCCGGGCGGCTCCACCGCCCCCCTTATGTTCCGCAAACTCAAGAACGTCATGGTCGAGATGAACACCCCGAAAGGCAGTGTCTTCTCCGGCCAGGCCGACGGGGTGGAATTGCGGACGACGGACGGCGCGATCGCGATCACTCCACAGGATGAGAGCTATCTCAACCTGACCGAGACGACACAGATCACGCTGCGGGTCGGCGCGGAATTTCTCACCTTCGCGCTCGAAAATGCCGCCGCGAGTTTGCGCGAGGGACGGCTCACCGTCCTTGCCGAGACAATCCGCCAAGTGGAACCCGCAGCAGGCGAAGCATGAAAGCAAACGCCTGCATCGCCGGGTTCCTCGCCGTGCTGATCGCACCGGCCGTAATCCTCGGGGGCGAATCTCTCTCGGAGCGGCAGATCGTCCGCGATGTGCTCGCCGAGAATCCGATGCTCAAGGCTTCGATGGCGAAGTGGGCGGCGATGAAGGAGCGGGTGCCGCAGGCAAAGGCGTGGGATGATCCGATGGTCGGGGTGGATTTCGAGCGCATGGGAACCACCCGCTTCGACACCTACACCGGGGCCGAGTGGATGGTCGCGCAGAAGCTGCCGATCGCGGGCAAGAATCTCAGCAGTGCGCGAGCTGCGGAGGCGGAGGCGCGCGCGGTGTGGGAGGAGGTGCGGCGGAGGCGGCTCGATGTCGTGGCGAAGGCGCGCGCTGCTTGCTACCGGCTGGCCAATGCGCACGCGCAGCTCGCGATCAATGCGCAGAATGGGACGTTGGTCGGGAAGGCGCTGGAGATCGGAAACGCCAAGCTCTCCGTGGGGATAAGCGCGCAGGCCGATGTGCTCGCGATCGATGTCGAACTGCAAAAGCTCGCGGTCGAGCGGGAGAGTCTCGCGCAGGCGATCTCTGACCAGGAGACGGTGATCAATGTCCTGTTGAACCGCCCGGCGAGTGCGCCGCTCGGGACGCCAGCAGCGCTGGTCTTTCGTCCGATGCGTTCGTCCCCTTCCGCGCTGGAAAGCCGCATCCTCGCGCAACGGCCGGAGATCGCTGCGGTGGAGCAGCGGCTCAAGGCGGAGGAGGCGCGAGTCCAGCGCGCGCGGCGGGAGTGGATTCCCGAGCCGCAGGTGCGCGTCGAAGCCCGGCACTTTCGCGGAAGCCGCGAAACGTTCACGGACTACGACACCGGCATCTTTTTCAGCATCCCGTGGGCAAATCCGGGCAAGTATTCCGCCGGCGTGCGCGAGGCGCAACAGATGGCCGAGATGGCGCGGCGCGAGATCGAGGCGGAGCGCACCGCCGCCCTCGGTCTGCTGCGCGATCAGCTCCGCAAGATCGGCACGCTGCGGCGACAGTATGAGCTTTCGCGGGATAAGCTCGTGCCGCTCGCGCGCAAGACGGAGGCGACGTTGCAGATCAACTATCAGGCGGACTCCGCGTCGTTCATCGAGCTGCTCACCGCGCAAAAGGTGCTCCGCGAGACCGAAGCCGCGGCGTCCACGCAACTCGCCGAATATCTCGCCGCGCTCGCGGAACTGGAGGCGATCGTCGGTGGTGATCCGGCGGAGACTGCTTCGCCAAAAACCGTCACCGCTCCCGCGAAGGGCAGGAAGCCATGAAAACATTTCTCCGCATCGGCATCGCCCTCGTCATCGTCGCGATCGTCGCGGTGATCGCCGCGCAGTTTTTCTCCGGCTCAAAGTCCGACGACACCGCTGGACCGGCCGCGGGCGGCGGGCTGTGGACGTGCTCGATGCATCCGCAAGTGCGGCTGCCGAAAGCCGGCAAGTGCCCCATCTGCTCGATGCCGCTCATTCCCGTCTCTGGCGTGGCGAAGAAGAGCGCGGACGCCCCTGCCAAAATCAAATCTTACCGGTCCACCATGATGCCGGGCGAAGTCAGCGCGACGCCGAGCAAGGACAGCATGGGCATGGACATGGTGCCGGTTTATGAGTCGCAAGACTCGATGCTGGAACTTTCCGAGCACGCCCGCGCGATGGCCGGTGTCGAGACCGCGCCGGTCGAGCGACGCAAGTTGACCCGTGAGCTTCGCGCCGTCGGCAAGGTGCAGGTCAACGAGTCGGCGCTGGCCACGATCACGACGCGCGTGGACGGATATATCGAGCGGTTGTTCATCGACTACACCGGCGTCGAGGTGAAGACCGGCGATCACCTGGTGGAAATCTACAGCCCCGATCTCGTGGTCGCGCAGCAGGAGTTGCTCTTGAATTCCACCGGTCTGCTCGCCGAGGCCTCGAAGCTCAAGCTCCGTCGCTGGGAGCTGACCGACGCGCAAATCGAGGAAATCGTCCGCACCCGCAAGCCGAAGGAGCACATCACGCTGCGGTCGCCGATCGATGGCACGGTGATGGAGAAGAGGGTCGTGCAGAAGAGCGCGGTGAAAGCGGGCGACGTGCTCTACCGGCTCGCGAATCTCGATTCGGTCTGGGTCTATCTCGACATCTACGAGCACGAGTTGGCGGCGGTGCGTTACGGCCAGACCGCCGAGATCACGACCGAGGCTTATCCCGGCGAGACGTTCACGGGCCGCGTGTGGTTCATCAATCCCGTGCTCACCGACGAATCGCGCACCGTGAAAGTGCTAGTGAACATCGCGAACACGGACAAGCGGCTGAAGCCGGGAATGTTCGTCAGCGCCACGATCCGCTCGGGGTTGCTCGCCGATGGCGGACTCGCGCTGACCGGTGTCGAGGGTAAGTGGACGTGCCTCATGCATCCGCAGGTCTTGGAGGCCGACGGCGGCCCGTGCCCCGTCTGCAAAATGGCGCTCACGCAAATTCCCCCGGTCGCCGCGGCGAAACCGGATGACGAACTCGTGCTCGCCGTGCCGGTGACTGCGGTGCTCGACAGTGGTCTGCGCAAGCTCGCCTACGTCGAACGCGCCCCAGGGGAATTCATTCCCGCGGAACTCCAACTCGGCTCGCGGGCCGGCGACTTTTATCCGGTGCTCGCGGGCTTGAAGGAAGGCGATCGCGTCGCAGTGCGCGGGAATTTCCTGCTCGATTCGCAGTTTCAAATCAGCGGCCTGCCGAGCCTCTTTTACGAACACGGCCAGGCCGGTGCCTCCGGGCATCAGCACGGCGGAGCGGCGCCCACACGGGCTCCTGCGACTGAAGGCGCACCCGGCGATGCGCGGCCCGCAGGCCAGGATGGGCACGCGACTCCGAAGCCCGCCGGTCATGAAGGCCACGACGCGCCGAAACCAGCCGAACAGAAGCCCTGATGAAATCGACGTGGTTGCATCGGGCAGCCCGGAGGGCTGTTTGGAAATTAGCCGGGGGTAACACCCCCGGACTCGTGTCCCACATTTGCCCGCACCCCGGCAGGGGTGCCGGAAGCGGCGCGCTGTTTCCCGCACCCCTGCCCGGGTGCATCCGTTTTGTGACCGGAGTTCCGGGGGTGTTACCCCCGGCTAATATCCATCAGCCCTCCGGGCTGCGTTGGCCGGAGCGCCACCAGCAACTCCCGACCTATGGTTGATGGGGTCATTCGCTGGTGCCTGAAGAACGCTTTTCTCGTCATCATCGGCGTGGTGGCGCTGCTCGTGGGCGGCTACTACGCGATGCTCAACACGCGGGTCGATGCCATCCCCGACATCGGCGAGAAGCAGGTCATTGTGTTCGCCGACTGGCCGGGCCGGTCGCCGCAGGACGTGGATAACCAGGTCACGTATCCGCTCACCACCAGCCTGACCGGCACGCCCGGCGTGAAGACCATCCGCAGCATGTCGGGCTTCGGTTTCGCGATGGTCTTCGTCATCTTCAAAGACGACGTGGATTTCTATTGGGCACGCTCGCGGGTGCTGGAGCGCATCAACGTCGCGCAGCAACGGTTGCCGCCCGGAGTCACGCCCGTGCTCGGCCCGGACGCTACCGCGCTGGGACAAGTCTTTTGGTATACCGTCGAGGCGGAAGGCTTCGACCTCGCGGAACTACGCTCGATCCAGGACTGGTATCTCCGCTATCAGCTCAATTCCGTCGATGGCGTCTCGGAAGTCGCCAGCATCGGCGGCTTCGTAAAGCAGTATCAGATCGACGTCCACCCGGACAAACTGCGCGCCCATCGCGTCTCGCTCATGGACGTGACGACGGCCGTGCAGAAGGCAAACATCGATGTCGGCGCGAAAGTCATCGAGAAGAACGGCGTCGAGTTTTTCATCCGCGGCGTCGGCTTCATCAAGAGCGTCGAGGACCTCGAGAAGATCGTGATCCGGCAGGAGAAAGGCACGCCGATCCAGGTGAAGCATGTCGCCACCGTCGTGCTCGGGCCGGACTTCCGCCGCGGCGCGCTCGACAAGGCGGGCGTCGAAGCCGTCGGCGGGGTGGTGCTCATGCGCTACGGCGAGAATCCGCTCAAGGTCGTCGAGCGGGTGAAGGAAACGATCAAGCAACTGGAGTTGGGCATGCCACAGAAGACGCTCGCCGATGGCCGCGTCTCGAAAGTCAAAATCGTGCCCTTCTACGATCGCACCGACATCGTGCACGAAACCATCGACACGCTGAAGGAGGCGCTGCTGGAGGAAGCGCTGATGGCGAGCGCCGTCATTCTTATTTTCATGCTGCATTTGCGCAGCACGGTTTCGGTGCTCGTCACCTTGCCGCTCTCCCTCGGGTTCTGCTTTGTCCTCATGTATGCGTTCGGCGTCGATGCCAACATCATGTCGCTGGCGGGACTGGCCATCGCCATCGCGGACGTTGGCGACATGGGCATCATCATGACGGAAAACATCTACCGTCACGTCGCGACCGGCGACAAAGCGAAGAGCCACTTTCAAAAAATCTTCGACGGCGCCTCCGAAGTGGGCGGCGCGATCATCACCGCGGTCTCGAACACGCTCGTCTCGTTCATCCCGGTCTTCTTTCTCGCCGGGCAGGAAGGGAAACTCTTCCGCCCGCTCGCGTTCACCAAGACCTTTGCCATCGGCGCGGCCGTCATCCTCGCGATCACGGTCGTGCCGCTCGTCTGCTACTTCCTATTCCGACCCGTGAAGTGGTCGAAGCGCACCGTGTGGATGATCGCCGGGGCGCTCGGTCTGGCCTCGGTCTTCGCGGCCCACGCCATCTTCAGGTGGGCGCTGACCGGGAGCCACTACAGCGGCTGGCCGATGGCCATTGTCGTCGGCGTGATCGTCACGCTGGCCCTGGTGCGCATGACCCGCGAGCGCTTTTTGCCGCTGGAAGAAAACCCCGTCTCGCGCGGCGTCGCCGGAGTTTATTCGCCCACGCTGCGCTGGATTCTGGCGCACAAAAAGACCTTCCTCATCCTGCCGGTGACGATCCTCTTCACCGGGCTGACCATCTGGCTCGGCATCGGCACCATGCTCGCGCCCGTGGGCTGGGCCATCAATCTGTTTGCCCGCGAGCAGGCGTCGCCCGAGCTGAAACAGGCGATGTCGATGAAGGCGACCGACGACGTGACGCGCCCGCTCGTCGAGTTCGATCAAGTGCGCGCGCAGCAGGTGAAGCAGGCCGACGGCTCCACGCGCCGGCGCATCGCTTGGCGGCGGTCCGACCCCAAGGAGCGCGACGCGGAGACGGCCCGCGGCATTCAAGTCGTGCAAGAGCGCCGCATCCTCACCGGCATCGGCCGCGAGTTCATGCCGCCGCTCGATGAGGGCTCGTTTCTCTACATGCCGTCGCTCCTGCCGCAGGCGGGCCTCGGCGCGGCGGTGCAGGTCAACAGCATCCAGGACCGCGCCATCGCGTCGGTGCCGGAAGTCGAGTCGGTCGTGGGCAAGCTCGGCCGCGCCGAAACCGCGCTCGACCCTGCGCCCATCGGCATGATGGAGAGCATCATCATCCTCAAGCCCGAGTCGGACTGGCGGCAGTTCCCGGTGCAGCGCTGGTTCTCCGGCTGGCCCGCGTGGCTGAAAAAGCCGCTCGCGTTTTTCGCGCCGGAGCAGCGCCAGATCACGAAGGACGAAATCCTCACCGAGCTTCAGGAGAAGACCGCGATCCCCGGCGTGCTCCCGACATTCCTCCAACCGATCCAGACACGCCTCGTCATGCTGCAAACCGGCTTCCGCGCGATGATGGGCGTGAAGATTTTCGGCAGCGATTTGAAGGAAATCGAGCGCATCGGTCTGGAGATCGAGCAAATGCTCAAGCAAGTGCCCGGCGCGACCGACATCATCGCCGATCGCATCGTCGGCAAGCCGTATCTGGAGTTCGAGATCGACCGCGACCGCATCGCCCGTTACGGCGTGGCCATCCGCGACGTGCAGGACGTGATCGAGATCGCCATCGGCGGCATGAACATCATGGAGTCCGTCGAAGGCCGTGAGCGTTACCCCATTCGCGTCCGCTACCTGCGCGAGTTCCGCGAAGACCTTCCCGAGCTGGAGAAGATCCTCGTGCAAAGCAGCAGCGGCGCGCAAATCCCGCTCGCGCAAGTCCTGACCATCAAGAGCGTCCTCGGCCCGCAGGAGATCAAAGGCGAGCGCGGCCTGCTCGTCGGCTACGTCACCATGAACACGCGCGACCGCGACGAAGTGAGCGTCGTCGAAGAAGCCGAGGCCCTGCTGCAAAGCGCCGTGCGCGACGGGCGACTCAAAATGCCCGCAGGTTACTATTGGGAATGGAGCGGCCAGTTCGAGAACCAGGTCCGCGCCACGAAACGCATGAGCATCCTCATCCCCGTCTGCCTCGCGATCATGTTTGTCATGCTCTACCTCGGCTTCGAGCGCTGGTGGATCGCTCCGGTCATCTACTTCGCCATCCTCGTTTCCGCATCCGGCGGATTCATCATGCTGGCGCTGTGGGGCGTGAACCTTTCCATCGCCGTGTGGGTCGGCTTCCTCGTCCTCTTCGGCGTGGTCGATGACGACGGCGTGGTCATGTCCACCTACCTGGAACAGATTTTCGACAAGGCGACTTTCACTTCCGTGCAGGAGATCCGCGACGCCGTCCTGCAAGCCGGCCTGAAGCGCATCCGCCCCTGCCTGATGACGATTTGCACGTCCGTCTTCGGCCTCATGCCGATCTTCTGGGCGACCGGCCGCGGCTCCGACGTGATGCAACCAATGGCCATCCCGAGCGTTGGCGGAATGGTGGTCAGCCTTTTCGTCACCATCTTCATCGCCCCGTGCCTCTTCTGCGCCGTCGAGGAGTGGAAATGGAAACGCGCCCAACGAGGGGCGCCGGAAGGAGCGCCCGCATAATGAAAGGTCCAACGACTCCCATTTCCAACGCCGCCAGCAACGCTTGGGTCTGCGCGCAAATGTTGCTGCTGGCCGCGCTCGCGATCATCGCACCGTGGAGGCGTGGGCATTGGCCGCCTGCGTTGAGCTTCGGCCTGGGCGGGGTCTTGATGCTTTACGCCGCTTGGGCCGGACTGTCGGGCGTGCGCCACTTGGGCCGCAATCGCACGCCGCTGCCCGCGCCGCGCGCCGGGGGCGAACTCGTCACCACCGGCATCTATGCCCGGCTCCGGCATCCGCTCAATGCGAGCATGATGGCCATGGGCTTCGGATGGGCGCTGCTCTGGAGCAGCCCCGCGGGACTCGCGCTGGCACTCGCGCTCACCCTCTTTCTCCACGCCAAGACCAGACTCGAAGAGAAGCTGCTGCGCGCCAGGTTCGCGGGCTACGGCGACTACGCCCGCCGCGTCCCGCGCTATCTGCCGCGCCCTTTCAACCTCAGCCATTCCTGAATACCACTCATCCTTTATGAACCCACAATACATCGCCGAAACCACCAAGTCCCCGGCCCAAGCCGTGACCGATCTCCAAGCCTCCGTAAAGCAGCACGGCTACGGCGTGCTGCACATTTACGACCTAAGAGAGACACTCGCGAGCAAGGGCTTCGACCTGCCAAATGCCTGCCACATCCTCGAAGTCTGCAACCCCAAGCAAGCCGCCGCCGTGCTCGCCGCCGACATGGGAATGAACATCGCCCTGCCTTGTCGCATCTCCGTTTATCAAGACGGCGCCAAGACCTTGATCGGCATGGTGCGGCCCACGGAGCTACTCGCATCCCTCTCGAAGTCGGAAGACTTGCGGGCCATCGCCGAACAGGTGGAGAAGGACACCATCGCCATCATCGAGGCGGCAAAGTGATTCCCTCACACGTCTGCCGTGCTTAGCCCATGAGACACCCTGAACATCACCGAACCCATCGCATCGGCTGGCTGCGCGCCGCCGTCCTCGGTGCCAATGACGGCATCGTTTCCACCGCCAGTTTGATCGTCGGCGTGGCGGCGGCCGAATCCAGCCGCAGCAGCGTGCTGGTCGCCGGACTGGCCGGTCTGGTGGCGGGCGCAATGTCGATGGCCGCCGGCGAATACGTTTCCGTCAGTTCCCAAGCCGACACCGAGCACGCCGATTTGGACCGCGAGCGTGGTGAGTTAGCTGCGGATGGCGAAAACGAACACGCCGAGCTGGCCGCCATCTATGTCGCGCGCGGACTCGATACCGACCTCGCCAATCAAGTAGCCAGGCAATTGATGGCCAAGGACGCACTGGGCGCCCACGCCCGCGATGAACTAGGCATCTCCGATACGCTGAGCGCGCGGCCAGTGCAGGCTGCATTCGCTTCGGCGGGCACTTTCGCGGTCGGGGCCGCCCTGCCACTCCTGCTGGTTCTCCTCGTGCCTCGATCCGCGTTGGTCTGGACGGTTTCCGGTAGCTCTCTTTTGTTCCTCGCCCTGTTGGGCTCTCTGGCGGCTCGCGCCGGGGGTTCACCGGTGTGGCGTTCCGTTGCCCGCGTGACTTTCTGGGGCGCGCTGGCGATGGCCTTGACGGCTGGAGTGGGAGCTTTGTTTGGGGCGACGCTATGATCGCGCGTGTTAGAACCCCGAGAGCGACGTAAAAGGACGAAGCTATATCAACCGCATGACCGCCGCACCCGCCAACGCCGAACCACTGAAGGGCAAAGCATGGCACAACCTGTCTGCCGAGGAAGTGCTGGCCCAGCTTGGCTCCGCGACGACAGGACTTTCTGCGTCGGAAGCAGCACAACGCCTCGCGACCAACGGCCCGAATGAGCTGAAGGAAGGCAAGCGCATCAGCGCGCTCCAGATTTTTCTCGGCCAGTTCAAGAGCCTCATCATTTGGATTCTCATCGTGGCCGGCGTCGTCTCCGGCGTGTTGGGCGAAGTGGTGGACGCCATCGCCATCCTGGCCATCGTCGTGCTCAACGCCGTCATCGGGTTCTATCAGGAATTCAATGCGGAGAAATCCATCGCGGCGCTCAAGAAGATGACCGCGCCGCAAGCCAAGGTGCGGCGCGACGGGCAACTCACGCTCATTCCCTCGTCGGGCGTGGTCGTCGGCGACATCATCGCCCTGGAAGCTGGCGACTTGGTGGCCGCCGATGCACGGCTCTTGAAGGCCGCGTCGTTCAAGTGCATCGAGGCTGCATTGACCGGGGAGTCGGAATCGGTGACGAAGCAACCCGCGACTTTGGAACAGAGCGACGTCGCGCTCGGTGATCGCGACAACATGGTCTTCATGGGCACCAGCGTCGCGACGGGCACGGCCGAGGCGGTGGTCGTCACGACCGCAATGGCCACCGAGCTGGGCCGCATCGCTGGCCTGATCGAAAAGGCGGGCGCGGAGGAGAGCACCCCGCTACAGAAGAAACTCGATTCATTCGGCCGCGTCTTGATTTGGGCGACACTCGGCATCGTCGCGTTGCTCTTCGTGCTGGGGCTGCTTCGCGGAACGAAGCCTTTCGAACTGTTCATGACCTCGGTCAGCCTCGCCGTGGCGGCCGTGCCGGA
>JBBQIZ010000143.1:0-11980 GCA_038325425.1 Chthoniobacterales bacterium
GTTCAAGGACAAGCTGCCCGAGATCGGCCGGCAGATGACCGCGATCGTCCGCGCGGAGAAAAAGGCGAACAAAGTCTTCGCCGAGGCCTTCGACGGCTTCGTCGCCCTCTGCCGGCAGGCGCTCAATCCCAATCTCGCCGCCGCCGCCGTCGAGGAAATGCTCATCCAGCACATCCTCACCGAGCGCATCTTCCGCAAGATTTTCGATGTGGGCGAGTTCATGCAGCGCAACAACATCGCCGCCGAGATCGAGAAAGTAGTCATCGCCCCGACCAGCCGCTCCTTCTCGCGCGACAAGTTCCTCAAGGAACTGGACCGCTTCTACGTCGCCATCGAGGCCGCCGCCGACACCATCCCGGATTTTTCCGAAAAGCAGAAGTTCCTCAACACGGTCTATGAGCAGTTCTTCCAGGGCTTCGCCGTCGAGCGCGCGGATACCCTCGGCATCTGCCTCGTGGACACCTTCGAGACGATGGAGCCGGATCAAGGTGAGCTTCAGTTCACCACCAAGGAAAACACGGATCGGGTGAAGAAGCAGAAAGAAGCGCCGATCTTCGTCGTCCTCGGTAATCCGCCTTACAACGCGCACCAGCTCAACGAGAACGACAACAACAAGAACCGCACTTACGCCGAAGGCGTAGATAGGCGCGTGCGCAATACCTATACCACCGACTCGGCGGCCACGAATAAGAACGCGCTCAGCGATCCCTACGTGAAAGCGTTACGCTGGGCCAGTGATCGCATCGGCAAGGAGGAAGGCATCGTCGCCTATGTCTGCAACAGCAGCTTCATCGACGACCTCGCTTTCGACGGCGTGCGGAAGCATCTCGCGCAGGACTTCGACCAAATCCACGTCCTCGATCTCGGCGGCAATGTGCGCAAAAACCCGAAGCTCTCCGGCACGAAGCACAACGTCTTCGGCATCCAGGTCGGCGTCTCGATCAATCTTTTCGTTCGCAAACGGAAGCCCGCAAAAGTAAAGTCCGCGCCATGAGTCTTGCTGAAATGGTCAACGAATTGCCCAAGCTGAATCACCTCGAACGCCGGGAGCTGGCCCGCCGTATTTTCGAGGTCGAAGACGAGGAAGCGGTGCTCCTCGCCGATTGCGACCGGCGGGCCGATGAGCGATTCCAAATGCTCGACGCGATGGAGACGGAAGATGGCAAGACCGGCCCCCGCTGAGGTCTGGATGGTCGATCTCGGCATGGCCGCGAAGGTGCGTCCCTGCCTGATCCTGAGCGACTACCCCGCGCCGGAAGAACTCGCGCTCATCGTCATCGTTCCGCACACCACTGCGTTGCGAGGCAACCGTTGGGAACTGGCCGTCCCGAAGCCGTTCCTCAAGCCGGGCACCTTCCACCTCCAGCAGGTGCAACCGGTTTCGTTGCCACGTTTCGAGCGGAAGCTCGGCGCGTTGACGGTCGAAGAGTTTGCGAGACTCGGCGCGGCTTTGGCAGGCTTGCTTCACCTTGTGCCCGGTGGCTCCCGATAGCAGGCGATGGCTGAAATCTTCTACCACGCCGTGCCCGCTGATTGGACGCGGGAGGAAAAGCTGCGCTACCTCGACAAGACTGGCGCGGCTGGCGGCGTCGCGTGGACCGACATCGAGCCGAACAAGAAACACCAGTGGCTCACAGGCGATTTGCGGGAGGAGTTTGAGGGGTTTGTGCCGCTCGAAGGTCTCAGCGGGATATTCCGCACGGTCAGCTATGGCGTGCAGACCAATCGTGACGACTGGGTTTGTAACTTCAACCGGGATGCGCTCGAAACCAGTGTTAGACAACTTATAGAGACCTATAACGCCGAGCGCAAACGCTGGCACAGTAAGAAGCGCAAGAAAGAGCAACTTGACGACTTTGTGTGCGACGATCATCGACGGATCAAATGGAGCAGTCGGCTCAAGGAATGTTTGCTGCGAAATCATCCTGTTGCTTGGGATTCGGCGCGCGTGCGGAGCTATCTCTACCGCCCATTCATCAAGGAGCTGATTTACTTCGATGAGGTTCTCGTTCATCGGCGCGGTAAGTTGCCGATCATTCTTCCAACTGCTGAAAGCGAGAAGGAGAACCGATTTTTGTGGGTGAAGATCGGCAGCGAGGGACCGTTCTGGTGTCTTATCGGAAATTGTATTTCCGACGCGATGACCCAGGGAGGCACGCAGGTCATCCCCTTCTACACCTACGACGGCGAGGACGGGGCGCGGCGGGAGAACATCCCGCTCTCGACGCTGGTGCGGTTCCAGGAGCACTACGGCGACGAGGCGATCACCAAGTGGGACATCTTCCACTACGTCTATGCGGTGCTGCATCACCCGGAGTATCGGACCCGCTACGCCGCCAACCTCCGCCGCGAGTTGCCGCGCATCCCCCTGATCGGAGGGACGCGCTCCGGCGCGTCCCAAACATCCGGCGCGGGTGCAGGCGGCGGGGCGGTGGGCGTCAACGCGAGGAAACGGAAGACCACCGCCCCGCCGCCGCTGCCCGCGCCGGAACAGGGACGCGCAGGAGCGCGTCCCTCCGAGGGTTTGGACTCCTCCGCCTTTCACGCGTGTGCCGCCATCGGCCAGAAGCTCGCCGACCTGCACGTCCACTACGAAGCCGCCGCCGAGTATCCGCTCGAACGCATCGAGAACCCCGACGAGGCGCTGAACTGGCGCGTGGAAAAGATGCGGCTGACCAAGGACAAAACCGCGCTGTTCTATAACGACTTCCTCACCCTCACCGGCATCCCCGCAGCCGCCTTCGCCTACCGCCTCGGCAACCGCAGCGCGCTGGAATGGGTGATCGACCAATACCAAACCCACACCGACCCCCGCAGCGGCATCACCAACGACCCGAACCGCGAGGACGAGCCAGACTACGTCGTGAAGCTCATCGGTAAAGTCATCACCGTGAGCCTGGAAACGCAGAAGCTGATCGCCACTCTGCCGGCACTGGAACTCGTGTCTCCCGACCCTTGAATCTTATGGATCGACGGAAGACGCTTCGCGGAGCTGATCATCGATTTCGGCGTCGGCGTGTCGCTCGCGCACACCGACGAAATCAAGAAGATCGACAACGATTATTTCGTGGAAGCATAGAGCATCGCACGCAGCCGAAGTCTCGATGCATTGCTGAAAGCAAAACGAGAATTCGAACGCGGGCCGGACCTTTTGTGAAAACGATTGCCCGGTGGGGCCGGGTGAGCCTTCCAGCATCGCCGCAGGGCGCGACCACCAGTTTTTCCGAGAGTAAAACGGGTCCGCTGGCGGCGCGATGATTGCTATTTTATCAGGGCGGCGCTCTTTTACTCCCGCAGTTCCCCGCCACTCGCTTTCATGAATCCCTCCCGCATTTCTCCATACCCCAAGGGCGGACTCCGGCTCGTTGCGGCCGGTTTCGCGGCACTGATTTTAGCGAGTCCGTTGCAGGCCGGTTTTGTCAGTTTATGGTCCGTCGGGACGGCGGATGGGACGCCGAATGAATTTGGCAGCGAGAATTATTCGGCGAACGCCGCGCCGGGCAGCGCGACGGTACGGGACGATGATTATTATCTCGCCGGGATTTACCCCGCGCCGATCGGTCCGCTCGCGAGCGCCGAAGTGCTCGGCAATTACGAGCGAGCACTGACCAGCGGCGATCCGAACAACCGCGTGCACTTCGATCTTACGCCGGCGCAGGCGGCGGCGACGGCGCGTTTTCGGCTGACTTTCCGGCTGATCTGGGGCGGTTGGTGGGATCCGGTGGCGCAGACGAGCGGTCCGGGTTTTGGCACGCACACGGTCGCGGTGAAGATGAATGGGCAGACGCTGGCGACCCGCGTTTTCACCGCGGGCGAGACGATGACGATCATCATGAACGCGCCGGTGGTCGCGGCGGTGGCGGGGGCGAATGTGGTCGAGTTTTCGCGCACGGCGGGGACGGCGAATGGCTGGATTCAGTTTGATTACGCGACGCTGGAGGTCGATCCGACAGCACTGGTGGACGCCGATGACGACGGCCTGCCGCAGTGGTGGGAGCAGGACAACGCCCTGAGCGATCACGACGAGACGGACGCGGCGCGCGATGGTGATTTCGATGGCCTGACGAACGCGCAGGAGATGGCGCGCGGGACGAATCCGCATCTGGCCGACACGGACGGGGACGGGCTGAAGGATGGCGTGGAGACGCACACGGGCACGTTTGTCAGCGCGCTGAACACCGGTACGAATCCGCTCATCGCGGACACGGATGGCGATTCGCTGAACGACGGCGCGGAACTCGCGCTCGCGCCGGCCAGCAATCCGCTGCTCGCGGACACGGACGGCGACGGCGCGGCCGATGCGTGGGAAGCGCGGACGGGGTACGATCCGACGAGCGCAGCCAGCACGCCGCCCGCTTTCCCGCATGCGATCGGGCTGAAGTTCATCTGCGAAGTGCGCCCGGACGACGCGCTCGGCCCGCTCGAAGTGACCGGCCTCGTCCCGCAGCAGCGCTGGAACAACACACGTCCGCTGAGCCCCTGGAACACTCCCGGGGGCGCAACCGCGGATGTGGCGTCGCCGGTTGCCGGGGTGCTGCAAAATAGCGGTGGCGGCGCGAGCGGCGTGACCGTGGCGTGGAGTTCGAACAACACCTGGATTTCCGGCAACGGCGGTGGTTCGAATCAGAAATTGCTGGATGGCTTTCTGGCGGTGAGCAGCAGCACGCCGGGCAGCGTGACGCTCGGCAATATCCCGTTTGCGACCTATGACGTGCTCGTCTATTGCGGGGCGGGTTACGACGGCGCGCGCGGCTTCGTCCGGCTGAACGATCAGGCGGGCACCGATCGGTATTTTGCCGCGGCGACGGTGCGCCCGGAGACGCAATTCATCGAACCGCTCGGCTCGACAGCGGCGCGGCCGTGGCGCGGGAATGTGGTGCGCTTTCGGAATGTGTCGGGCGGAACCTGCAACGTGAAGCTCGGGCGGGTGGGCGATGATTCGGTCGGCTTGCACGCGATTCAGATCGTGAACGCGACGGCGGATACCGATGGCGACGGGCTGCCGGATTGGTGGGAGTTCAGGTATCGCCTGAAGCCGAATCTCGCGAGTGATGCGACGCTCAATCCGGATGACGACGGGCTGACTAACGCGCAGGAATTTGCCCGCAACACTGATCCGTGGCTGGCGGACACGGATGGCGATGGTTTGAGCGACGGTGTGGAAACCGGCACGGGCATTTGGGTGAGCGCGACGAATACCGGCACGAATCCGCTCCACGCGGACAGCGATGGCGATGGCCTCAGCGATGGGCGCGAGGCGGGCGCGGTGCCGAATCCGACCAACCCCAATCTCGCGGATACCGATGGCGATGGGCGCAGCGATGCGGCGGAACTGGCGCTCGGCACGGATGCGCTGGTGGCGGACGCCGCGAACTATTCGATGCCGGTGATTACGACTTCGCCGCGGACGTTCACGTGGGAAGTCACGAATGTGCAGATGGTTTGGGATCACGATCGCGGGCACAGCGCGAACAGCACGTGGGGCGAAGAGCGGTTGATGGCGCTCGCGGTGACAAACTCCGTCGATCCCGCGGCGCACGCGATTTTCATGGGCCTCTTCACGCGCGATGGCCGCGTGGTGCATTACCTTCACACCGACAAGGACGGCGCGTTCAGCCTTCCGGGCCAGCCTGGGAGCGACATCTGGGACAGCGACTGGGGTGCGCCGCCGGTAGAGCGGCTGACGCAGCTCGGTTTCAGCGGGTGGGGGCGGGTGGATGTCTCGGACCGGCTGCGCTTCCGCGTGAGCGGCACGAGCACCGGCTCGCAGAGCGCGTGGACGTTCACGTTCACGATTTTTAACCTCGATACGAACACCACGGTCGTCACGCAGACCTTCAATAATTCCACGCTCGCCGCCAGCGTGCATAACAACGCCGTGACCTGGCAGAACACGGACAATCCGCCGGCGGTGAATCGCCTCATGATCGAGAAGCATCGCGGCATGGACGTTTACCTTTCCGCGACCCGGCTGGAAAACACGCCGGCCTTTGCGGCGCACAAGGACACCGACAACGATGGCATGCCCGACGGGTGGGAGGACACGCACAGCTTCAACAAAAACAGCGCGGCGGACGCGACGCTCGATGCGGATACCGACGGGGCGAACAATCGGGCGGAATATCTCGCAGGCACCCACCCGCGCGACGCGGACTCCGACGACGACGGCGTGAAGGACGGACCGGAGCTGACCGGCGGCAGCAATCCGCTGCTCGCGAGCAGCAAACCCGCTTATTTCCAGGGTTTGCCGGCCGGCATCAGCGGCGAGGACTTGAATGGCAACGGCCTGCCCGATGCGTGGGAGCTGTGGATCGGCGATTTTTCGCTGACCAGCACAGCGGATAGCGACGGCGATGGTTTTTCCAATCGCGACGAAGCAATCGCCGGCACGGATGCGCTCGACGCGGCGTCGCATCTTTGGTCCGGCGTGTTGCGACAGGGGAACGATCTGATCGTGCGGTGGCCGCGGCTGCGCGACAAACGCCAGCGCGTCTTCGAGTCGGAAATGCTGGCTGGCTGGACGCTGGCCGGCGGTTCGCCGGCGCTCTTCGGCGAGGAATATCGGCACACGTTTACGAATGCGGTCGCGCTCGGGCGGCGGTTTTATCAGGTGAACGTCGAGGACCTCGACAGCGATCTCGACGGCGTGAGCAACTGGACGGAAATCAACGTGCTCGGCTCCGATGCCAACGCGGCGCACAGCCTGCGCGCCGGGTTGCCGGTCGATACGAACAGCGACGGCACACCGGACACGACGGTGAGCGGTGATTACGTGGCGCTGATCGAGCGCATGCAGGGCGCGAGTCCGAGTGGTGGATTTGCCGGCGGCAGCGGCGTCGCCGCGGCGGGTATTTCGCGGGCGCAGGCCGCGCGGTTTCTGACGCAGGCGACGTTCGGCCCGATTCCGGCGGACATCGAACGTGTGCAGCAGCTTGGCTTTGCGGCGTGGATCGACGAGCAACGGACTCAACCGCCGACGCTCCACTCGGCTTACATCCAGAGCATCTACGCGGACTTCAACGGCGCGCGGACCGATCGCAATTACAACTACAGCGAGACGGACAATTTCATCTTCGGCAACAACCTGCCGACGGCCTTCGCGCGGGCGGCGATCCGCGGCGAAGATCAGCTCCGCCAGCGCGTCGCCTTCGCGCTCAGCCAGATCCTCGTGACTTCGCGCCGCGATGCGAACCTGGAGGAGAGGCCGCTGGGGATGGCCGACTATTACGACATCTTCGTCCGCCAGGCCTTCGGCAACTATTTCGAGGTGCTGCACGAAGTCGCGCTGCATCCGTGCATGGGCCGTTACCTCAGCCACGTCGGAAATCAAAAGGCCAATCCGGCGATCAACCAATTCCCGGACGAGAATTTCGCGCGCGAGGTGATGCAGCTTTTCACCATCGGACTGTGGGAGCTGAATCCCGACGGCACGCGGAAGACTGACGCGCTCGGCCAGCAGATCCCGACTTACTCAAATGCCGACATCACGCAGTTTGCGCGTGTCTTCACCGGGCTGTGGTTTGGCGGGCAGGAGTGGGGCTACGGCGGCTGGCGCGATATTGATCTGACCACGCCGATGACGATGCACGCCGACCGTCACGACTTCGGCGAAAAAACCTTGCTCGGCGGCGTGATCATCCCGGCGCGCGCGCCGACTCCAGCCGAGGGAATGCGCGATGTCGCGGACGCGCTGCGCCTGCTGTTCCAGCATCCGAACATCGGACCATTCGTCGGTCGGCAGCTCATCCAGTTCCTCGTCACCGACAATCCGTCGCCGACGTATGTGGAGCGCGTGGCGGCGGTGTTTGCGGATAACGGCAGCGGCGTGCGCGGCGATCTCGGCGCGGTGGTGAAGGCGATCCTGCTCGATGAGGAAGCGCGCGACGCTCGCTCCGCCAGCAACCGCGCCGACTACGGGCGGCTGAAGGAGCCGGTCGTCCGCACGATGGCGCTGGCCCGCGCGTTCGGGCTGCGCGAAGTGCCGAACCTGATCTGGTGGGATTGGGGCGAGTTTTACGCCGCGTCGCGCCAGGCGCCGACCTATTCGCCGAGCGTCTTTAATTTCTACCGGCCCGACTACCGCGCGCCCGGTCTGCTCACGCAGCAAAACCTCGCGGGTCCGGTTTTCCAAATCACCGACAGCTTCTCGTCGATCGCTTTCCCGAACAAGATTTGGGAGCTGATCGAAGGCGGATTCTCCCTGTGGAACACGTATCAGTTTCCGTTCGATCTCTCGGACAGCGTCGCGCTGGCCGGCACCCCGGAATTGCTCGTGGACCATCTGAATACCTTGTTCTGCGCGGGTCAGATGAGCGTGGCTTCGCGGACGATCATCCTCAATACCATCCAACAAATCCCGGCCACGCAGCCCGAAGCGCGGGCCCGTGTGGCCGCGTATCTCGCCGCCGTCGCGCCCGAAGGCGCGGTGATGAAATGACTCCGATGAAAGCGACTCCCCAAACCCGCCGCCGTTTTCTCGGCCAGGCCAGTTGCGCGGCGCTCAGCTCGATCCCGATGCTGAACATGCTGCTCAACCTCAAGCTCGCCAATCACGCCGCCGCGCAGACCGCGGGCACGGATCGACGCACGCTGGTCTGCATCTTTCTCAATGGCGGCAATGACTCCTTCAATTTCCTCGTTCCGCGCGACGCGGCGCGGCACGCGGTTTATTCGACTTCGCGCGGCAATCTCGCGCTGCCCCAGGCTGCGCTGCGCGCATTGAATCAGGACGGCGGCGACGGCCAGCTCTACGGCATTCATCCGAGCTGCGCGGGGTTGCAGGAACTGTTCAACGGACTCGGCGGCGATCCCGCGAAGCGGCGCGCCGCGTTCGTCACCAATGTTGGCACGCTCATCCAGCCGACGACCAAGGCGCAGTATCTCGCGGAAAATGTGCCGCTGCCGCGCGCGCTGTTTTCGCACAGCGACCAGATCGACCAGTGGCAGACTTCGGTGCCGCAAGGGCTGACGCAGCTCAGCGGCTGGGGCGGTCGCGCGGCGGACGTGTTGCACAGCGCGATGAATACCGGCCAGACCTCGATGAGCATTTCGCTGAGCGGCAACAATCTTTTCCAGGTCGGCAACAGCACGCAGCAGTTCGTCGTCACCCAGAATGGAGCGCTCACTTTCAGCGCGCCGGCCGGTGGCCAGCCGGCGACGAATCCGCTCGCGCTCAAGAACGCCGCGCATCGCAGCCTCATGGAACAGCATTACGGCAACCTGATGCAGGAGTCGTTCGCGCAGCTCACCAAGACGAGCATCGATCTGCAGCAGTATTTCCAGACGCTGTTCAACTCCTTCGACAATGGTTTGATCACGACGCCGTTTCCGACGGGCAATTTCCTCGCGGCAAATTTGCGCGCGATTGCCAAGACGATCGCGCTGCGGGAACAACTCGGCTTGCGGCGGCAAACGATTTTCCTGAGCTACGGCGGCTGGGATCATCACGGGGAGTTGCTCGACACGCAGGCCGGCATGCTCGGCATCCTCGACGGGGCGCTGCTCGCTTTCCAAAAGGCGCTCGAAGAACTCGGTCTGGCCAATGACGTGGTTACCTTCACCTGCTCGGATTTCGGGCGCACGCTGCGGAGCAACGGGCGCGGGACGGATCACGCGTGGGGCGGCAACGCGCTCGTCATGGGCGGGCCGGTGCAGGGCGGACGGGTGTATGGCACGTTCCCGAATCTCGCGCTGGAGAGCGGTGATGACGTCGGCTACGGCGGGCGGCTGCTGCCGGGCACGTCGGTCGATGCGTTCTTCGCCGAGATGCTGCGGTGGTTCGGCGTGAACGGCGCCAATATGAGCTACGTGCTGCCGAACATCGCGAATTTCTACGACCCGTCATCTGCGCAACTGCCGATTGGTTTTCTGCGGCCGGGCACGTGGAGCTGAGTGGCATCGGCTCGTTCCGCTCATGCGCCCCCGCTTCCTTTTCGCCCTCGTTGTCGGCGCGCTGGTGGTGCTCGGTATCGTGTTCGCGTTCTGGAAAAAGCCGCGTCCTGCGCCGACTTCAACGCCGCAAACGGAAGCCGGCGCAACCGGTGCAAACGTGGTTATTTCCAACTCCGGCGCGACTTCCACTGCGCCCGCGTCGCCGCTGCTCGGTGAACGGATTCTCGAAAACTACGGCGACCCGACGCAGTCGCCCGAGGAGGATCTCGCGGGCGTTGCGCGGACGCTGGAAAACTTCGCGCTGCTCGTCAAAGGCGATAATCCGCTCCCGCTCGGCGCGAACGAAGAAATCGCCAACGCCCTGCGCGGTCGCAATCGCGTGGGCCTGCGCGCTCTCCCGGACCAGCATCCCGCGCTCAACGCCGCCGGCCAACTTATCGATCGCTGGGGCACGCCGCTCTTTTTCCACGCCCGCAGCCGCGACCGACTCGACATCCGCAGCGCTGGTCCCGATCGGCAGATGTGGACCGCGGACGACCTGCACCGCCAGCCGAACGGACGCTTCCTGCGCGGCGCCGCGCTCCTTGCGCCGAGCCTCTTCGACGACGCGGCGGACGGGCGCTAAGGTGCACTCCGTGGATGCTGTCCCCGCAGTTGCCCGAATCGCACTTGCCCGCCCCGGGCTTCGCTGCTAGTTTCGCGGCCCTTTTAACCAGCCCATACCAGCCATGAGCACGCCTACGCAATCCACCGAATCGACCACCAAAGCCGCAGCGCAGCCCGATCGCGGTGTCACCATGAGCGGGGCTGAGATCCTCGTCGAATGCCTCGTACGCGAAGGGGTGGACACGATTTTTGCCTATCCGGGTGGGGCTTCGATGGTCATGCATCAGGCGCTGACCAAGCGTGAGGACAAGATCCGCACCTACCTACCCCGGCATGAGCAGGGCGGGGTGTTCGCGGCGGAAGGTTATGCGCGGGCGACGGGAAAGGCGGGCGTGGTCATGGCGACGAGCGGCCCCGGGGCGACGAATTTGGTGACGGGTATCGCCGACGCCTATCTCGACTCGACGCCACTGGTGGCGATCACCGGGCAGGTGCCGCGCCACATGATCGGCAAGGGCGCTTTCCAGGAAACCGACGTGTTTTCGGTGACGGCGCAGATCGTGAAGCACAATTTCCTCGTGATGGATGTAAACGACATTGCGCGGATCGTGAAGGAAGCCTTTTACATCGCGCAGTCGGGCCGGCCGGGGCCGGTGTTGATCGACATTCCGAAGGACGTGCAGGTGGCCACGACGCAGCCGATTTTCCCGAGCGAGGTGAATCTGCGCGGCTATCATCCGATCAAGCACGCCGACGACCATGCGCTGAACGAGGTGATCGGCCACATCAAGGCGGCGAAGAACCCGATGATCTACTGCGGCGGCGGCATCATCTCCGGTGAGGCGTCGGCGGAGCTGCTGGAGTTCGTCGAGCGCACCGGCATCCCGGTGGCGACGACGCTGATGGGCATCGGTTGTTTCCCGGAGACGCACGAGCTTTCGCTGAAGTGGCTGGGCATGCACGGGACCGTCTACGCGAACAACGCAGTGAACGAAGCCGACCTGCTGCTGGCCATCGGCGTGCGCTTCGATGATCGCGTGACCGGCAAGATCAGCGAATTCGCCAAGCACGGCACGATCGTCCACATCGACATCGACAACTCGGAGATCAACAAAAACAAGGTCGTGAAACTGCCGATCCTGAGCGACGTGAAATACGCGCTCGGCAAGTTGAACGAACTGCTCGCACGCGACGGCAAGGCACGCGTGAAGACGGGTTTCAGCAACTACCCCGAGTGGTACGCGAAGATCAGCGAATGGCGCGAAAAGTTCCCGTTCACCTTCAAGGACACCGACGACGTGATCCAGCCGCAGTACGCCATCCGGCTGCTTTACGAGCTGACCAAGGGCGACGCGATCATCACCACCGGCGTGGGCCAGCACCAGATGTGGGCGGCGCAGTTTTATGATTTCGACAAGCCGCGCACGCTGCTGACCAGCGCGGGCCTCGGCTCGATGGGCTACGGCTATCCGGCGGCGCTGGG
>JBBQIZ010000144.1:0-11904 GCA_038325425.1 Chthoniobacterales bacterium
GCCAGCAGCTCATTGTGCGGCGTCGGGTCCGGCAGCCCCGGCCGGCTCGCCCGCAGGTCTTCATGCCGGATCGGCGAGAGCAGGACGAACCGCACGGCGGGTTTTACCGCAGAGGGCGCTGAGGGATTGGAGAGTTCCGCAGAGGGATGGGGAGCAGCGGAAGCCGCCGGGGGCACACCCTTCTTTCTCTCCCCCTCTGCGGCCCTCTGCGTCTCTGCGCCCTCTGCGGTTAAATAGCCCTTCGCGCCCTCTTCGATCGCCGTCATCAGCTCCCCCAGCTCCTTCTTGAACCGCCCCGCCGACATCGGCGCGGCGCCATACCGCGCCGGGTCGGGATTGAGCATGATGTCCCCCCGCCGGTCGGTGATCTCCTGCAGACTCGCCGCCATGCCGTAGCCGAGGAAGACGACCGTCGGCTTGACCAGCGCGAGCTGCTCCTTCAACCGCTCGAAGCCCTTCGCCACCGGATCGAAGCTGGCCCGCGACCAGCCCAGCGGCGTATCCGCGGAGAAAGCGAGATTGCGCACCGTGAACTTCCGCTCCGGGAACTGCTCGTGCATCCGCGTCTCGAGGTAACCGTAAGTGCCCTCGCGCTCGAGCAGGGTATCGCCGAGGAAAAGCACCCGGTCGCCCTCCTTGATTTCAAAAGGCTCGGCCGCGCGGGCGGCGAGGGTGAGGACGAGCGTGAGACTGAGGGTGAGGAGGGAGCGCATGGAGGAATTGAGGAGAGGCTAGGATTTGTAGATGTCGTGCGTGCCAATATCGATAGTGCAAACCCAATCACCTTCGAGAAAGAATGTGACCCGCAGGTCCGCCTCGATGCGGACGGAAAAGATCGTGCGGCGGTAGTGTGCGGAGAGGCGGTTGATGCGGTGCGTGCCGAGCCGTGCGTCGAAAGGGTCGGTTTTGAAAATCTGCCACGCGCGCCGCACCGAAGCTTTTTGCTCAGGCGACAACGCGTAAAAATTCTCCCAGAAGTCTTTCGTCGCGCGGTAGCGATACTTCAGGGGTTCAGGCATGAGGATCCGCCGCTGTTAAAACCACTCGACCCTTCGGCACGCATTCATTTCCCAGTGACCGATGGAGGCGGTTCGGAGAGAGCAGTCTCCATATCGACGAAGCGTCCGGCAAGGGCGTCGGCCATGCCCCGCCGGAAGCTTTCCGGAATATCTTCCAAACGGAGGACGGTGAAATACTCCAGAACCTGCGCACGCTCCGCGTCGGGTAGGGCTTCGATTTCGGCAATGACTTCGGCAGCGCTCATGAGGGGGAGTGAAACGCGGGGATTGGCCGTGCGCAAGGGATCAGATATCGCAGATGCGCACGCCCTCGGCCAGCGAGGCGACTTTGTCCGGGATGGTCGGGATGTATTCCTGTCCGACGAAGCCGGTGTAGCCGATATCCAGCAGCGCCTGCATGAGCGGCGGGTAATTCAGCTCCTGCGTGCCGTTGATCTCATTCCGCCCGGGGACGCCGGCGGTGTGGATGTGCGCGATGTAGTCCTTGTGCTGCTTGATCCGCGTGATCACGTCGCCGTGCATGATCTGCACGTGATAGAGATCGAAGAGCACCTTGCACCGCTCCGAGCCGATCGCCTTGCAGATCTCGACGGTGCGCTCCATCGAGTCGCAGAAATAATCCGGGTGGCCCTTCATCTGGATGTCCACCCGCGAGTTCAGCATCTCGATGCAGAGCGTCACCTTCTTCTCCTCCGCGAAAGGCAGAATCTCCTTCAGCCCTGCGACCATATTCTTGTGGCCTTCTTCATCGGAGAGCCCGCGGCGGAAGCCGGAGAAAGTGATGACCCGCTCGACGCCCGCCGCCGCGCATTGCTCGATCCGCTCGCGGAGCTTGGCGTGACATTCGGCCCACTCCTCTTGGTGCGCGAAGCCTTTGGCAAAGCCGTGCGAACCGGCGATGGCCACGGTCATGCCGAGTTCCTTGATCAGCGGCCAGTGCTTGGGATCGATAAGTTCCACGGACTTCAGCCCGAGCGCCGCTCCGTGGCGGACGAGTGCGTCGGCCGGCATCGGATTAAAACACCACGGCACGACGGACTGTTTGATGCGGCCGTTCTTGGCGCGGTACGGCACGGCGTCTTGCGCAAACGCGCTTTTGGCGGAGAAGCCGAGGGCGGCCACGGCGGCGGTCTTGAGAGCAGTGCGACGGGAGAGGGAGGACATACCCGCAAGATTTGAGGACTTGCGGCCAGTTGCAATAGCGAATGCGCGCGCCCGAAAACTCCCCGGTCCCAGCGTCCGACCAGTCCTTCAACGTTTTCTGAGCCGAGTTTTAAATTCGGCCCGGTGGCGGTAGGAGCTTTCGGGCAGAGCGGAGGTTTTAAGGCGTGCGGGAGCTTGGCCTCTAATTTTTGGGCAGGGCGTTTTGATGTTCAGAAATGCCGGTTTCCGCGAAAAACGGTCAAAAACGGGCTAAAATCCGACATTTTTCCTAGAGGAAATGCTCCATTGGCTCGAGGAAATGCTCCGTTGGCTCGAGGGAAACCTCCGTTGGCTCGAGGGAATCCTTCGTTGGCTTGAGGGAAAGCCCCAATTCCGACGGGAAAATCCTCCGTTGAAATGACGACCGGTGACTTGGCTGACCGCGCCTTCTCGCCATCCGCGCCCGACGCTTCACCTCCCACCTAATACGTCCCGATGTCCGAGTGCGCCAGCACCGTCACCGGCGGCACCACCCGCCCGTGCAGCGCCGGGTAATGTTTCCACGGAGTAAACAGCCGCTCCGTGAACCAATCGTCCTGCAACACCCGGCTCACCACCTTGTGATCCGGCAGCACCAGCGTGAACAGCTCCTCGCCCGGCAGATACGGCAGATAAAAGTCCGGCGCTTTCTCGGGTTCCCCCGGCACGAACCCCTTCGCCGCCGGGTGATGCACGATCCGCCACTCCCGCTCCTCCACAAACTGCAGCGGCATCCCAAACTTCCGCTTATACATCTGCGCCTCCACCGCCGCCGGCGACGGCGGACGCTTCAGCACCCGCACCGGCGGGACTTCCCCGGATTTCGCCGCGCGCCGCACCGGCTTCGGCGCCTTCAGCCGGATCATCTTCGCAAAGTGAATCAGGAACCGCAGCTCCTCGAACCCCGCCGCCCCCGCCTTCGCCACCCAGCGCCCATCCGCCCCGCGCGTCGCCTGCGCCGCCAGCAGCCGGAAGATCGACTGGAGGAAACTGCCCTTCGCATGGTGCCGGAAATACGTCACCGACTGCCCGCCGCGCTCGATCACCCAGCGCTTCGGAAACCCCAGCCCCATCCGGCCATACTCCGCCGTGTGCGGCAGACTCTCGCCCAGCGACCACTCCGTGAGACACGCGATCGGCAGATCCAGCGGGAACACCCTCCCGCGCAACTCCAGAGTCTCCGGAAATCGCGGTCGCTTCACCCACAACCCGCGCTCCAGACTCCCGCGCAACTGCCCCAACACCTCCGTCACCAGCGCATCGCTGAGCAGCTTACGCCCGCCGTTGCGATCATCGATCGACCGCCCCATCCAATAGAACAACTGCTGCCGGTGAATATTGCCGACTGGCTTTGTCTCCTTCCCGGTTTTCATGGCGGTATCTCTAAATCTAAAGCGTGTCGTTCACTTTGGTGGAGTTTCAGGTGAGCGTTGGCCGTGGATTGGCTGTGAGTTTCAGCCGTGGACTGGAGGGAGCACCGAAGGTGCAAAGACAAGCCAGCCCAGGGCAAGCGAGGAACGAGCGCCGCCCTGGGTTTGGGTGAAAGCGAATCCGCCCGCCCCAACGGGGCGGAACACCAACAGGGACCGGTGACGGCTCAATCCCACACATAACGCTCATCAATCTCCACCCCGTGCTTGCGACACAACGCCCGGAACTCATCCTGAAACGACACCTTGCGATGATGCTCCTCCTGCGCCGCGATATAGGCGCGCACCTGATCGACATTCGATTGGCTCACCGAAAATGCCCCGTACCCTCCCTGCCAGTAAAAGTCGTGCCAAGCCGCTCCCTGTTCCTTCATCCATTTCGACGTACTCTTCTTCGCCTCCTCCACCAGCCCGGCGATCGTCACGGTGCGGGAGAGATTGCCCAGAAGGTGAACGTGATCCTCGACACCGCCGATCAGGATGGGCTCGCACCCGATGTTTTGCAGGACGCCCGCCATGTAGGCGTGCAACCGCGCGCGGAGTTCCCGGTCTTTGAAAAAGGGCACGCGATTCTTCGTGCTGAAGACCACATGCAGGACGACGCGAGCCAGAGATTGCGGCATGACGCGAAAGCATGCGCCAAAGCCCCACGACAAGCCAGCCCGGCGGACCATCAATTGCACGTGAGTAGCGCCCCGGCAATTGCGCCGCAATGAGCGGCAGGGCCAAAGGCCCGTCACAAGCCAGCCCAGGGCACCGCCCTGGGAAAACGCCCCGAAAATTTGCCCAGCCCTGAAAGGGCGGCGCAAGGCCACGCCGGGTTTCGTGTCCCGCCCTTTCAGGGCTAGCGCATTTTTATCGAAATCAAACCCAGGGCGGCGCTCGTTCCTCGCTTGCCCTGGGCTGGCTTGTCGCAGGCCGTTGGCCTTACGTAATCCATTCTCCCGCCCGCGCGGCGTGTCCTCGGCTATGCAATGCGAGTGGTCGAGGGAGCACGAACGCACGCAGGAGCAATTCCTCAACCGGGCAATGCTTCAGCCGCTCGACGCCGGTGAACCAACCAAGCTGCGTTCAAATCACGGTGTAGCAATGCCGGGTGCCGCTGGTGGCATCGTGGATGCATTAAGCGAACGTGTAACTGCGGTCTCTAGCAGGGTGGACTTGAGCGCTCCGTCCACGTCATTAGCGAAATCCGGGTTCGCGTTGATAAGTGCCTCGAGACGATTCAAGCCCGTGTCGATGTGCGGATTCACTACCGCAGGCGTCGTTTGCAGGGTGGTGATTTGTCCTTGGAGTGTGGCAATCGACTGGCCAAAAGAATCGGCACCGCGCCACAGGAACGAGGCAATCCTCGCGATATGGAGGAGCCCGTTGTTAATCAGCTTTCGGCGTAATTCGGTGATACCCGGAGTGCGACGGGCTGACCGCGCCCAAGCGCTAGCGGCCTGATAAAGAAGGAGGCAGATGACGTGCGGCTCGACACTGCTACCGCTAAAGATGTCTTCGTAGTTGTCAGTCCACACCTTGTATTTCCGCCGCCGGGCGTCTCCTGGTTTCTTCAGTGCGATGGCAAGGAAGGCTTGTCCGACATCTTCGTTGGAAACTATCCGTTGCCCAGCGGCGAGTGTGGTGGTGGCGTATTGGTTGACCTTGTGTTCGTAGAGGAGATTGTAATGCTCGAAGCGACGTTGCATGTCTTGTTGTACGGCATCGTTCGCTTTTAGGTCCCGCGTGCTGATACGGTTTTGATTGTTCGTCGTTAGGACAATGCGGGAAGCCAGCGTCGGGTCGATCGTCTCGAAAATCTTCAGGAGCACCCGTGTGTCTGGTCGCAATGTGCCGTCCCGGGCAGCATGAGCCAGCGCGGTGGCGGTTTGGCACCCATTGACGATTTGGAGGTTGGTGATTTTGACCATCGGGTTGTCAGGGTCCGTCACCGGGTCGCAGCTATCACAAACGACGGTCACACCGTTGTTCAGGAACCAGAACAGGTAACTGGACGCCGCTTCCGTTGCGGTCTTGAGAATGTCTGCATTGACTGACCGCCCCTTCCCCAAGAAGCGTCGAATGTTCGAGTCGAAGAGTGCGCCGCCTGGGTCATCAATAACGAGGTTTGCAATGTCACGAGCCGTCGCGGTGCAGATGATTCCTTTCAACCCTTGGGTCTGGTAGCGAATCAGCGAGGGCGTATTCGCGTCATAGCGGATAGGAACATCGGCATCGATTGACCGGGTTCGTCTTTCGATACGATTGATCAGGCCGACCAGTTCGTCGGCGCCCAGAGTCTCAAAGGTAAATTCAGCGAATGTCCCATTGTCATATTCCGCAAGGATTCCCCGGACTTCCTGCTGGTATTCGGCCGAGAGAGTCGCGGTCAGTCCATTGGTGGCGAAATAGCAACGCACCCGGACGTTCGACGGTCCGCTGCCTGAAAGCACAGAGCGAACTTCCAAGATCTTGTCTCGAAACGCCTCGTTGGAAATCGTCGAAACTTCAGTTCTCGGCCGATTGAGCATCCAACCAAGTCCGTTATGCATCAGGATGATTGCATTCGAGGAGAAGCCATCGGTAAACTTGGCGGAGACGATGAAAATCTCCGCCTCGTCATCATCCTCCTCAATAGAAATGAGGTCGATTTGTTTGTCTTGGCTGCCATCAACCCAATCTGCGGGGTTTAGCGAATGCACGCTCTGCCCTGTTACCAGAGAATGGACGAAGCGTTCAAATGCTTGGTCCTGCGGGATACCGATAGAAGTCACCAGGTTCGCGACGCGGTCTGCAACAAGTTGTTGGCGTAATGTCATGGTTCCGTGGAACTAGTTGGGGTTAAATGTCGCCTCCGCTTCCTCCCTGAAATCCACATTCTTGTAGCGCCGCAGCGTGTCCGGCAGTTCGTAGTCGGCCAGCAGCAGCGGGATGAAGCGGTGGCCTTCATTGGACGGGTCGCGATGGATGGTGGTGCTCCGCTCCAGGGCTACCCAGCCCGAGGCGAGCGCATTCGGGGGTATGTAAAACAGCAGCACCCGGGACTGTTCCAGCCCCTTATCCACCTTCAGCGCGATGACGTCCGCCGACCGGATGTTCCATTCATCGAACCACACCCGCAGCCCCGCCTGCTTCAGCCGCTCCGCCAGCCGCCGCACCCGCGGCTTGTCCTGCGCGTTGTGGCTCAGGAAGACGTCGTAGGTGAATTTGTCCTGCATGAGAATTCTGGGCGTTGAGAACTGCGGCGTCTTTGAATGGAGGCAGCGGGGATCGGCCTGCATCCGTTCCATCTCCACGAGCCAGATGGAAGTTTCGTCAGGCGAGGCTCCACTGCGGGCTGATGCGTTAGACGATTGCTCGGCGCGGTGTCGATGGTTTTCGTTTCGCTGAACGATTCGCGGACGGGATTGCTTCGGCGGGCGCAAAACGGAATTCCGTTCGCCGATCACTTCCGCCCCCATGTTTCCCCGCGCTCTTCTCGCCGTCGCTCTGTCGCTGTTTCTCGCTGCTGCCCTCCGCGCCGCGGAGAAGCCGAATATCATCCTCATCTTCACCGACGATCTCGGGATCAATGATCTCTCGTGCTCCGGGCGCAAGGATCAGCCGACGCCGCATCTCGACAAGCTGGCCGCGGAAGGGGTGCGCTTTTCGTCCTCTTTCCCAAAGTTCCCCCCTCGTTCCCAAAGTTGGCGCAGCGCTTTGGGAACGCCGCGCGGGTTCTTGAAACTCCGTTTCCCGGTCGGCACCCTCCCCGGATGCGCCGCCGCTCGACCGTCCGCGAACCGGCGCGCCAACGACTAGCGGACACCCGAGGGCGCGGCCTCACGGCGCTCTCGTGGCGTCCCCCCCCCGAAACGGAGTTTCGCCCTTCGGCGGCGCGTTCCCAAAGCGCTTCGCTCACTTTGGGAGCGAGAGGTCGTGCTGCGGTGGAAGAGATCGTGGCCTGCGCCGCGAAGCTGGGGGCCAGAGCGATATTCCAAGACGGACGCCATTGCTCCTCCACGCGTTTCAGGACGTCTTTCCCGACGACGCGATGACCGTGGCGGGAACCGATTGGCCGTTCAGGACCGCAGGATCGATTCCAGATGGATCGAGTCGAAGCCCGGCTTGAGCAATTGCAACACCGGGCAATGATCAGCCGTCTTCGCGACCGCTTTCTTCAGCGCTTCGTCGCTGTAATCGCGGATCAAGCCTTCGATATGCAGGGTCATTGCGGTGAGCCGGGGGCCTCCCTCGAGAGTCAGCGACACCTCGGCACGCACCTGCAGCTTCACGGCCACCTTGCCCTCGTCTTGCAGGGTCTTGCTCAGCGCCATCGCGAAGCAGGACGCTGCCGAGGCCGCGATCAGCTCTTCGGGGTTGGTGTCCTTGCCTTCGCCTTCGACCCGCTGCTGAAAGGAAAATTTACTTTCGGTGAGGACCCGGCTCTCGGTGGAAACGAGACCGTGACCGCTATCCAAGTCACCCTTCCAGTTGGCTTCTGCTTTTCTAGTTATCGTACTCATATTGTGGTTTGGTTTGGTTTGGTTGCTGCGAGCCGCCGGTCGGACTTAGGCCGGGATTTGCTTTTCACGGCGCCGCGCCGGAAGCGGGCCGGGCGTCGGGCGGTGCCGGGGAGTGTGTGGGTCCGTCCTCCGCCACCTGTTCCTTCACGCGGTTGGTGATCTGCCACCAACCGCGCGCCGGGATCTCTGCCGGCTGATCCGCTCCGTGTCCGGACGATGCACGATTGCGGCGCATGAGGTCGCTCCGCTCAGGGGTTCGCCTGGCGCGCCTGCTCTTGGCCTTTCTGCTTCGCCGTCTCTTTGGTGCGTTCGCCGATTGCCGCCGCGTGCGCTTTCAGATCGGAGGCGCCGATGCCTTCGTCTTGTGCCGTTTTTTTCCCGGCGGCTACGGCTTCGGCAATCACGTGTTCGGCTTTCTCCATGAGGTTTCCCGGGGTCACTCCGCGCGCTTCCGCTTCTTTCATCGCGGCATCGGCGGTCTCCGCGGCCGCCGTTTTCCCTCGTTCCACCAACTCCTCGCTTTTCGCGCGGGCTTCGTCTTTGACTTCGTCGGAGGCTTCGCCCATCCACTCGTCCTCGCTTTCGGTGCGCGGCAGGAGCAGGCCGACGAGCAGTCCGGCGGCGAGAAAAGCGCCGCCGACCGCGAGCGGGTAATCATCGCTGACCTCCCGGAAACGATCCTGGGCGATGCTGGCATTCCGGCGGGTCGAGCGGCTCACGCTGGCGGAGTAGCGACCGCCGCGTTCCTTCCCGGAATGGACGGCGGAACGCACAGCATCGCCCGCGTCCGACAGTTTCTCGCCGACCGCCGAGGCCGCGCCCGAGACTTTCTCGGCAATGCCGGAAGCCGCGTCCGCGGCCTTGTCCTTCGCGGAGGCGGTGGCTTCGGAGATTTTTGCGCCCATCGACGCAGGGCCTTCGCCGTCGCCGGTTTCGGACCTCGTCGCGGTGCCGTAGGGGGCAGGATCGGCATAAATGCTCTCGGGATAGTCATCCTCCGCGAGGCGAGTGCGGCGACGGGCATCGCCCCCATTGCCGCCATGAGGCCCGTCTTCCTCGTCGTCGCTGGCGGCGTCGATGATCCACCACGCGATCCCGGCGCCGACGAGCAGCGCGGGGAGCGGATGTGCTTTCAACTCGCGCACGACACTGCGCCCGACCCGCTTGGAAGTCCGGGCGACGCCGGCTCGCGAAACGCTGCCGGCGGGCGAACCCTCGCGGAAGAAATCGAAGACATCTTCGAGCAGGTTCCGCGGGTGCAATCGGTCGCCCAGCTCGTCGAGAGTGTCGTCCATTTCGCGGCGGGTGTGCCTGATGCCGCTGCGGATTTCTTCGGTGGAGGCGCGCTCCAGGCGTTCTTGGTCTAGCTGACTTTGTTTTGGATCCATTGTTTGTCTTGGTTGAGTGAGTTGAGGGTTTTGTCGGGCGCGAGTGACTCGTGCTTCAGGGTCGCGAGGCCTTTGCTGGCGAAGGCGGCGCCGATGAGCGCCACGACGAGGCCTGTGATGAGCGGAGCCAGCCAGAGGGTGTGCTCCTGAAGCCCAGCGGCGCTGAGGCCGAAGCCGACGCCCACGGTCGCGGCCTGGAGGATGAAGATGATGCCGAGGAAGGCGATGAGCGCCCCCGCGGCGATGTAGCCGACATTGCGCAGAATGCGGCCGACCTTCTCGGAAACTTCCGTCTTGGCCAGCGCGACCTCCTGCCGCAGCAGGAGCGCGCCTTCATCGCGCAGTTCCTTGATCAGATCGCCGATGCTGCCATCGCCATTACTGGCCGTGCGGCTGGCCGTGACGTCTCTGGTTGCGTGGGTGTCCATTAGAGTGTTCCTCCGGTGTAGGGGTTGGCGGCGGGAGCGGAGGGCGGCGTCGAATAGCCAACGGGAACCGATGGCGGCCCCTGCAGTGGATCGGTCGGCGCCTTCCCTCGCGGCTCAGGCGAGCGATACGCCGCAGGTGCTGGCTGGCCTGGAGGCCGCTGGGCTTCGCGGCGGCGCCGTGAGGCTTTGAGAAAGCGCGCGGAAGCCAGCCCCGCGACGAACATGCCTCCGAAAAATACTTCCGGTCGCCGCCGCGCGATTTCCTCCACGTCATCGACCAACTCGCCCACGCTGCGCTCCTCGATGCGCTGGCCCAGACGGTCGATCTGGTCGGCTGCCGACGAGGCATATTCCGCCAGGTTGGTATCGCTTTTCGCTTCCAGCTTTTCGGCGGCGCGACGCAGCGCCTCGGAGTAGGTGCGGACTTCGGAGCCGACACGCGACTTTTGCTGCTCCAGAATTTCACTGCCGCGCTGCTTCAATTTCTCCGCGCCCGCAGACGCTTCTTGGGAGATGCGCTCCCCGGCTTCGCGAGCCGTGGCTTTCGCTTTTTCGGCGACATCTCCGGCCGCGCGTTTGGCGTCGTGCGCAATCTCTTTCGCTTTGGCCTCGGTGGACTGCCCATGGGCGGCAGCGCGATCCGCAGGGCTCGCCGGCATCGCCGTTCCGGTGCCGGGGCCGATGTCCGATGTGGTTGGTTGGTCGATCTCGTTCATAGCCGAGATAACGCAACAGCCGCCGCGGGAGATCGTAGGGGGGCGCCCCGAACGGATGGTGGTGCGATGGATGATGGCACCCGGCATCCCGTTATTTTTCCGCGCCGCCCTCCTCCAAGGACGCGGGCGCAGGCGTCCGGCGCGGGAATCCTGCCTACGCCCCCGGGCTCCAGCTAGCGGCTGCTCAATCGCCCGAGGGTGCTCTCGAGGGAGGCCTTCAGCTTCTCGGCGGCGCCGTCCACGGCATCGCTCAAAGTCGCCGCCTGGTGCGTGACCGCCTCCGGCCGGCGGCCTTCGAGCCGGGCCTCCATCACGCAGCGTTTGTCGTCGCCGCCTTTTTCGCTGTTCTCGTCGCTGAGGTGGACTTCCACCCGCGTGATCCGTTCGCGGAAGTGACTCAAGGCGCTTTCCACCGTGGCTTCGACCTGCGCGGCCAGCTCTTCGCGGCCTTCGATGTGGTTGTCGGTATTGACTTGGATTTGCATATTTTTTGTCCCGTTTGCGGCGGCTCAGGAGCGATAGATCGCGGCGAGTTCCAGTGCTTTCACGAGGTAAGACTGAATCGGCATCTGATGCGCCCGCGGTCCCATTAATCGGTGCGGGCCTTTCGTTCCCAAAGTTTGCGCAGCGCTTTGGGAACGCCCCAAAGTTTGCCGGACGATTTCCCTCACCGGCCGCGCTGGGCGGGGCGGTCGCATGCGGGTAAAACAAAGCGGCAGCCCTTTCGGGCTGCCGCTTCGGGGTCCGCGGATTTGCGGCAGGGCTCGGAGCTTGTGCGAGTTAGAACACGGTGGTGGGCTCGGAGCTGGTGACGTCCTTGATGGAGTCGCTCCGCAGTTGGATCCTGAGCGCGCCGCGGCCTTTCTCGGTGCCTTTCACGGTCACCAACCAGCTCGCCACTTCTCCCGGCTCGAGACGATCGACCTTTCCGAACGTGAGCGAAGAGCCCTTGCCATCGACTTTGCTATCTCCCTCCGCCTTGACGAACTCGAGGGTCTTGGGGAGTTCTCCGCTCAACTGGATGCCGATGTCTTCGCCGGTGCCTTCATTGCGCACCTTGATCTCGTAGGTCGTCTCCTCGCCGATTTTTACGGGATCCTGCCGGTCCACGACGAAAATCTGCAAGGCCGGGATGCCCTCGACGGCGGTGCTGACTTTCTGCGTCACGTCCGCCGCGCAGTAAGCGCGTGCGACCGCTTCGAACTTCACGGCGCCAATGGTGGAGGGATCGAAAGTGACGGCGAAGCTCTT
>JBBQIZ010000145.1:0-11490 GCA_038325425.1 Chthoniobacterales bacterium
CGCGTCACGTCATCGCGTGCCGCTTGAGCAGGACTTCGCTGCTCTCGGTATTGAAGAGCAGCTTCCGCCCGAAAGGTCCGCCCAGGCTGCGCGCCGTCACCGCGATGCGCGCCTCGGTCAGCATCTCCTCGGCGAGCGCCGCGTTGCGGTCGCCGATGTTGAGCAGCGCGTGCTCGTTGCCGCTCGCTTTGCCGCCGAAAAGCTTCGCCGTCAGGTTGGCGCGCCGACAGCCGAGGCGCTCCATTCTTTCGATGAGCAGGGCGACGGCGACGTTGCCGAACTTGGGCGAAGAAAGCCCGACGCCATTCCAGAGCGGGAGCATGTAATGATTGATGCCGCCGACGCGGCGGACGCGATCCCACAGGCAGACTGCCACGCAAGTGCCGAGCACCGTGGTGACGACGTGCGGTTGCGGGGAAACGAAGAGCGTGGAGGGATGCAGGTAATGCGTGGCTGACGAATCCGCTCCCGTGCTTGGGGAAAAGTCCGCGAGGGCTGCTGCGGTCGCCACGATCTAGAAAGTTTCCAAGACCTCGAAAAGAAACTCATTCGCCGCGTCAGCCTCTTCGCCATGGGAGTCCGGCGACCCGACCGGGAACTGGAGACGAAAATGCGCGCCGTCTCCCGGAGTGTCCAAGACTTCGATGGAACCGCCGATGACCTCCGCGCAAGCGCGCGCGATGGAAAGACCGAGCCCGTGGCCGGGATGGGATTTCGTGCTGCCTTCGCTCAATTGCACAAAGCGGTCGAAGACGCGTGCGGATTCCTCCGCCGCAATGCCGGGGCCATCGTCCTGGACTTCGAGCACGAGCGTGTCGTCCGCCTGCACGATGTTCAGACTCACCTTCACCCGCCCAAACTCGAGCGCGTTGCGCAGCAGATTGGTCAGGATGAGCGCGACCTTCGCCGGATCGGTGACCACCGTCAGACCGTCCGGCATGGTCACGTCGATCGCGATCATTTTGGCCTCCGCGGTGGAGCGTAAGTCGGCGACGATTTCCGCGATCAGTCCGTTCACATGGACCCGGGCGAAATCCGGCGCCGCGCAGCCGGCCTCGAAATCCGCCGCGGCAAAGATGTTCTGCATCTGGAACGCCAGATCGCTCACGTCGCGATACATCCCGGCGGCGAGAGCGGTCACCTGCTCGCGGGGAAGATCGGGATTGGTTGCGATGGCCGCCGCGAAGCCGCGCAGGGTCGTGAGCGGGTTGTTGATTTCGTTGCGAATGTTCGACAGGAAGCGGCCCTTGAGCCGTTCAGCGGCTTCGAGCTTGGCGTTCACCGCGCGCATTTCGCCGAGCATTTCCGCGGCCTGGGCGAGCGCGCCCCGGCGCTCGTGCAGACGTTCGGCAAGTGCGGCGAGCAGGGCTTCGTCAGTAGATTGGTCGAAGGTTTGCATAAGAGTTTAGCGGCAGCGGCGGACGATCTCCGCGGCGATGCGGTCGAGCGGCATGACCTGGTCCACGCCGCCGTGTTTGATGGCTTCCTGCGGCATGCCGAAGACGACGCACGACTCTTCGTCCTGCGCGATATTCCACGCGCCGGCTTGCTTCATTTCCAGCATGCCGCGCGCACCGTCATCGCCCATGCCGGTCATGATCACGCCCACCGCATTCGCCCCGGCGTAGCGCGCGGTGGAGCGAAAGAGCACATCCACCGACGGCCGGTGCCGGCTGACCAGCGGGCCGTCGCGGACTTCGACGTGGTAGCGCGCGCCGCTGCGCTTGAGCAGCATGTGGTGGCTGCCCGGCGCGATCAGCGCCTGCCCGGGAATGACCGAGTCGCCGTCCTCCGCTTCCTTCACCGAGATGGCGCAGAGGCCGTCGAGCCGCTGCGCGAATTGCGCGGTGAATTTCTCCGGCATGTGCTGCACGATGACGATCCCCGGCGCGTTCGCCGGCAGCGCCTGCAGGAACTCGCGCAACGCTTCCGTCCCACCGGTGGATGCGCCGACGGCGACGACCTTCTCGGTCGTCTGGATCATGGCGCGCGAGGTCGGCTTCGGGAGCACCGCATCGGCGGTGAGCTTGGGCTGGACCTTGAGCGGCGGCGGCGCCTGGCGGCGTCCGCGCACCCGGGCATGGGCCGCCGATTTCACGGCGTCGCAGATGCGGATTGCTGACTCTTGCAAAAACTGAGGCGTGCCCACTTTCGGCTTGGTGATGACTTCGACGGCACCAAGTTCCAGCGCGGCCAGGGCGGTCTTCGAGCCGGCCTCCGTGAGGCTAGAACAAATGACCACCGGGATGGGATGCTGGGCCATGAGCTTCTCGAGGAAAGTGAGGCCGTCCATGCGCGGCATTTCGATATCCAGCGTGATCACGTCGGGCACCTCCGCCTTGATGCGCTCCGCGGCGATGAAGGGATCGGCAGCGGTGCCGCAGACCTGGATTCCGGGATCGGATTCCAGCACCTCTTTCATGGTCTGACGGACGGAGGCGGAGTCGTCCACGATGAGGACACGGATGGGTTTCATAGAGTTCATGGGATCTTGCGGAAGACCGAATTGCCGACCAATTCGAGCGGCACATTGAGGCCGGTGAGGCTCTCGGAATGGCTGATGAACAGATGGCCGCCGGGCCGCAGGTGCGTGCACATGCGGTTGATCACCGCCTCCTGCGTCGGCTTGTCGAAGTAGATCATCACGTTGCGAAAGAAGATGACATCGAACTCCTCGCGGATGCCGTATTTGGCATCCATGAAATTGAGCCGCCCAAACTTCACCTTCGAGCGCAGCTCCGGCACCACGCGGACGAGCTGCCGGCCCTTGTCCGAGCTGCGCAGCAGATACTTCCGCCGCAGTTCCATCGGCACTGGCGCGATGATCTCCTCGGTGTAAATGGCGCGCTTCGCGTCTTGGAGAATGCGCGTGGAAATGTCCGTGGCCAGCATCGAGAAAGTGAAGCCGGGATGCACCGCCGCGTATTCGCTCAGCACCATGCCGAGCGTGTAAACCTCCTGGCCCGACGAACAGCCCGCACACCACAGTTTAAAGTTCCAATGCTGCCCGAGCCGGCTTCCGCGCGCCATCGTCGGCAGCGCCTTTACCGTGAGGTAGTCGAAGTGCTGCGGTTCGCGGAAGAAGTCCGTCTTGTTCGTCGTGACGATGTCGAAGAAATGGACCAACTCGCCCGAGACGCCGCCCTCGTCGAAGAGGTAGGCTTCGTAGGCGTCCAGGGAATCCATCTGCAACTCCCGCAGCCGCCGCTGGAGGCGGCTCTGCAGCATGGTGATCTTCGTCGGCGGCATGCGGATGCCGAGTTCGCGGGTGATCAGCGCGCTGAGGCGATCGAAGCGGCGGCGATCCAGGGTCATCGTGGTGGGAAGGGTGGCTTGGGCCATAGCGGGGAAAACTCAGCGGGGTTGCGGGCGGACGGGCGTGTTTCGGTCTGAGCAGCAGTCTGCGGAGCGAGGGCGCATTCCTCGCGGAACGAGAAACGCGGGAGGCTTCACCGTGCGGACGGTGGGCCCCCCGGGTTTCAATTTCGTTCAGGCCACCTCCGCCAATTCGCTGTGCGCGGCGCTTTCGACGAGCGCGGAGGCGTCGCTGGCGAAGACCTGCTCGATGTCGAGCAGGATGATGAAGTGCTCGTCCTGGCGGGCCATGCCGCGGATCAGATCCGAGCGCCAGCGCATGCCGAGCCGCGGCGGTTCGTTGATCTCGCCGGGCTCCAGCTCGATCACGTTGTGGACGCTGTCGGCGATGCCACCGACCACGGTGGTCTCGCCGTCGATCTGCATCTCGAGGACGACGATCCGGCTGTTCACGGAATCCGCCACCGGCGGCAGGCCGAACTTCAGCCGCAGATCGACCACCGGGATCGCGCTGCCGCGCACGTTGACCACACCGCGCATGTACTCGGGCGCCGTCGGCACCTTGGTAATTTCGGTGAGGTCGAGGACTTCGCGCACCTGCACCACCGGGATGGCGAAAAACTCGTCGCCCAGCTTGAAGGTGATGTAGTGGGCGGCTTCGGTAATGGAGGCAATGCTCATGGAATGTTCCTTTCGGTTGTGGGGTGTGCCGCTTAGTAGCGCTCGAAGGCGCCGTCCGCGGGCTCGTGGCCGTTGGACGGCTCGTCGAGTTCCAGGGAGATGCCGCCGGAGCGGCTCACGGCGACCTTGGCATGGCCGTTGCCCTTGCTCACATGCGCGGTCTTCGGCTTCGTCGCCGAGGCTTGGGATTTCACACCTTCCCGCGGCTTCCTGGCCGGAGCGGAGGGCGTCGCGGGCCTGGCCGACTGCGAGCCGTGATCGCCCACCTTGAAGAAGGAGATCGCGGACTGGAGCTGCTGCGCCTGGCTGGAGAGTTCCTCGGAAGTCGAGGCCATCTCCTCGGAGGCGGAGGCGTTTTGCTGGATGACCTGGTCGAGTTCCTGGAGCGCCTTGTTGATCTGGCTCACGCCGGTGCTCTGCTCGGTGCTGGCGGCGTTGATCTCCTGGACGAGCTCCGCCGTCTTGCGGATGTCGGGCACGAGCTTGAGCAGCATTTCGCCGGCGCCTTCCGCCGTCGAGACGCCGCTCTTGGAGAGCTGGCTGATTTCGGCCGCCGCGGTCGCGCTGCGTTCGGCCAGCTTGCGCACTTCGCTGGCCACCACGGCGAAGCCCTTGCCGTGTTCGCCGGCCCGCGCAGCTTCCACCGCGGCGTTGAGCGCCAGCAGGTCGGTCTTGCGGGCGATTTCTTCGATGATGTTGATCTTCTCCGCGATGTGCTTCATCGCCGCGACCGTCTTGGTCACCGCCTCGCCGCTGCTCTTCGTGTCTTCGGCGGCTTTGCCGGCAATCTTGTCGGTCGTCTTGGCGTTGTCGGCATTCTGCTGAATGCTCGAGGTCATCTGTTCCATGGCGCTGGTGCTTTCTTCCGCTGCCGCGCTCTGCTCGCTGGCCCCTTCGGAAAGCTGCTGCGCCGTGGCGCTCATCTCTTCGCTGCCCGCAGCCACGTTATCGGAAGCCGCACTTACTTCGACCACTACCTTGCGGAGGTTGATGATCATCTGGTTGAGAGCTTCCATCGTCATTCCGATTTCATCCCGGTTCTTGATCTCCGCCGTTTTCGTCAGATCGCCCTCTGCGACCGCCCGGGCTAGTTGGGAAGCCTGGTTCAGCGCGTTGATGATGTAGCTCAACAGCCAGATGGTCGTTCCCACTCCGACGAGGATGGCCGCGATCAAAAAGCCGATGAGGAGATTCCGCGCGGACGCATAAACCACGTCGGTAGCTTCCGACGCGGCGGCCATTTCCTTGTTGTTCTTATCGATGATGAAATCGAGCACCGCTTCAGAAGCGTCCGCGAGTTGGCGGCCCTTTCCTGCCGACAGAGCGGCGGCCTCAACGTTGCTGTTCTGAACCGCGTATTGCTGCACCTGTCCGTTGACCGCAAAGAATTTGTCCGCAGCGGAACGGAACTGGGCGATTTTGGCTTTCTCCTGCGGGGTGGCAATGTTGTCCAATCCGGTCAACCGGGTTGCCAACTGCGCTTTTTGTTCCTCGATCTGCTTCCCCTGGGCTTCCAGCACGGACTTCTCCGATTCAATGATCATGATCTTTTCTGCCCGGTGGATGAACAACAGGTTTTGACTGGCATGCGCTGCCGTCACGGCGGCCTGAACCGCTTCGGGAGTTTCCTTGGCCCGTTTCAAAAACTCCGTCTCAAGCTCGGTAAGAATGGCGGCGGCGGCTTCCAGCGCGGGCCGCGACTCCGTCCTGGAGATGGCCTGGGCGCGGAAATTGGAATTGATCTGGGCGAGCTCGGACACCTTCTTGTTAGTCTCGATGAATTGATTCAACAAGCCCTGGAATTCCTTCAGCTTCGCCTTTCCCGTCTCGTCCGACAATCCATCGAGTTTTTGGCGGCTCTCTTCCAGGGAGCTTAAGTAGCCTTCAATATTGGCAGCGTGACGAGCCATTCCCTCGGTAGTTTCCTCAAGGATGATGTTCTTCTCCGCCCGACTGGTCATCAGCAGTTGCTGCTTCATGTGGGTGGACAGTTGGATTCTGGCGACGTTGGAATCCACAATGGTATTGAGCTGATTGTTGATCGTGCTGAGCTTTTGAATGCCCAGAAACGCGGAGGCCGCGAGCATGGACAACACGATGGTGAAGCCCAGGATGAGTTTGATTTTTATGGTTAGTTTCATGTGTTTGTTTGCGTGTTGATTGGGGTTGTTGATTTGGAAGGGGATGCGGCCCGTGATTCAGCGGCTGACGCCGACGGCGGGCGATCGCGTGGTGGCGTAACGGAGGATGCCGGGAAGGCTCAGGATCATGGCCACGCGGCCATCACCCATGATCGTGGTGCCGGAGAACAGATCGACCCCGCGGTAGAATGGCCCGAGCGACTGGATGACCGTCTGGTGACTGCCGATGACGCGATCCACGACCAGTCCGAGCCGTTCGCCCTCGAAGGAGACGATGACGATTTTCTCCAGCTCTGGTTCGCGCCCGCGAATCTCGAAGAGGTCGCGCAGCGGGAGGTAGGGTACGAGCGCGCCCCGCACGGTGACGGCGTTGCGGCCATTATTGGCCAGGCGCTCACCGCGGCTGAGTTCCACATTCTCCGTCACCGCCGTCATCGGCACGATGAAGCGGTCGCCTTCGATCTCGATGAGCAGGCCTTCGATGATCGCGAGCGTGAGCGGCAGGGTCAGGCGCACCACGGTGCCGCGGCCCTCGGGACTGCTGAGATTGATCGAGCCGCGCAGGCCTTCGATGGTGCGCTTGACCACGTCCATGCCGACCCCGCGACCGGAGACGTTCGAGACGATCTTCGCCGTGGAAAATCCGGGCAGAAAAATGAGGTTGAACGTCTCCTGTTCGGTGAGCGGCGCGCCGGGCGCGACCAGGCCCTTTTCCTCGGCCTTGGCGCGGATCGCCCCCTTGTCGAGGCCGCGGCCATCGTCCTCGATGGTGATGACGACGTGCGCGCCCTCGTGCGCCGCGGTGAGCCGCAGCGTGCCGCGGCGATCCTTGCCCTGCGCGACGCGGTCGTCCGGCTCCTCGATGCCGTGGTCGAGGCTGTTGCGGATGAGATGGACGAGCGGGTCGCCGAGTTGGTCGAGCACCGTCTTGTCGAGTTCCGTCTCGGCGCCTTCGGTGACGAGGTCGATCTCCTTGCCGAGATCTCCAGCGAGGTCGCGGACGAGGCGCTGGAAGCGGCTGAAGGTCGCACCGATGGGCATCATGCGAATGCTCAGCACGCTATCGCGCAGCTCGGCGATGAGGCGCTCCATGGCCTCGACGGGCGGGGCCATCTCGGGATTGCTGTCGAGCGCCTGCGCCGCGCTGAGGCGCGATTGATTGATCACGAGTTCGCCGACGAGATTGACCAGCCGGTCGAGCCGCTCGGAAGGCACGCGCACCGAAGATGCCGGTGTCGCTGCCTTGGCGGCGACCGCGGCCACGGGAGCTTTGAGGGTCTCTTCCCGAATGGGCTCGGCCACCGCCGCGGGCGTCGGCGCACTTGTTTCGATGGGAGCCACCGAGTCGGAAGAATCCTGCCGCTCGATCCGAAGCTCGGCGCCGTCTTCGGCGAAGATGAATACGTCGCGAATGGCGGTTTCCGGCTGGGTCGTGGTCAGCGTGATCGTCCAGGCGAGATGGCACAGATCGAATTGCAACTCGTCCAAAGGCGGCACGTTCTCGAGGTGCGCCTTGATCTCGCACGACCCGACGGTCCGCAAATCGTTCAACAAACAAATCGGGTCGAGTCCACCGGCGAAGATGGCGGGATCGGGCCGGAAATAGATCGAGTAAGTCGCCGACGCTTCTTCATTACTCTCCACAGACGAGGCGGGAGCTGGCGTCTTCTCCGCGGCGGGAGCGTCATGTCCGGAAAGCGCGGCGAGGCCCGCGGCGATTTGATCGCCGGTCCTGGTGAGTTCGGCGGTGCCTGCGGGATCGCTGGCCAGAAGGATGTGAATATGGTCCCGCGAAGCCAGGATGAGCGAGACGAGCGGAGGAGTGATGCCGAGGCGGCCTTCGCGCACCGAATCCAGCGTGGTCTCGACGTGGTGCGTGAAGGCGGCGACGGCGTCGAAGCCAAACATCGAGCCGGAACCTTTGATGGTGTGAAACGCGCGGAAGAGGCGGTTCACCGATTCCATATCGCCGGGGTTCACTTCGAGATCGAGGGCGACGGCCTCGACTTGCTGGAGCAGCTCCTCGGCTTCCTGGAGGAAGGTGGCGCTGTGATTGGGGATGTTCATGGCGCGGAGATCAGCGCAGCAGTTTGCTGATCACCGCGGTGAGCTGTTCCGCCTTGAAAGGCTTCACGATCCAACCGGTGGCTCCCGCGGCCTTCCCGGCCTGCTTTTTGTCATCCTGCGACTCGGTGGTCAGCATGATGATCGGGATGAACTTCAGCGCGGGCAGCGTGCGGGCCTGCCGGATGAGTTCGATGCCGTCCATGTTCGGCATGTTCAGATCGGTGATCAGCATGTCCGGCGCGGCTCCCTTGAGCTTCGCCAGCGCATCGCGTCCGTCGCAGGCTTCGATCACTTTGTGACCAGCCATGGTCAGCGTGAAATTGATCATCTGGCGCATGCTGGCCGAGTCATCCACGGTCATTATCGTTTTGCTCATAGTCCGAGTTCTTCCGGTTTGATTGCGACTTCCGCACAGGCCCGGAGAACCGGCTCGGAAGGGTGGACCAGCCGCCACGTGCGACCGGCAGTGAGGACGCTCCGGCGCGCGGAGCAGAGGAGTTGCAGGCCGGCGCTGTCACATGCGGTGACGGCGCTGAGATCGAGCGCGAAGATCGGCTCCGGCTGAGCCAGCCAGCCGCTCAGCGTGACGTGGTGGGCGGCGGCATTCTGGATATCCAGCGCACCTTCGAGGCGCAGCGGCACGGACTTGGGCGAGGTTTTGCGAGCCATGGAGAATCAGGCCCGGCCGGTGACGGTAGCGAGGCGGAGGAGTGGTGTGGAGCGGTGGTAAAGCATGCCCAGTTTGGTGATGTGCTCAGAGACCAAGCACAGACGGCACCGCAGACCGGGGAGGAAATCCGCATTCGACGCCGGAATACTACCCAGCGCCTGCCGGATTGTTCTTCGGCTGGTGCCGCGAAGGAAAATTTCGGCGCGGAATACATAGTCTCCCGGCAGCCCGCCGCACGGCCACTGCTACGTCGGCTCGACCACATGGCGAATTCACTTTCGCCCCCGACTCCATCCAATGCTGACCACCACGAACTCTCCCGCCTGCGTCGTTGCCGACCCTGTGGAGTCAGGCGAAAACGCGTCGCCGGTGCAGGAGATCGGCCCCGACTTCCTGGCCGGTTTCCGCCGCTCCGGATGGAAGCAGTGCCCGCTTGCGAATTCGCCTCCGCCCGCTTTTGGAAACGATCCGCTGGCCCATGAACACGCGGAGGATTCGAGCCTGGCGGCGGGCGAATGGGCGGATCGGCTGGTCGAAGAAAAGGGCTTTCTGCTGGCGCTCGTCGGCGACATCGAGACGGAGTTTCTTTCCACTGGCGAGGGCCTTTCCCTGCTCGCGCAGCACTTGTGCAAAATCCAGGCGGAGTGCCAGTCCTTGACCGAACAGACGCTCGGGCGGGCGGAAGACGCCGGTGTGCAGTTTGCCTTTCAACTGCTCAAGAAGGCCGAGGATCTCGTGCTCGCGGGCTACGAGCAATATGACCATGTGTTCGCCATCTTCGGGGAACTGCAGCAGCAGCTCACCCAGCTCTCCAACCAGCACGAGAAGCTGATGCGCATTCTGCTGCCGTTGAATCTCATCACCATCGCCTTCCGCATCGAGGCCAGCCGCCACCCGTCGGAGGTCCAGCAGACTTTGCTCACGCTCGCGGACAATGTGAACCGGACGGTGAATGAAGTCCGCAGCACGATGGAGCAACAGTTCGCGGATCTCGCGGCCAGCGAAGGCATCGCCCAGAGCCTGATGGAAAGAATCTCCGCCGCGATCCGGCAGGACCGGAAAGAAGTCACCGCCACGCTCGAAGCAAGCCGGCGGCATCTGTCAAATTTGAACGCGGCGCTCACTGACTCCGGAGCTGGCGCGACGGATCTCGCTGAGCTCAATCAGGCGGTGAACCGCCACATCGGCACCATCGTCATGGCGCAGCAATGCCAGGACATCACCCGGCAAAAGATCGAGCACGTCGGCGAGTCGCTGGACGAAATGCGCGATCATCTGAACGAGGCTGGGCATGGCGACGCCGAGGAAGAGGCGATGACCCGCCAGTTCACTTTCCAGGCCGCCCACATTCAGTTGCTCCAGGTCCGCAATGTCTTCGATGAACTCCACTCTGCCGCGGACGGACTCCGGTCCGGGATGCAGAGCCTGCGCTCCGAATCCGGCTCGGCTGCGGAGGTGGCGGTCAAAGTCGGCAGCGCCGCACTCGACAGCAAAGTGGCCGGGCAGTCTCAGGACGGCGTCGCCGAACTGCTCACGATCATCCAGCAGACCGTGCAGCGCATCGCGGAAATCCTCGCCGCCTTCGATCCCCTGCAGGCGAGCTTCATGGACTGCACGAGCAAGGCGACGGACCTCGCCATCGATGTGCGCCACGCCGCGCTGAACGCGCAGATTTTTGCCGCCCGGGCGCCCGACGGCGACGTGCTCGGCGTGCTTTCGGGGCGCGTGCGCATCGTCGCCGACGAAGCCATCGAACAAATCGGAAAGATGGGAGTCGCGCTGCAGCAAACCATCGAGCTCGGCAGCATTCTCCAGCAGCGGCTGGGTGATTTTCAAGAAATGGGCCAGGTCGAGCAGGAAGTGCTGAGCAAAGAATCGGCGCTGACGCTGAACAAGCTCTCCGGCTTGGAAGAAGCCATTCCCGCGCTGATCCAGCGGATCATTGAGCAGCAGGCGGGTTTCGCCCGCGATGTCGAAAGGTTGCTCGCGAACGTGCAATTTCCGCGCACCGTCGCCGACGCCAGTGCGCGTGCGCTTGGCTTCTTCGACGAGCTGCTGGTCTGGGGTGCGGACGACGGCGCGGCCACGGTGCTCGACGCGGCGGCCGCCCGGAAGATCGACCTGCTCCAGGCCAAATACACCATGGACTCGGAGCGGCGCGCCCACGCCGCCGCGGTGCAACCATCGGGCGGCACCGATTCTTCATTCGACATGGGCGAAAGGGGCGAACCGGTCTCCGCGACCGCCGCGTCCAGCGATGATCTGGGCGACAACATCGAGCTTTTCTAATGGCGACTTTGCTTCCGGATCCCACCGCGCCAGCTCCCGCGCCCCACGACCTGAACCACGCCGGGCAGAATCGCCGCGTGCTCATCATCGATGACAACCGCGCCATCCACGACGACTTCAAAAAAATCCTGTGCGCCCCGACCCACGAGGCGGACGAACTCGCCATCGAGGCGGCTTTTTTTGGCGAAGCGATGCCGGTGGAAACCGCGACCGCCTACGAAATTGATTCCGCCTACCAAGGCGAGGAAGGGCTGCACCGCGTCCGCGAGGCCGTGGCCAGCGGCCGGCCGTACGCGCTGGCCTTTGTGGATGTGCGCATGCCGCCGG
>JBBQIZ010000146.1:0-11468 GCA_038325425.1 Chthoniobacterales bacterium
GGTTGGGTCTCGTGGCGGCAGAACGATGACTATGTCGGCTGGGCGCCGCTCCCTCCGGAAGCGCGTTGGGAACCGACGATCGGGATCAGCGTCTGGGCCGATCGCCACTACGACATCGGTCCCGGATATTACAATTTCTGCCGATCGCGCGATTTCGGCGCGCCCGTGCTGCGCCCGGTGATCATCGACCGCAGCCAGAACGTGACGATCATCCGCCAGACGGTGAACATCACGAACATCACCTACAACACGTACGAAAACTCGCGGGTGATTTACAATGGCGGGCTGAACTACGACTCGATCAACCGGCGTTCCGATCGCCGGGTACCGGCGCTGAAGCTGGTCCAGAACTCGGAGAACCGGCTGCCGGGTTCGCGGGACTGGGATCGGGAGCGCGACGGCCGCGACCGCGACGGACGGCGGCACAATTTCAACGCGCGGGCCGAGGGCAACCAGCTCGTCGTGACGGCGCCCACGGTGCGCCGTGGGAGCGACCAGGAGACGGCCAAACCCAAGGTGGCGCGAGTCATCGGGGAGGACCGGGTGACGCGCGGTTGGAATGGGGTGAAAAATGCCGAGGTCCGCGATGAATTGCGCGCCGAGATGCAGCGCCAGACTCGGGGGCTGACGCCCCAAACGGCTCCGGCCCGGGCCGTCGCGGTCGCTGAATTGGAGGCCATCCCGGAAAAAGCAGATCCGAAAGCCGTTTCGCCCGTGGCAACGCGCGATCGATCGGAGCGTGGCGATCGCCGCGAGCGCGGCGCGCCAGCCACCACCCAGCCGGACGCCACTCCCGCCACTCCGACCGCACCTCAAGAGGGGCGGACTGCGGATCGGCCGATGCGCGAAGGCGAACGGGGAGAAGCGCCGCGCGGCACCGAGCGGCCCGTCGCCGGCCAGCCCGGATTGAAGCCTTTCAACCCGGCCACCGAGACGGACCAACCGCGCCGTTCGGGCAGCGTCCCCGCAGCGACACCCTCGACTTCCGAACGGTCGCGGGACGGCCAGACGCGCTCCGAGCGGACCGCGGAAGGCACTTCAAAATCCGAACCCAACGGCAGTCGTAAGGGCGCCATGTCCGGCCCGGCAGCCGAGGCCGCAGCCCAACGGCAAACTGAGCAGGCCAAACAGGAAAAGGCCGGACGCCAACAGGCGGAAGCCGTGGCGGAACAAAAGCGCGGCGCGGAAATGCAACGCGAGGCCGCGGCTCAACGCGCGCAACAGCAGCAGGGCGATCGACAGAAGAAACAGGCGGAGCAGAATCAGGCCGAACGACAGCAGGCCGAGGCCAACGCCCGGAAGCAGCAGATGGAAGGTCAACGCGGCGCGGAAAGCCAGCGGCAGCGCCAGGGCGAAGCAGCGGTGGCCGGGGAGCGTCAACGCCAGCAACAGCAGATGGACGCGCAGCGCCGGGCCGGGCAGGAATCCGCCCGCCAGCAAGGGGCGGATCGGGCTCGCCAACCGGCCGTCGATCAACCGCAGCGTCGCCAGTCCGTGGAACAACCGCGCGGGGGCCAGGAAAAGCCACGTCAGCAGGCCGAACCGTCCGCCAGGGAGCAGAGCCGCCCACGCGAGCAGAGCCAGCCACCTCAGCAATCGCGCGGTTCGCAGGAAGGGCAGCGCGGGCAATCGCGGCAGTCCGGCGACAGCGGTCGCGGAGCACCGGCGACCCCGGCGCCATCTGACAACGAGCGTGGACGGGGCGGTGGCCGGTAGTTTCAGTCCCCTCTGCGCGGACGAAATACCACTGGTCAAGGTGTGGCCACCGTGCAAGCTTCGCCGACTTTCATGAAACCCCAAGGTTCCCTCACGCTCGCCGTCTCTCTCGTCCTCGCCGCATCCGCCGCCATCGCGGCCGATCCAGTCAAAGGCAATCCCGCCCCCGCCGCCCCTGCCGCTCCGGCTCCAGCCGCCGCCCCCACGGCTGCGCCTCTGCCCGACCCGGTGGCGATCGTGGAAGGCGATCCCATCACAAAAGCGGAACTCGAAGCGGCTTTCGCGAATGTCCTTACCGCGCAAAAAATCCCGGCGGAAAGCGTCCCGGAGGAACAGCGGGCGATGGGTTACCGGATGATTTTGGACGACATGATCATTGAAAAATTGCTCCTCAAGCGTTCGGCGCAGACGACCGTGCCGGAGGAGGAAGTGAACGCGCAGTTCGAGCGGATCAAGACCAATTTCGGCACCGCGGAAGAACTTAAGAAGCAACTCGACGCGGCCGGGCAGACGGTCGAAAAAGTGAAGGTCGGTCTGCGCGAGCGGATGCGTCAGGAGCGCTGGATCGACGAGCAGATCAAGGGCAAGGACGCGGTGAGCGACGCGGAGTTGGAGGATTTCTACAAAAAGAATCCCGAGCAGTTCAAGGCGCCCGAGCAGGTGCGCGCCAGCCACATCCTCGTGAAGGTCGAGCAGGACGCGAAACCCGAACTCGTCGCGGAGAAGGAAAAAGCGGCCCAGGCGATCGCTGCCCGGGTGAAAAAAGGCGAAGCCTTCGACAAGCTGGCCAAGGAACTTTCCGAAGACCCGAGCGCCAAGGAGAACAGCGGCGACCTCGATTTCTTCACCAAGGAGGCGATGGTGCCGGAGTTTTCCGACAAGGCCTTCAGCATGAAGAAGGACGAGATCAGCGATCCCGTCCGCAGCCAGTTTGGCTACCACATCATCAAAGTCACCGATCGCAAAGACGCTGAGACCGTGACCTTGGAAAAGGCCAAACCGCAGCTCCTCACCTACCTCCAGCGCCAGAAGAAGCAGAGCGAAGTCGAAAAGATCGTCAAAGACATCCGCGCCAAGGCTGACGTGAAAGTGCACCTCCCCGAGGCCCCGGCGCCCGCGCCCGCACCCGCGCCTGCACCCGCCCCTTGAGGCGGACGCGTTCCAGAATATCCTTCCGGGCAACCCGGACCCGGGATTTTAATGCATTGATGCCTGCCGGCTTTCCGGTTCAGATACTGAGCTGATCGCGCCCCCTCAGGCGCGCCCAACGAGCAACCTTCCCTTCATGTCACGCAAAGCACGGAAAAACGTCGGGGTCATCGGCCTCGGGATCATCGGAACACGCGTCGCCGCCGGGCTGCGCGCCGCCGGTTATCAGGCCTATGTGTGGAATCGGTCGGCCAAGCCGGCTCCCAATTTTCTCGGTTCGCCCGAGGAAGTCGCCGAGGCCGCCGAGATCATCCAAATCTTTGTCTCGGACTCCGCGGCGCTCTTCGAGGTGATCGAGGCGATGGGCAGCGCGCTCACGGCCAAACACGTCATCGTCTGCAGCGCCACGGTCGGCCCGGAGGCCGTGCTGGAAGCGGCCCAACTCGTCGAGGGCAAAGGCGCGCAGTTTTTGGATGCACCCTTCACCGGCAGTAAACTCGCGGCGGAAAAGCGGCAGCTCGTCTATTACATCGGCGGTTCGGAAGCCAACTTTCTCCGCGTCCGGCCGGTCCTCGAAGCCAACAGCAAAGCGATCGTGCGCATTGGTGAAATTGGCCACGCTTCGACGGTCAAGGTAGTCACCAATATGATCTCCGCGGTCAGCACGCAGGTGCTCGCAGAAGCGCTTTCCATCGTCCAAAAAGCGGGCCTCGAACCGGAGGTGCTGGCCGCCGCTATCGAGCACAACGCCTGTCGTTCCGGGGTCATGGATCTCAAGCTGCCGAAGATGATCACCGGCGATTACGACCCGCATTTTTCGCTCAAGCACATGTTCAAGGACGTGCAGCTCGGCATTCACATGGCCAATGCGCTCGACATCGAAGTCCCGGCCACGACCGTTACGGCAGGCGTGATGTACGGCGCGATCAACAAAGGCTGGGCCGACCTCGATTTTTCGGCACTGTTTAAAAACTACGCCCCGGCGGATCGGCCCGACGAACTGCCCGCGCTGCCCGCTGGCGGATTCCTCGCCGACGAAGCGGTGGACCAGTCGGACGACGACTTCGCGGATTCTCTGCCGGAGGAAACCTCGGCGTTGCCCAAGGAGAGCCAGCCGACCGATCCGGAGCGATCCGCGGTTCCGGAGTCCACGCGTTTGCACTCGGCTACCGCGGATGAGCCAGCGGCGGGTTTGGCCAAAGGCAGCGAAGTTTCGGTCGACCCCGACGCCACGCTCGATCCTCTGCGCCCACCGTCCGAAGGCGGGAAATCCAGCACGGATTCCTTCCGCAAGGAGGACGCGCCGAAGATGGCTGAGGGCACCGAAAAAAGTGCCGATGGCAGCGAACCGACCAGTGGGGAAACACCGAAGGACTCGACCAATGGCGGTGAAGACCTCCCGGCCCGGCCCGACAATTTTGTCCGACGCTGGTTCGTGGCCCGCTCCGGGAGCTAGGGCGCGCCGCACCCATGGGCGCCTCGCCTGAAGTTTACCTCGACTACCGGCGTCGCGGCGGAATCGCCGACTTATCGACGCGAGTAAAACTCCGGATCACCGGTGCGGATCGGGTGCGGTACCTGAACGGGCAACTGACCGCCGACGTCCGCAAACTCACCCCCGGGCAGTCCATGCCGGCCTGTGTCCTGACCGCGAAAGGCAAACTGTGCGCGGACGTGTTCATCACCACCCAACCCGAGGCCCTGATCGTGGATGCCGACGCCTTGCTCGAAGAGACGCTGCTCACCCGGTTGAGCCGCTACATCATCGCGGACGACGTGGAGATCGAGGACGTGACGCATGCGCTTCATCTGACGCACGTCATTCCATCACCCGCGGTCACGATCGCATCGCTTCTCACCCCGGAACTCCTCGCGCTTGGCGCCACCGTCGCCCAGCGATTTGACCGTCCCGGATTCGATTTCTTCCAAACCGAGGACGCGGCACCGGAAGTCTGGACGCACTTCGCGAGCGAGGGTGCGGTCCTTGACGAGCAACTCGTCGAACTGCTGCGCATCGAAGCGGGCATCCCGCGCTGGGGCCGCGAACTCACGGAAGACACCCTCCCGCCCGAGGCCGGCCTCGACCGCACCCACATCGACTATCACAAAGGCTGTTACATTGGGCAGGAAGTCATTTCGCGGCTCAAGAGCGTCGGCCACGTCAATCGCCGCCTGTGCGGCTTCGTCTCGACCACCGATGAACCGTTACTCCCCGGCGCCCAACTCTTCGTGCCCGGCGGAGACGCGCGATCGGTCGGCCGGCTGACCAGCAGCACCCAGAGTTTTGCCTTGGAAAAGCCGATCGCGCTCGGCTATCTCAAGCGCGGCTCGCCCACCGGCGAACTCCTGGCCCGCCCTGCGGATGCGACGGGAGCCGAAGCCGTTGTCACCGTCCGCGAGTTGCCCTTCCTTTCATGAAAAAAATCCTCCTGACTCTCGCCCTGTTTGCCGCCGGACTCGTCGCGGTGCGCGCCGAAGACGTAGCGCTCATCACCCTGCGCATCGGCAAGGACAAAACGCCGCGGCAGGTCGCGCTGGAGTTTCACGAAGCGGACGCGCCCCAGACCGTCGAGAGTTTCAAGAAGCTCGCCCGCAAGCGGTTTTACAACGGGCTCGCCATCCATCGCGCGTTTCCCGACACCCTCGTGCAGATGGGCGATCCGCTGACCGAACGCAAGGATCGCTCCCGCGTGGGCACCGGCGGCCCCGGTTACACGATCGACCCGGAAATCCGGCGCAAACACACCAAAGGCGCCGTCGCCGCCGCCCGCCTGCCAGACAAGATCAACCCCTCCCGCCGCTCCAACGGCAGCCAGTTTTACATCAGCCTCGCGCCCATCCCCTCCTACGACGGACAATACACGGTCTTCGGCCAGGTGATCTGGGGGCTCGAGACGCTCGCCCAGATCAGCAATCTGCCCGTGGACAGCAACGACTACCCGATCCAGCGCGTGGAAATCCAATCGGTGAAAATCCTCCCACGCGAAGAACTTCCGCCACCGCCCGTGGCTCCGGCACCGGGACCCGCGCCGAAGAAACCGTGGTGGAAACTTTTCTGAGAAGAGACGCTTGCGGGCCTCCGGAGCCCCACGTATAAAGCGCTCCCTCGCAAATCCGGGTAGGTACCGAAGTGGCCAAACGGGGCGGACTGTAAATCCGCTGGCTTACGCCTTCACAGGTTCGAATCCTGTCCTGCCCATTCTTTTTGAGGGTCGATCCCGCCCGGGTTTGAGCGGTCCGGAATCCGCTCTCGCGGATGATGCCAGCTAAGGCTTTTCCCGCTCATAAGACGCGGCTTGCCAATCGGCGGACTTTTTTGTTCCTCATCACCATTCCATGCGCGTGCTGGGTACGCCGGAAGCTAGTGATTCGCGCAACCGAGGTATTCCGTATGTTGTCCCTGTTCCCAATCCCCCGTGCCATGACCATTCTGCGGCACGGCTTCACCGCCCTTCTTCTCGCCTTTTCGCTGACTGCGGCCCGCGCCCAGGCACCGGCCGGCGAGGAGCCGCGCGCCCTGGGTTTGCGGCCGCCGACGGTCGAAGAGCGCGAATGGATGCGGCGCAATATGCCGCCGGTGAAGGAGGTGCGGATGAACAAGCTTGGCCTGGACCGGATCAATTCCGCGCGGCGGATCAAGGGACTACCGACGATCAGCCTGCCGACGGTGCCGGATGGCGCGGAAGTGATCAGCGCCTCACCGACTGCCAGCGCCGGAGCGACCGGCAGTGAAACGGGCGGGGCGCTGGCCGCGGCCAGTTTGGGCGCTTTGCCCGGTGGCGTGGATAATAGCGCGTTGCCCTCGTTTCCGCCCATCCGCAACCAGGGGGAGATCGGTTCGTGCGCCTGCTTCGCCACGGTTTATTACGCGGGCACTCACATGCTCGGCATGGCGCGCGGTTTCAATAACCGCAACGACGCAGTCAACACGACGAAACTTTCGCCAAAGTGGGCCTACCCGATGGTCAACGATGGCGGCGACAATGGTTCCTGGTTCAGCGACATTATCGACCTGATGCTCCGGCACGGCGCGGCGTCGTGGCAGGATTTTCCCTACAGCGGGGTGAAGTCCGACTCGCGGAGTTATCTCGAATGGTCGCGCGATGCCACGGTCTGGCGGAACGCGATTAACAACCGCTTTGCGGCGACCGGCGCAGTGCCCAATCTGCACACGGCGGCCGGGATCGATCAGGCGAAGACGCTGCTGGTCAACGGCTACGTCCTGCTTTTTGCGACCAACGTTTACGGCTGGCAGTATTCCAACATCGGGAACGACCCCACGACCACGGCCGACGACTCGTTCGTTGGCAAAAAGGTCTGCACCATCGTGACCGTCAATTCGAGCGGCCACGCCATGACCATTGTCGGTTACAACGACGACATCTGGGCGGACGTGAACAAAAACGGCCTGGTCGATGCCGGTGAAAAAGGCGCCTTCCGGATCGCGAATTCGTGGGGCACGGGCTGGAACGGCGACGGCGGATTCACCTGGATTTCCTACGACGCGCTGCGGACGACCTCGGCGGTCGCGGGGGCAACCAACGCCAACCGGGCGCAGGCCCCGTATTCCGCTTTTTGGGACAATCAGGTCTACTGGATCACGGCGCGCGCGGCCTATACGCCGACGCTGCTCGGGCAGTTCACGCTGAACCACGCCAGACGCAATGAACTCAACATCCAACTCGGGCGCTCCGCGACCTCGGCGACCACGCCGACCACGCTCTGGCAGGGCAACGCCGTCCGGCGAACGAACACCGGCGGCTACAGCTACGGCCAAGGCGGGCCGCTGGCCTTCGATGGCTCCTCCACACCGATCGCGGGTTCGTTCGTTTTCGATCTTTCGGACGTCGCGGCCTCCGGCAGCAACCGCTACTACCTCTCGGTGACCGATGCCGTCGTCGGCTCTTCGGCGACGATCTCCGATTTCAAAATCACCGACGCGGCCGGGAACCCCTACAGCCTCGGCACCGCCGTGGGCATCCCCGGCACCGCGGATAATGCGACGCGTTACGCGTATCTCAATTTTTCGCTGGGCGCGCCGGTCATCAACAGCGCGACCAGCGCCAGCGGCACGGTCGGCCAGCCCTTTTCCTACACCATCACCGCGAGCGGCAATCCCGCGAGCTTCGGCGCGACGAACTTGCCGAACGGTTTGACCGTGAATCCAACGACCGGGGTGATCTCGGGGACCCCGACGGCGGGCGGTGCGTTTACCACGAGCCTCAGCGCGAGCAACGCGGCCGGTTCCGGCGGGGCGACGCTGACCGTAACGATCAGCGTGCCGGTCACGAATCCGCCGGTGATCACCAGCGAAACGACCGCCTCCGCCTCGGTCGGAGTACCCTTTAGCTACGCCATCACGGCCACCAATTCCCCGTTGAGCTTCGGCGCGACCAGCCTGCCGCCGGGCCTGGCGGTGAATACCACGACGGGCGTGATCTCCGGCACACCCACGCAGCCGGGCAGCTACAACTCGCTCCTCAGCGCGGCCAATGCCGGCGCGACCGGCACCCGCGCGCTGGCCATCACCGTGGTCCCGGCCTCCAGTTCCGCGCCCGCGATCACCAGCAGTGCGACGGTGACCAGTCTCGCCGGCAATCCCCTCTCCTATCGCATCCTCGCGACCAACAATCCGACCAGCTTCGGAGCCTCCGGCCTGCCTTCCGAACTGACGCTCGACCCGGCCACGGGCATCATCTTCGGCACGCCGACGGTGGCGCGGAGCTACGCGGTGACGATCAGCGCGACAAACGCCAGCGGCACCGGATACGAGGCGCTCACGCTCAATATTCTCGGGGATAGCAGCTTCGCGCCGTCGAACGATTCGTTCGCCAATCGTATCACCCTCGCCGGAACCTCGGCGACGACCACCCGCTCCAACGCCAACGGAACCGCCGAGGCTGGCGAACCGGCGCACGCGGGCTTCGCGGCGGCGACTTCGGTCTGGTGGACTTGGACCGCGCCGAGCGGCGGCTCGGTGGCGATCGACACCTTCGGAAGCGGGTTCGATACCGTCCTCGCGGTTTACACCGGTGCCAGCGTCGGTGCGCTTTCACCGATCGCCAGCAACGACAACAGCGGCGGGCCGACGAGCGGGGTGACGTTCAGCGCCGTCGCCGGCGCGAGTTATCAGATCGCGGTCGATGGGTTCGGCGCGAGCACCGGCAGCGTCACCCTGAACCTCGCGCTCACCGGCGGCGGCAGCGGCCCGGCGAACGACCATTTTACCAATGCCGCGACGCTCACCGGCGCGACGGCCAATGCAACGGGCATCAACGTCAGCGCGACCTCCGAGACCAGCGAGCCCAGCCATGCCGGGAATCCCCCGGCGCGCTCGGTCTGGTGGAAATGGACCGCGCCGAGCAACGGCACGGTCACGCTGGACACGGTCGGGAGCAATTTCGACACGGTGCTCGCGGTTTACGGCGGGACCAGCGTCAGCGCGCTGACGCCGCTGGCCAGCGACGACCAGAGCGGCGGGAATAACACCAGCCGGCTGACCTTCGCCGCCACCTCCGGTACGACCTACCGGATCGCCGTGGATGGCTGGGTCGGGGCCACGGGCAACATCGCCCTCCATCTCCAACTCGCCGCCTCGAGCGCGCCGCTCAATGACGCTTTCGCCAGCCGAGTGACCCTGACCGGGACGTCCGCCGAAGCCAGTGGCGGCAATACCGGAGCGAGTGCGGAAAACGGCGAACCGGCGCATGCCGGCTACACCGCGGTGAAATCCGTGTGGTGGAGCTGGACCGCGCCCGCCTCGGGCACGGTGTCCATCACCACGGCCGGCAGCACTTTCGACACGATCCTCGCGGTCTATACGGGCAGCGGGGTGGCCTCGCTCGCGCCGATCGCCAGCAATGACGACAGCGGCGGCCAGACGAGCACTGTTTCCTTCTCCGCCGCCGGCGGCGTGAGCTACGTCATCGCCGTGGATGGATACAGCGGCGCGACCGGCACTATCGCGCTCAACCTCACCGCCGTGGGCAACGGCGTCGCGCCACCCAACGACCAATTCGTCAACGCCATCAACCTCGTCGGAGCCGCGCCTTCCACGACCGGCAACAACCTCAACGCGACGACCGAGGCCAGCGAGCCGGGACTCGCGGGTTATGCCCCGCGCGCCACCGTCTGGTGGAAGTGGACGGCGCCATCCGCCGGGCAGGTGACTTTCTCGACCGGGGGCAGCAGCTTCGACACGGTGCTCGCGGCCTTCACCGGGAGCAGCGTCGGCGCGCTCAACCTCGTGGCCGACAACGACGACACCGCGGGTTCGAGCACCAGCCAGATCATCTTCCAGGCGGTTGCCGGCACCACCTACCGGATCGCCGTCGGCGGCTACGCGGGCGCGACCGGCACCATCGCGCTGGCCGGCACGCTTCTGGCCAGCGACGGCCTGCTCTATTCGACCGACTTTGAAGCGTTCTCCATCGGGGCGGCTACCCTGACCGGCACCGACGGCTGGCTGGGCGTCAGCGACGGCGGCGGCGTCCAGGGCATCATCAATGCCTTCGGCGGTTTGGGCAAAGGGGCCTACCTCGGCTACAACATTCCGTCCTCGGATTTCGTGCGGGTTTATCGCCCGGTGAATTTCGACCCGCTGGTGCAAGGCTCGTCGCGCGTGACCGTCGCCATGGAGATGCAGATCGTGGATTCGGAAAACGGCGCCCGCGATTTCTTCGGGGTCTCGCTCCTGAATATCAGCGGGGAGTTCCTGGCCGCGGTGGTCTTCAACAACGCCAACAAAAAGATCTACCGGGACAATGGCGTCACCTTGACCGACACCGCGCGGACGTTCAGCAACGCGGTGCGTTCCCGGCTTACGATCACCATCGACTTCGGACAGAACACCTGGTCGGCGACCCACGGAGCCGACACGCTTTTCACCAATGTCCCCTTCCACGTCGGCGGCGAGGTTTTGGCGCTCGGCGGCGTCCACTTGGACTGGTCGATCACCAATCCCGGATCTTCCGGTGACAACTTTTTACTCTTCGACAACTTCTCGGTCGCGACGAGCGGGCCGAGTTTGCCCGTCATCACCAGCGCCGCCGCGGCCACGGCCACGCTGAATGCGTCGTTCATTTATGCGCTCACGGCCACGAACAGCCCGACGAGCTTTGGCGCGGCCGGCTTGCCCCCGGGCTTGATTTTGAATGCGGCCACCGGGCTGATCACCGGAGCCCCGACCACAACCGGGGAGTATCCCGCCACCATTTCCGCGACGAACGGCGCGGGCACCACGCAGCGGGCGCTGACCATCTCGGTCGTCGTGCCGATGCCGGTGATCACCAGCTCCGCGACCGCCACGGGGCGAGTCGGGCAGTCCTTCAGTTTCCAGATCGAAGCGACGAACGATCCCACGGGCTTCGGCGTGACGGCGTCGCGTGGTGGAAACGGTTTGCCGGCGGGGTTGGCGGTCAACTCAACGACCGGCCTGATCTCGGGCACCCCGACGACGGCGGGCACTTTCACGATCCCGATCAATGCCACCAACGCGGGCGGCACCGCCTCGGCGGATCTCGTGTTGACCGTGGCCGCGGGGCCCACCCCGGCTGGACCACCGGTCATCAACAGCCCGGCGACCGCCGCGGCGACCGTCGGCC
>JBBQIZ010000147.1:0-11459 GCA_038325425.1 Chthoniobacterales bacterium
ACAGGCCTCGATTCTTGCCTCCGCCTGGAAGCGCGGCGTCCCGGTCACGGTCCATCCGGGCATCGGCTACGACATCATTTCCAATCACCCGATTTTCAGCGGCAGCGTGATCGGACGGGCCGCAGAGCTTGATTTTAAGCTGTTCGGCGGTTCGGTCGAGGATCTCGATGGTGGAGTCGTGCTGTCGGTGGGGTCGGCGATCATGGGGCCGCAGGTTTTTGAGAAGTCGCTGAGTTGCGTGAATAATCTCCGCCTGCAAACCGGCCGGAAAGTGGTGCGCGATCACACGATCCACGTGGTCGATTTGCAGGACGGCGGTGGCTGGGACTGGACGCAGGGTGAGCCGCTGAAGACGAATGCCGCCTACTACCTGCGCTTCTGCAAAAGTTTCTCCCGCATGGGCGCGCCGATGCACTACCTCCAGTGCGATAATGCCGCGTTTGTGCATCGGCTTCTGCACGAACTTCAGCACGTATGACATCGGCCCGCCTGCGCGAGATTACCGCTCATTACGCTCGCTTGCGCGTCGCGGTCGTTGGCGACTTCTGCCTTGATCGTTACCTCGAAATCGATCCGGCTCGTGCAGAGCGCTCCATCGAAACCGGTCTGCCGGTGCATAATGTCGTCAGGGTTCGCGCGCAGCCCGGGGCGGCGGGAACCATCTTAAACAACCTCGTGGCGTTGGGCGTGGGCGAGATCTTCGCCGTCGGTTTTTGCGGGGAAGATGGCGAAGGTTACGAGTTGCTGCGCGCGCTGCAGACGCTGCCTGGAGTTGATCTCACGCACTTTCTCCAGACGCCGTTGCGCCGCACTTTCACCTACTGCAAACCGCTCGTGCTTACCCCGGGCGAGCCGCCTGTGGAGTTGAATCGCCTCGATTCCAAAAACTGGACACCTACGCCCGCGGAAGTCACCGCGAAAATGGCCGGCGCGTTCGCCGCCGTCCGCCCGGAGGTGGACGCCATCATCCTGATGGACCAGGTGGACGTCGCCGAAACCGGTGTGGTAACAGCGGCCCTCCTCGCCAGTTTACGCGATGATCCCCAGGACATTCCGATCCTCTCCGACAGCCGGCGTAGCCTCCGGGATTTTCCGCCGACGCTCTTCAAGATGAACGCGGCGGAACTCTCGGCGTGCTGCGACCTGCCGGGGGAGTTGTCGATTGCTGACCTGCAGCAGGCCGCCGCCCGACTGGCGAAGCGAAATGACCGGGCGGTCTTTGTGACGATCGCCGAGCGGGGGCTGATCGGAGCTTTGCCGGATGGCGTCGTCGCACATGTGCCCGCGCTGCCGCTGCGCGGAGCGATCGACGTGGTCGGCGCGGGAGATTCGGTCACCGCAAATCTCGCGGCCGCGCTGGCGACGGGCGCGACCTTGCGCGAAGCACTGGAACTCGCGGCGCTCGCGTCCTCAGTCGTCATTCATCAGCTCGGAACTTCGGGGGCGGCGAGTGAGACGCAGTTGGCCGCGCTTCTGCACGGCGTCGATCAGTGCCGCAACGATGCGAGCTGAGCCCTGCGAGGTAAACGGTGCTCGCGAACGCGCGTTTGCGCCGCGGCTTTCACAGGGCACCGCAGATCGGGCAATCCTGGCGTCTCGCGATTTTCAGCCGCCGGAATTCCATGGTGCTTAAGTCCATGGTGAGCAGCGTCCCGAGGAGTGGGCGGCCGAGACCGGTGAGAAGCTTGATCACCTCGACGGCGCCGAGGCAACCGACCGTGCCGGAGACTGCGCCGATGACTGGGAACTGCCGCTTCCACTCCGGCGGCGGTTCCGGCGTGAGGCACCGCAGGCAGGGTGTACGTCCCGGCACGATTGTCGTGATCTGCGCCTCAAGCGCATACATCGCGCACTCGACCATGGGCTTGCCCGCTTGCACGGCAGCGCGGTTCAGCGCGTAGCGCTCGGGGAAAAGCGGCGCGGCATCCACGATGATGTCGGCCTGTGCGACCAGCGCGTCCGCGTTTTCTTCGCTGATGTTTTCCTCAACGCTGACCACCTCGACGCGTGGATTCAGTTCCCGCAGCCGCTGCACGACGCCCGGCAGCCGCGGCTGCCCGATCCGATCGTGCGATTGCTGCAGGTGCCGATGCAGATCGCTGGGCTTCACTTTGCCACCCATCGCCAGCACCAGCTTGCCGACGCCCGCAGCGGCCAGTTGGTAGGCGACGACTCCGCCCAATCCCCCCACCCGCGAAATCAGCACCGAGGCCGCTTTCAGCTTCCGTTGCCCTGCTTCGCCAAATCCCGGCACCCACATCTGCCACTCGTAGATCGCGAGTTCTTCGGGCGTCAATTCGGGAGGCGGTTGGAGCATGAGCGAGGCTCTACGGTGTCTCAGTCACGCGGCCGTTTTCCAGCCGGAAGACGACGTCGGCGAGTTGCGCGGCCTCGGCGCGACTGTGGGTGATGTGGAGTGCGGTCACGGCGTGTTCGCGCTGCACGCGTTTCAGCAAGGCAGCAAGGTCGTCGCGGAGTTCTTCGTCGAGGGCGCTGAGCGGTTCATCGAGAATCAGCACCTGCGGTTGCAGGGCGAGGGCGCGGCCGAGGGCGACGCGCTGGCGTTCGCCGCCGGAAAGATGCTGGGGAAGGCGATCGAGGAGCGCGGTCAGGCCGAGCTCGGTGGCAAGTTGCGCGACACGTTCCTTGCTCTCGGCCGTGGGCCGGTGGCGCAGGTGCAGGGCGAAGCCGAGTTGTTCGCGGACGGTCATCGTCGGGAACATCGCGCCATCCTGAGGGACGTAACCGATGCCGCGGGCGGCGGGCGGTTCGTCCGTGATGTCGCGATTCCCGATGCGCACGCGTCCGGCGGCTGGACGGCGGAGGCCGCAGATGATCTCGAGCAGCGTCGTCTTGCCGCAGCCGGTTCGTCCCATGAGCACGGCGTAACTTCCGGTCGGCACGGTGAAGCTGACGTTTTCCAAACGAAAGCTGCCGGCCTGCCAGGTGATGGCGTCGAGCTGGATCACAGCTTCTCCCCGAGGAGGCGCACGGCGACGAGCACGATGAGCGCGAGCGCGACCATGAGCAGGCTGACCGCGACCGCGGCTTCGAGCCGGCCGACACTCAGTTCGATGAAGACGCTGGTCGGCAGCACCTCCGTTTTCATGCGCGTAGCGCCGGCGAAAACCAGTATCGGCCCGAACTCGCCGAGGCTGCGCGCCCACGCGATGCTGAAGGCGGCGAACATGCCGCGGCGTGCCGCGGGCAGGGTGACGAGCCACACGGCCTGACCGCGCGAGCAGCCCAGCGTCATGGCCACATCCTCGGGCCGCGATGAAAGGTGATCGAACACGCCGCGCATGGTGCGCACGGCGAAGGCCGCGCCGATGACAAATTGCGCCAGGACCACGCCGGCGACGGTGTAGGTGAATGGAATCACTCGCTCGATCAGATCGCCGACGGCGGTTTGAAAAAAGATGAGCAGGCAGAGACCGACGACCATCGGCGGCAGGACGATCGGGATATCGAGCGCGGCATCGAGCCACTCCTTGCCCGCGAACCGGCCTCGCGAAAGCAAGTACCCGACGGGGACGGCGAGCAGGAGCGCGAGCAAGGCCGAGGCGGTGCACGAGACGAGGCTCAATCCGGTCGAATAACGGATCTCGCGGGAGTCGAGTGCGGCCCAAAGATGATGCGGCGAAGTGTAAGCGGCAGTCGCGACGAGAAGCGCGACGAGGAAGGCGAGATACAGCCCGGTGACGAGCGTGAGCCCGCACCAGAATGGAGAAAGTCGCGCCCCCGGTAAGGTCATTTTTCCTTCAGCCACTCGGGCACCACGATGTCCTTGCTCTTCAGCGCCGCTTCCTCACCGCGCCAGGTAAAACCAGCCTCCACAAAGGCCCCACGGTTGGCTTTGAGGAAATCCAGCAGGCGCTGCCCGAGACGGTAGTTGGGCGACGTCGGCCGGACCGAGAATGGCTGGATCGCTTTGGCTCCCTCGTGCTGAATGGCGATGTAATCGAGGTGTTCGGCGGAAGGTTGGAAATTCACGCGGTAAACAATGGCGGCGTCGAGGGCGCCGGCGCGCATCTGCGTGACCAGCAGGTCGGCGGTCGGGGTTTCCACGACTACATTTTTCTGCACGCTGACGTCGAGTGCGGATGACTTCAGCAGGCCGCGAGTCATGTAGCCGAGCGTGGATTGCTCGGCATTGCAGAGGCCGACTTTGAGCGACGGCTGCGCGAGGTCGGCGAGCGTCTTTACGCCTCGCGGATTGCCTTTGCGCACCACGATGCCGATTTCAGTTTCGGTCAGAATCACCGCCTCGGGAAAGGTCTCGGCCACCGGCGGAACGAAGCAGAGATCGCAGGCAAAATAAGCGTCGGGAAACTGCGGATTGCTGGCGTCGCCCATCGTTTTCATGGTCGCGCAAAGGATGCCGCAACCGTTGAAGATCGTCGTGACGGTGACGCCTTCGCGATCGGCGAATTTCTTGAGCAGGTCTTCGATGGCCGGCCGATTGACGCCGCCGCTGTAGAGGATCAGCTCTGGGCGTTCGGCCCACTTGTCGCCGGCCGTGGGTGTGAATCCGTGGGCCTTGAAAACAGCGGCTCCTTTTTCCGGTGCGTTGAGATAGCGGGCCAAGCGCAGCGCCAGTGCGGGCTGTTTAGTGAAGGCGAGCACGGCGGCGCTGGCCGGTTCGCTGTGGCTGGAGATTTCGGGCATCTCCACGGCGGTCAGCTGCGGAAACTGCGGCACCGTGGAATCCCAGACGATCGCTGCATCCGCGGCGCCGAGGCTGACGTCGCTGGCAATTTCAGAAACCGTGGGTTTCTGCACCACCGCATGCTTCGCGAGCGATTCATAGTTGGTGCCGAGCATGCTTTTCACCACCCGCCCGATCGCTGCGGCCTCGGGATTGGCGAGCGCGACGCGGACTTCCGGGCGCAGCAGATCGGCCCATGCGTGAATCTTGAGCGGATTGCCGGAACGCACGGCGACGACCGGGCGTTGCGTGATCAGCGGCAGCACTTCGGCGAGCAAGGCGTACTTCCGAGCGTCATCGATCCCAGCCTGATCGGCGGCAATGAAGATATCGCCCTGCTGCGCGACGCGGAGATTCGAGAGCAACGTCCCGGTCCCGCCAAATTGCAGGCGGACTTCGACGCCGGTTTCGGCGCGAAAGGCGTCGGCAACTTCCTCCACCGGTGCCTTCAAATTGGCGGCGCAATAGACCGTCAGCGTCGGCGCTTCCGGTCGCGGTCCGGTGCGATGCTGGTAGATCGCGAGGCCGCCGAGAAGTATGGCGAGCAGGAGAAGAATGGCGGCGAGTTTTTTCACGAAGGACGCCGCATTGTGCGCCAAGCGAGGGCGCTGCCAAGCACGAGCAGGACGCCGGCGGCGATACCGAGGCGAGACGGACTGCGCAGCGGGTCGCTGGCGGCTGGGGCGGCGGCGGTGACGACGACGGTTTCCGGTTTCGGCGGTTCATTCCTCGGCGCCGGTGGCGTGGGAGCGGAAGTCGCGGCGGTTTCGGCGGTGGGATAGCCGATGGCCCGCAGCGCTTCGTCCCAATCCGCATGGAGCAGCAGATCCCAGCCGGGATTCAGGCGTTTCACCTGGCAGGAGCAAGCGCCGAGCAGGAAGAGGCACGCCTCATCGATCTGCTCGTCGCCGAATCCGTCCGCGGGCCACGCGCCGAGCACTCGGCCACGTCCAAAAACGACGGCCAGCCAAGGACCCGGAGCGATGCTGCCCTGGGCTTTCGGACCGGCGAGCATTTTCAGAAAAACCTGCTCCTCCGCGGCCTCGCGAGAGATCCGGAGTAGCGAAAAACCCACGCGCAGCGTCGGCCCGGGGCCGAGCTTGCTCGTCGGATCGCTGGGATCGATGTGCGGAAGCTGCGCGACTTGCTCGAGATAGCGCAGGCGTTTCTGCAGCGCAGCGGCCGCGGATTCATCGACGACGCGATCACCGCTTTCGATCAGCAACCACACGCCCGCCTCCCCGGCTAAAATGCCCCGCACGATCTCGGCTCGCGCGGGCGAGTCGGTCAACTGCGGCAGCGTCCGGCCTTCGAGCGCGCCGGACCAGACGGCCGGCGTTTCCGGCGAAGCCTGCGGAAAGACGAGGCGCGATGGCCCGTCTTCCTTCATCCGGACGGGAGAGAGATTCAGTGGCGTGCTGTCCGTCCAGTTGCGCAGAAACCGCGCGACCGATTCCTCCGGCGCATCGGCGGCGGAGACTTCGAGCGCGTAACGGTCGGCCGGCCAGCGGTCGAGCGCATAGCGGAAGACGGGGATCGAACAGGCCTGCGCGCTCAATGCACCCAGCGCCGTTGTGAGGAGAAAAAGGGCGCGAAGAAGCATGCCGCTACTTTCGCCCGTAGCACGTCAGTTTGCCATCGACGCTCGCCACGTAGAGCCGGCCCTGCGCGATGGCCATGCCGTCCCACACCGGCGGGCTGTCGATCTTCAAGCTGCTGGAGATTTCACCCTTCGCGGTGTTCACCGCGAGCATGCTACCGCCGCTCTTCCCGTCGAGCGCGGCGTCCTGCGCGGCGAGATCCTGATAGATCGCTGGATCCTTTTGCGACATGCGTTCGAAGGCATACTCCTCGTCGATCATGTCGGGCGGACCACTGACGAAGACGGTGTCTTTCGCCATGCACATCGCGCGGGCGAAGACCGGCGATTGCGCGTTCCACTGGTGCTGCACGAACGAGCCTTTTGCCGGCCCGGCGGGAGCGCTCGGGTGACCGGCGAGCACCGACGGGGCGCCGCCCGTCTTACGGAACCACAGTGCCGCGCCCAGTTTGCCTTTGCCCGTCTCGACGCCGCTTATGGCGCCGAGGATGACGCCGCCGGCTTCGTCTTTGGCGGTGCCGTTATCGAAGGTGCAGGCGAGCAGCGCGCCGTTGCCGCGCTGGATGAAGTTGGCGCCGTTGGCGTGTTCGATAATCTCGCCGGGTTCGAGCGCCCGCGCCCAGACCGCGAATTGATCGAGCATGCCGGTGTAAGGCGCGCCCTTTCCGTAGTCGCTGACCAGCGAGGTGCCGGCGCTGCCGAGTTGGAGCCCTAGCTTGGGCTGGGAAGGAATGAGGGCGTTTGCTTTCGTCTCGGCCGCGAGCTGTCCATCGACGTAAAGGCGCACCGTTTTCTCGGCGGTGATCACGCCGGCGATGTGGTGCCAGCCTTGATCGAGCGGCCGCGCTGCTTGCGCAATCGTGGTCGTCTTTTCGGCGCGGAGCGCAAAGGCCGGCGTGCCGCCCTGCAGCGCGAGCGCGTAACCCATGTTGCCGCCGCCGTGTTGACAGATCACGCCGTCCGGCCCGTCCGGGAGGATCCACGCTTCGACGGTCAGCGGTTTTCCGGCGATCGGAATTTTGTCGCCGTCGAACTTCACGCTTGGGCTCGCGCCTTGGGCGGTGCCGGCCGGTGCGGCGTTCGCCTTCTTTTTGCCGCCGCCGCCCGCGCTCGCCGGATCGACTTGCACGTCGGGCGCATCCTTCGATGCCGAGAAGAGCTGATGCTCCATCGTCGTTGTCCATTTGTAATACTGCGGCAGCCGGGAGTAGCCATAGACGTTCTTGTCGTCGTGCACGAGGATGCGGCCTTCGGGCGTATATTTGCCGGCTTGGAAGTAACCGTTGTGGCCGCCGGCGAAGCTCTTCCCGTAAACCCAATAGCTGCGGTGGAACCACGAGTCGTCGAGGAAACCCATCGGCGCGAAGAGATGCCGTCCTTCGCCCTTCTGCGCCCCGCCTTGCTCGGCGGCGTTGGCGCTGATCGGCCCGATTTCGATGCGCGTGCCGTCGGGCTGGATCTTTTGCGAGCGGAGATAAAGCAGCGAGCCGTCGCTCGACAAAATGTCGTTCAAGCCGACGGGCATTTGCAGCGTCTTGTGGCGGTCTTGGAAATCGCCGCCGGTTTCCGGGTCTTTATCGTCGTAGACGGCTTCCACGAGTTTCTTCCCCGTCGCGGCATCGAGGCGGATAAAACGCAGCCCGCCATCGAGGAACACGGAGCGCCCGGCGACGAGGCTGACCACGCCCTTTTCCACGAGGACACTGCCGTGCACCGGCCAGACGCTCTCGATCTGCTCAAAGGCACCGTGTCGCCGCGAGTTGGGCGCGGCCTGAAAGCGCCAGACGAGCGCGCCGTCGCTCGCCCGCAGGCAATAGACCCAGCCGTCTTTGCCGCCGAAGTAAACGCGGCCCTGCGCGTAGGTCGGCGGTGAGTCGATCCGCGCCCCGGCGATGAAGTGCCAGAGCGGTTTGCCATCCGCGGCGTCGAGCGCGTGCAATGTGTGGGCGTCCACTTGCGCGACGAAGGCTTTGCCCGCGGCGATGGTCGGTGCGCTCAGCGGTCCGCCGAGTTGCACGTCCCAGGCTTTGGTGAGGTCTGCGACCAGCGGCTGGTTGCTCGATCCGCTGCGCGCGTTGTCGCTCCGATAGGTCGGCCAGTCGCGAGCGTCGGCGGGCTTTTCCTCCAGCGGTTGGCCGAATGCCGGGCCGCGTTCCAGGCGCTGCTCATCGGAAGGTGTCGCCGGGAAAGGCGAGGTCGGCGCGGAGAGCGCGTTGAGGCCGTCGAGCTTGGCTTCGGGGTAACACGCGCAATTGTGCGGGCCGGCGTACGTGAGGCCGTTCGCCGGGAGGACGCCGTAGAGGCAGGCGCCGCGCACCCAGTGGTTGAGATCCCAGTGGCTTTTGTGGATGTCCACATACTCGATGCCGGTCCGCGACGGGATGATGTAATCCTCCGTCGCCTTGGCGATGTAACAGCGATGGTGAAACCAGTAGGTGCCGTCCGGCACATCGGGTGCGAACTGCTTCTTCGTCTCCCCGGTTCGCGGATCGCGCCCGATAAATTCGCCGCTCTGGTTCCCGTTCGTCGTCCCCGCGTTCCAGACGAGACCACCCGCCACGATCAGATCTTCGGGCGAACGGTAGCCGGATTTTTCATGGGGCGCCTTCCAGAGTTCCTTCCCGGAATCGGCGTCGAGCGCCTTCTGCGATCCGTCGCCTCCGGCGTAGAGAACGGTGTTGCCGGTCAGGAGCACGCGCGGGCCGAAGTTGTATTCGAGGAGCGTCCGCTTGGGCGCGGGGCCGCTGGCCCAGCGCGGCGCGCCGGTCTTCGCGTCGAGGCAGACGAGCTGTTCCCCGTCGTAGAACACCACGCGCTGACCGTCGGTGGAGAGGGTGATCGGCGCGACTTTGGTCTCTTCCTTTTTCCAGAGCACCTTGCCGGTGCTGGCCTCCACCGCCATCAGCGTACGCGGTTTCTTGTCCCACTCGTATTCCTCCTGCACGCGTTTCTGATCGCTCTGCAGCTTGGGCGCAAAGTCTGCGGTCGCCCAAGCGCCGGGATTGACCAGCGCGTAAATCACGCCGCCGACATGCAGGATTTCCTCGGCGCCTTTGGTCTCCGCATAAGTGCGGGCGACGTTTCCCGTCGCGCCATCGATCGCGACGATCGGCTCACCGATGCCCATCGTCACAAAGATGCGGTCGCCGTCGGCGACCAACCGCCGCGTGAGTTGCGTGGGTCCGGACTTCAGCGGCCACATGTGCTCGCTCCATTTCTTAATCGGCTTTTTCCACAGCAGCGTGCCGTTAAAGGCATCGCGCGCGATCAGGTTCCACTTCGAGGGCAGGAGGATCGAGATCCGCGAGCCTTCATCCATGATGTAGTAAAGGCGGCCGCCGCTCGTGACCTGCGCCGAGAGCGACGACATCCGATCGTGATGCCGCGACCAGCGCGGGCTGCCCACCCATTGCAAACGGTTCGGCGGCCCGACCTGCTTGTCTTTGGAAACGGCGTTCCCTTTGGCGTCGTAATAATAGTGCGTCCATTCGTCGAGCGCGCTGGGCTTGGGCTTCACTGTCCTTTTCCACTGGCCGCCCTGCTTCACGAGCGCGACGCCGTTCGGCACAAGCACGCGTGTTACCTCTTCCATCGGCACGCCGCCGAGGTCTTCAGCGACCACCAGATTCACGATATTGTCGATGTAGGGCAGCAGCTTGCCATCGAACTTGTCCACGCTCACCGGCCCGTAGGCGCCTTTCGCGAAGATCGCTTCGCGCGCCTTCGCGACCTTTGCGGCATCGGTGTCGAGCGCCTGCACCTGATAGCTGTCGTTCGCCTTCAACTTCGCGGTCAGCGCGCCGTCACCGACGCCGAGTTGGACGATCAGACCGCCTTTCACGCCCGCGGTTTCAAGGATGCCCGCCGCCTCCGGCGATGGTGCGGCGTGCAGTTGCAGTGCGAGCAGGACACCGCACAAAAAGGGCAGGGGAGTGGAGAAGCGTTTCACAGGACGATGAACAAGATTGGCGGTGATTGGTTCCGGAATATTCCGCGCTGCCGCAGTCACGGTTAAGGCCTCGGCCAACGGTCGGTGCGAAACGGCGAGGCCGGCAGGCCCGCGCTGTTGTAGAGGTTGCACACGGGATTGTTCTCCCACGCGTAGCGCACGGCGCGCGGTTGCGGCACTTCCGGGTGCGAGACGATCACTCGATCTCCGTCGATCCGGGCCTGCGCCGGCTTCCACCCACGGTCTTCGCCGGCGATGACAAAGCCGCGCAGATCCCCGTCTTTCGCGAGGAGGCCGCCATCGGTGTGCGAGAATTTTAGCACCACCTCGCTGCCTCGCACTTCGTGCCCCGCCGGCAGCGGACCACTCGTCGCTCCGGGCTTTCCATAGACCGTTCCGAGTGCCCACAACGCGAGGCGGCGCCCCGCTTCCTGCTTGTTCTTCGGGTGGATGTCCTTCGCCTCGCCGATGTCGATGTTGATGCCCATACCGGTTTTCGGCAGCGCCAGTGTCTTGAGCATCGCCTCGCGGACCAGCGGCCAGTCCCGCCCAGCGCCATCGAAGTTCGGCAACTGCGCCCACGCGAATGGAAACTCGGTACCCCATCGCGCGCGCCAGTCTTTGACGAGCAGCGGGAGTTGGTGCTGATAAAACGGCGCTTTCTCCGGCGTGCTATTGGCCTCGCCCTGATACCAAAGCGCGCCGCGGATGGCGTAGGGAATGAGCGGCGCGATCTTGCCGTTGAACAAGCCGCCGACGTCGCCTTTGCGTGCGCGCAGGGCCACTGGATCACGCGGCGCGCGCGGCGGCTGCTTGCCCTCGGCCCGTGCCTTTTTCGCCGCTTCCTTCCACGTTGCGAGCTGCTTTTCGTAAACCACCTTTGCTTTCTCCGCATCGAAGAGCCGCTCCGTCTTTTGCTGCATCTCGAAAAACGCCTTGAGTTCCGGTGCCGCGCGCTGCGCCTCGGGGCTGATCCAGGACTCGATCGGCGTGCCGCCGACAGACGAATTGATCAGCCCGACTGGGACGCCAAGCGTCCGATGAATCTCGCGCCCGGCGAAAAACAGCGTCGCGGAAAATGTGCCGACGGTTTCCGGCGAACAGATGACCCATTCGCCCTGGCAATCGGCCTGCGCAGTCGCCGTCGCGCCCGATTTGACGGTGAACATGCGGATCTTCGGCCAGTTCGCCGCCGCCTTTTC
>JBBQIZ010000148.1:0-11320 GCA_038325425.1 Chthoniobacterales bacterium
ATGTAGTGGTTGCGCACAAAGGCGTGGTTGTAGGGAATGCCGAGTTCTTCGGCGAAACCCAGCGCCGCGTAGTTCCCGGAATCCGGCACGGGCACGACGAGATCGGCCTCGACGGGATGCAGCCGAGCCAGTTCGCGGCCCATCGCGGTGCGCACGCGGGCGACGTTGATGTCATTAATGATCGAATCCGGCCGCGCGAAATAAACGTACTCGAACATGCAGAACGCCCGGCGTTCGGTCTTAAACGGGAACTCGGAGCGCACCCCCTTTTCATCGATGATCACGACTTCGCCCGGTTCGAGTTCGCGGACGAATTCCGCGTGAATGAGGTCGAATGCGCACGTCTCGCTGGAAAGCACCCACGCGCCTTCGAGTTTGCCGAGGGCCAGCGGACGAAAGCCAAACGGATCACGCACGCCGATGATTTCGCGCTCGCTCATCATGACCAGGGAGAACGCTCCCTGGATGCGCCGCATCGCCGTGAGCACGCTGTTCGTGTTGTGCGGCTGGGCGAGCAAATGGAGGATGATCTCGCTGTCCACCGTCGTCTGGAAAATCGAGCCGTTGCGTTCGAGTTCGTCGCGCAACACGCCGGCGTTCACGAGGTTGCCGTTGTGGCCGATGGCGATCTGGCCGCGTCCCGTGTTGAAGAGCAGCGGCTGCGCATTAACCAGGGTGCTCGATCCGGTGGTCGAATAACGCACGTGGCCGATGGCGCGGTTGCCCTTGAGTCTCTCGAGATCGGTCGCAGAAAAAACCTGCGAAACGAGGCCCATATTGACGTGCCGGACGAACGGCGTGTTCGGACCGCTGGCCGTAACGATGCCGGCACTTTCCTGCCCGCGATGCTGCAACGCAAAAAGACCGTAGTAGGTCAGGACGGCAGCGTTTGGATGGCCGAAAACGGCGAAAACGCCGCACTCATGAGTAGGTTTGTGGTGCTTCACGCGGGGCAAGGCGAGGCGAGAGACTAGCGGGGAGTGCGGGTCGGTCAAGCGGCGTGCGACGAAATCCCAAAACACCCGGGAAACGCCCTGAAAAGTCCGTCGCGGACGGCGTTTTCCGCACCACCGCGGCGGCGGTTTGGCTCGTTCCTGAAATCGTTCTACTTGCGGAGATCACTGCTGCGGCGGAGCGACCTCGCGAACGGCGGTGCCGTGGGCATCGCTCATCAGCAGGATCGCGAGACGGTCCACCGCGTTGAGCTCGGAAGGCGCGAGCATTTGGTAGCTCAGGCCGGCGACGCTCGTGTCGACCGGGCGCGGCAGCGGAGTTGGGCGGTCGGGGGTTTCGCTGGAGTTCAGGCTCGCGTAGTCGAATTTCCCGCGCAGGTCGGTGTAGCCATCTTTGAAAAAGCGCACCGTGCCGTTTTTCAGCCGGGCATAAACTTTCACGTAAGCCTTGCTCACCGGCTGGCCCGCGGCCTCGTCGCGCACGTCGAGGCGGCCGTAGTTTTCCGCGAGCGTGAGTTTGAGCGTGTTCGCGTGGTAAGCCTGCGCCTTGCGCTGACCGGCGCCGAGGATTTCCACGAGCACGTTGGCTTTCGCAAACTCTCCCGGCAGCGGAATGGCCAGCACGTCCTGCCCGGCCGGCAGCGCCTGCGCCACGCTGCGCGTCGGCTTGATGATCGAGAAACGCCCCGCGTCCTGAGTGACGAACGGGCTCGCGCTGAACAGAAACTCGGGGTCCATCAGGTAGTAGTGGATCGTCACCGCGCCGAGATTGCGCCACGTCAGCGCGATCTGTCGGTTCTCGACTTTAAAGTCGAACGTCGGCTCGGTCGCGGCGAGTTCGCCCTGCTGTTTTGCGCGGTCGGGCTGGTCGCCGTTCGGCCGCGGCGCGGCTTTGCCTTCGATCTCGTCGAGCTGCGCGCCGACTTCCGCGAAGAGCTTGCGCCAGCGGTCCACCGGATGATCCGCGTATTGCTGCGCGAGGCCGCGCGCGACCGCGGGCTGCTCTTCATAAAACGCCGCGTAGGCGCGGAAATAATCGTGCTGCAGCCGCGTCGGCAGCGCCGCGGGCGCGATGGCCTTGAACCGCGCGAGCGCCTCCTCCACGCGATCCTGCAGGAAGAGGTAATAGACGACGCTCATCTGATCGACGGCATCGAGCGTGGGCTTGTGCGCCAGGACCTGCAGCAGGTTTTGGTATTGTCCGCGCAGCACCGGATTCGGGATGCGATGCTCCGCGCCGACACGATGCGCGCGCTGATTGACCAGCGGCGAATATTCGAGGTGCTCGTAGGCGCGCCGCTCGATGGGATCGATCCTGAGCAGTTTCGCGTCGAGCCACGGTCCGCAGGTGTTGATGAAGTCCTCGCGATACCGCAGCCACGTCGCGAGCGGCGCGGCGGCATTGTGCAGCACCGCATAACGATAGATCGGCTCGCTGAAGACGTGCCGTTTTTCCAGCACCGCGATGAGCTGCCGGAAAAAGTCCGCGTTCCGCCGCGCGCGCCACGCGATCCTTTCGAGATCGAGCAGCGCAAGGTTCGCCTTTTCGAGGAAGGCAAACACTTCAGCATCCGAGCCGTACTGCGAAATATGCTCCCACGAAGTCGCATCCACTTCGCTGAGTTGCTTCACGACCTTGAAAGTGAGCGGCTTCGCGCCGCCGACGATCTGCTCGTCGCGCGCGACCTGCACGGGGTAATGCGGAAATGCGGCTTCCGGCGCGATGTTCGGCGCGGGAAAGTAAAACCAGTAATGCAGCGTCTGGGTGGTGTAGGGCTCGATCTGCAGGCGATGACTGTCCGTCGTTTTGCTGCCGTTCACCGGCAGCGCGCCACGCGGGATTTGCAGCAGCGCGGTGAGCTTCTGCGGCACGCTCGTCGGATTGGTCACGACGATGTTTGCGCCATAGGCCACACCGCTGAGGAACTCCGCCGTGACATACTTGTCGAACCGCTCGTTGCCTTCCACCCGATAGCGATCATCGGCCCGGAAGAAATTCTGTGAGACGAGCAGCGCGGCATTCTCCGGTGCGGGCGCCGCCGGTTTGATCTGTTTGTGAAACGCGATCAGCGGCCCCGCGCCGGTGAGCGAAAACTGCCCGCCCTCGCTCTTCGTGGTGTGCTTTGGCGACTCGAACGGCAGATCGAGCACCGCCAGCGCGAACATCATCTCGGGAAAATTACGGGCCGCCTCGACGACGTGTCCCGACACAAACGGCGCCTTCCCATCCCAAGCCGCATAGTCGCGCCAGAAGGCGCTAATCGGGATCAGCCCGGCGTTCTGCTGGCCGATCGGGAGTCGGTAATAATTGTTTTCCGCCCATTCTTTCGTCGGCCCAAGCGTACGGAAGAACTGCCGGACGAGCGCCCGCTGCCGATCCGCTTCCTCAACAAGCGCCGGCATTTCCAGAGCGTTGGCCGCTTCTTCCTTCAGCCGGACTTCGTCGCTCAGCTCTTTGCGTTTGTCCGCTGCCTCAAGACGAGCCAGCGGCTCGATCGCGTCGGCACTTTTGGCGAGTTCATTCACACGGCTGGTTACGCCGAGCGCTTGCGCCTTTCCGGGCATCGGCGGCGCCGCCTGCATCGGCGGGGCGAGCGCCGCCGTCATCACCGCCGGGGACTCCATTTCGCGCCGCTTTTTCTCGTCCTTGAAAGAACCCTCGCCGCCTTCCTGCAAAGCCCGTCCGCGCAGCGCGGTTTCGAAGAGCTGATCTTCGCGCTCGGGATTCGGCGGCACGAGTTCCCACAGTTCGCGCAGCGACCGCGCGGTGGCCGCGCTTTCACCCGGCACCCGCTGCGCGAGCAGCGCACGCTCGGCCATATTCAACCGCGCAAAGACCCAAGGCTCGAGGTAGCCGCGCAGCTCATTCTCAAGCAGGAAATCATCGACAAAGGTCCGGTCCTTTTTGTTCCGCAGATAGGACACCACGACCGTTTGGAAAAACGCCGGGTCTTTTTTGGCGAGGAAGAAGCTCAGCTCGTGGCAGGCGAATTCGGAATACTTCGCCCGCTTTTCGTCGTCCTTCAGCGCCGGCCATTGCAGCACCCACGCGAACTTCGCCAGCTCCGGATCGTTGCTCAGCGTGGTGAAAAGGGAGAACACGCCGGCAAGGGAGTCGTAGGTTTCGAGATCGGCGGTGAGAATGTCCGCCAGCGTCAGCGTCTGCCCCGCCGCCAGCACGCTGGCTTCCTTCTTTTCCGTGAACGACTTTTGCGGATCGAGATTCCGCGCGAGCCGCAGATCCTGAAACTTCGTCGGCACCTCCGGCAACGCCACCGTGCGCCAGGCCGCGCTAGTCAGGTCTTCGGCGTAAATCTGCACATGCTGGCGGTCGCCGAGCGCCTTGAGATCAATCCGCACGATGCCCTGCGCATCCGGAACGAGGTTGTAGAGCCCCGGCGCAGCGCTCGCGAGGAAGTCGAGATTTCCCGGTTTCCGCGGCGCGCCAGCAAGCCCCGCTACTTCGCTCCGGGACGGCACCGCTTCGGCGGCCTTCGCCGCAGCCGGACGACCACCGGCAGTGGCCGTCGCCCGCTGCATCGCCGTCATGTTTTGGGCCTGCAAATCGGTCGAGCGCGTTTCCCACGGATTCAGAATGAGTCCGGGCCGCGGCAGCATGTTGCCGGGGAAGAGCTTCGCGTAGCGGCGTTCGAGGATGTAGCGATACTCATCGCCGATGTTGCGCCCCGCAGCGAAGAGGTTGGGAAATTTTGCGGGCATCGCCACGCCCGGCTCAAAACGCGCGAAGTCGCCGAGATTTTCAAATAGCCCCCACTCCGGCAGGAATCTGGTGGCGACGACATGCACGCGCGCAAACGGACCGGCGTTGCGGACTTGCACGACGAGCGAATCACCCTCCCGCTGCAGCGCGTCCAAACCCAGCGGCGCCCGTTGGACTTCGAGTTCGCGACGTGGCGAGACCAGCCAGTGGCCCACCGCCCGCCCAGCCATAACGCGAAGGTTCACCGCACCAAAATTTGGCACCTTGAGCGAATAGTCGCCGGGAGCCAGGCCACGGACAGTCAGCGTGCCTTTGTCGAAGGTCACAGCGTCCACCTTGTTTTCCACAAAAGTTCCGGCACGCACCCCCAGCAGCGAATAGGCGGGCGGCGCGACGTCATCAATCCAAGGTAAAGTAATCGGCTCTCCCACGAGAGCATGGACCGACTCGGGCCATCGACAATCCCCGCTTTGCGTGTACCAAGCGAGTTGCTCCGCTCCCGACGCGCCAGGCTCAGCGGCCTCCACAATCACATGATCCGGGAGTTCGCCGAGCGCGATTCGGCCCTGCTCATCCGTCCTCAGCGCGACAGAAATCGGCTCGCGAAAATCGGGGTGCGTGAAGGCAAACACGACCTGACGATCGGCGATGGGCTCGCCATTTTTGCCCAGCAACTCATGCACGTAGCCCCCCGCGAATCGGCTCAGATGCAAAACGCGCTCACGAAGCGTTCGATCGACCTCATTGATGGCGACAGCCCAGGCTTCCTGCAAATCGTCCTTTGCTCCGCCCTTGCTCAGGTTCGTGACCTGAGCGCTCAGCGTCACCTGCAATCCCGCCACCCGATCCGGCACGGTGATCTTGTGCGTGAAGACCTTGGCCGGATCGAGCTTGGCGATCTTCACTTCGCTCGTCGTCGCGATGCCTTCGAGCGTGGTGGTCGTGATGCTGAGCTTCGCGTCCTTGAGCAGATCGAGGGAAACCTGCGCGTCGTTCAGCAACAGCGCGGTGCGGACGGCGATGGTCGCTTCCCGGCGGGCCAGCAGTTGCTCGCGCTCGATGAAAATCTGCGCGTCGAGGCGGTAGTTTTCCGCGTGATGCTCGATGCTCGCGAGCGAGGCGAATGTGCCGGTAGCATCCGCGAGGACCACGTTCTTCGTGCCCGGCTGCGCGGTGAACGGCACGAGGATCGCGCCGCTCTTTTCGTCCGGCGTGAATTTGCGTCCGTCGAGCCACACGACGGCGTCTTTCACCGGTTGGCGCGTTTCGTCGAGCACGGTGAGCATTTCGCCCGCCGGGCCGGTGCGCTGCAGGACCGTCCACTGACCTTTGCGCACCAGCGCGCGGCTCGATTTCCCACCGCCGATGAACTCGATGACCCAGGCGCCGCGCTGGCCTTTCATCTCGGGAAACTTAAACGTCCGCGCCGTGCGCCGGAACGGGCTGCGGCCCGCTTCATCCGCGGTGAAGTCGTGCGTCACTTCGCGGTTCGCGACGAGGCCGTCGAGCGCGAGATCGGTGTTGAGCTGACGCTGGGTGGTCAGGAAATACGAGAGCGTGTTGATCTCGTAAATTTTCACGATGAGCTTCGGCGTGTTTTTGAGGAAGAGGTCGAGCGCCACGTCGTCGGCCGGCGCGAGGAACGGCGGGTTGGTCGCCGCGAAATCCACATCGACGCGATCCTTCAGCGCCTGAAACGCCGTGGGCGAAAGTAGCGACGCCCATTGCTCGGGATTGCCGATGCCATGCGTGATTTTCGCCTCGGCGAAGACCGGCTTGAGCCAGGTGTCGCGCAGCCACGCGGCCCACGGCTCCCAAGTCGGCTCGTCCTTGAGCAGGTGGAGGAAGTACTCACGCACGAGCGCCTCGTCGCTGCGGATCGGCGGCGCGATGAGCAGCGCCTCGCTGAGGTCGGCGTTGAGATCGGCCGCCGGCGCGCTCGCTTCACCGCGGCGCAGAAACTCGGGATTCACATAACCCACGCGGCGCGGGAGTTGGAGGTATTCGATAAAGCGCGCCGTGTCGTAAAGGCCGCGGGTCCGGTCATGTTCGAGGCGCCGGTATAGGATGTGCGCTTTGAGCGTATTGAAGCTGGCGCCGAGGTTTTTGGCGTAAGCCCAGACGCGCTCCAGCCACACCTCGCGCTCGACGGGATCGAACTCCGCATCGGCGTCCGAGCTTGGCGCGAGCTTGCGCAGCCGCGCGAAGACGAACGCCTGATCTTCGAGCAGCGACGGGCGGCGCTTGGCCAGTTCGTCGAGTTGTTCGGGCAACAGCGCGCGGTGGATTTCGAACTCACCGAACCCGCGGCTCTGCGGCGTCTGCAAATCCTCGGCGATCAAATCGACCAACCCCGGCACATCCGGGCGCTTGAGCCGCTGGAGCAGATCGCGCTTTTGCGAAGGACGCAGCACGACCTTGTCGCGGATCAGCCCAGCCAACGCGTCGTCGCTCACCTGGCTCAGGTCGTCGTGATTCTGCAAGGCCGCGGCCTGAAACGCCGCGCGGCTGACCCGCGCCGGGTCGAGCTTCGTCGGCAGATCGGGCTTCTGATCGCGCGCCTGCTGCTGGTGATTGAACTCGAGATTCAGCCGCTCGCGCAGGAACTTCAGCGTGGCCCGCGGGTCAGCGTCATAGGCGAGCAGCGCCGCGCGGTTTTCGATGATCTGCCGCCGGGCGGAATTCGGGAAGCGCTTCGCCCACTGGTCGAGGATCTCCGCCAGCTTCGCGGCCTGCGCGGTGTTTTGGAAATGGAGCGCGTGGTAGAAATAGTAGTCCTCACTGCCCGGCAGGAGCTGGCCGAGCACCGCGGCGCGATCCGGCGCGAGCGCGAATTTTTCAATGAAGCCGATCTCCGTTTGCGCCCGACCCACGAGCGAAACTAAGGGAAGAAAGGCCAACAGGAGAAAGCGCGTTTTCATAAGGCAGGCTGGGGTGATGAAGGACGCCGTGAGGATCGTCGTCCGATCCGCTCGGCATGGGCAACTCTGACCCGGTAAAGATCGGCTGACCACTGCGGAGACGAAGGAGTGCGGCGGATTCTTAGAGGGCGGTGAAACAGGGGATGCCTGGGGCGCGCCCTTCAGCGTATGCGAAAACGTCGTTTCGCAATCGGGGAAGGCACGTTCCCATGTCGATTGCCTCGTTCCGAGTTGGCTACAGAGAGAACCGGAAGGCCCGGCACACTCCAAACTTGCCGCCGCCTCGCCCATCGCCTTTCCTCTCCACCCCTATGCTCCGCCTCAAAGCTTTCCAAGGTCTTCGTCCCGCGCCGCCGCTCGTCGAGGAAGTCGCCTGCGTGCCCTACGACGTGGTCAACCGCGCCGAATCTGCCGCTCTCGCCGCGGGCAAACCGCACAGCCTGCTCCACGTCGATCGCGCGGAGATCGATCTCCCGTTCGACACCGATCCCTATTCCGACGCGGTCTATGCCAAGGCGCGGGAGAACTTCCTCGCTCTGCAGGAGGAAGGCGCGCTCATTCGCGAGTCGGAGCCCAGCATTTACCTCTACCAGCAGCGCATGGGCCGCCATGTGCAGGTCGGCGTGGCGGCGGTCTGCCACATCGACGATTACGAGCAAGACCTCATCAAAAAACACGAGAAAACGCGCCCGGACAAAGAGAACGACCGCACGCGGCTGATCGGCACGCTGAGCGCCGACACCGGCCCGGTTTTCCTGACCTATCGCGACTCGAAGGCGATCGACGCGCTCGTGACGGATGCGCAGAAAGCGGCACCGCTCTACGACTTCACCGCGCCGGACGGCATCCAGCACACGGTCTGGCGCGTGACCGGCGGCGCGGACCTGGTCGCCGCTTTTGCGCAGGTGCCGGTGTCGTATGTGGCCGATGGGCATCACCGCACGGCCAGCGCGGCGCGAGTCGGGCGCGAGCGGCGGGAGGCGAATCCCGCGCACACCGGCGACGAGGAATACAACTGGTTCCTCGCCGTGCTTTTCCCGGCAAGCCAGCTCCAGATCCTGCCCTACAACCGCGCCGTCAAAGACCTCCACGGCCTGACGAAAGAAGCGTTCCTGGACGCGGTCGGTCGCGCTTTCACGCTCCAACCGGGCGGTTCCCCCACCCCGGGCGGCCCGGGCGAGATTCGCATGTATCTCGATGGCGCCTGGTACGATCTCGCCTGGCAGCCTGCGCCCGATGCCGACCCGATCTCTCAGCTCGATGTCACGGCATTGCAGGATCGCCTGCTCGCCCCGCTGCTCGGTATCGCCGACCCGCGGACCAGCAAACGCATTGATTTCATCGGCGGCATCCGCGGCACGGACGAACTGGTGAAACTGGTCGACACCGGCGCGGCCGCCGTCGCGTTTTCGATGTATCCGACGACCGTCGAGCAGCTCATGGCGATCGCCGATGCCGGGCAGATCATGCCGCCGAAAAGCACCTGGTTTGAGCCCAAGCTGCGCTCCGGCCTGTTCATCCACACGTTTTAGAAGCAACGCCTCCACGCCTTGCGCGGCCGGCAGCGTTCGTTTCACGCGCAAGACACCGTCGCCCTGCGATTCTGGCGCACGATGATCACTCCCTTCCGCCTCCTTTTCCTCGCCGCGCTCGCCGGCCTGTTGCCGCTCACTTCGGTCGCGGCGCCAACGACCTTCGCGGTCGAGAAAACCCGCGAGAGCTTCGTCAGCGGCGGGCGGCGAATCTCGGTCGAAACTTTCGCTCCCAAAACTGCCGGGCGTTTTCCCGCGGTCCTCGTCCTGCACAGCTCGGCCGGGACGCTCGTGGGCAAAGGCCAGCTCGAACGCTTTTCCCAAGCGCTCGCCGAGCGCGGCATGATCGCCTTCATGGTCCGGTATTTCGATCGGACGTGCACCATCTTCGCCGGCGATCGCGGGATCGCAAAACATCTCCACGCTTGGGAAGACACGATCGGCGATGCGCTCGACTTCACGGTCGCGCATCCGCGAGTGCGCCGCGAATCGATCGGCATCTTCGGTTATTCGCTCGGCGCGTTTCTCGCCGTCAGCACCGCCTCGCGAGATGTGCGTGTGGACACCGTCGTCTCGCTCTCGGGGGGCATGTTCGATTACCTCGGCGGCCGACTGCGCCGCGCGCCGCCGACCCTCATCCTGCACGGCAGCGACGACCAGCGGGTCAAAGTGCGCTACGCGCAGGCGCTGGAGCGCGAGGCTCGCCGGCTCGGCGCGCGTCCGGTGATGCAGCTTTATCCCGGCGAAGGTCACGTGATGTCCCGGACCGCGACGGCGGACGCCAGTGCACGGGCGATCGCTTTCCTGCAGGAAAAACTCCGCCCGAGTTCAGCGTCCCGCCGGCGTTCCCGGTGATCGGTTCCCGAAAGCTAGTTTTGCGAGCCGGTACCTGGGGTGGGTCCCGTGCCGCTGGTCCCGACATCGGGCTTGGGAAAACCGGCGAGCTTCGCGCGAATGATTTCCGCGCGGAGTGAATCGCGCTCGTCCGCGGCCAGCTTCTGCTGCGTCCCTTTTTGCAAATGCGCGGGCTGCGTTTCCATGAACAGCTCGTCCACCGGCTGGCGGCATTCCTCTGGGAAGAAGCTCAGGTCGATGCCGAGTTTCATGAAGGAAAGCAGGTTGAGCGCTTCCTTCGAGTTCATCGAATAGGCGTGGCGCAGGATGCCGTAACCGCGGCCGATGTGGTCGAGCAGCGTCTTGGGCTTTTTCTGGAGCAGCATCTGCCGGGCGTTCTGCTCGTGCTCGATGATCTGCTCGATGACCTTGTGCAGCCGCGCGATGATGTCGTCCTCTTTCTCGCCGAGCGTGGTCTGGTTCGAGACTTGGAACAGATTGCCGAGTGCTTCCGTGCCTTCGCCATACAGGCCGCGCACCGCAAGGCCGATCTTGTTCACCGCCTGGATGACCTGGTTGATCTGCTCGCTGAGGACGAGCGCGGGCAGATGGACCATCGCCGACGCGCGCATGCCGGTGCCCACATTCGTCGGACAGGCGGTGAGGTAGCCGAGCTGGGCGTGGAAGGCGAAGTCGAGTTTGTCCTCGAGCGCCGAATCCACCTTGTCGATCATCTTAAAGACGCTCTTGAGCTGCAGCCCGGCGCGGATGGCCTGCATCCGCAGATGATCCTCTTCATTGATCATGATCGAGAGCGTCTGCTTGCGATTCATGACCACGGCGGAGCCGACCCCCTTGGCCGCGTGCTCGCGTGAAATGAGATGCCGCTCGACGAGCACCTGCTTCTCCAGCGCGGAAAGATCCTGCGAATAAACGGAGAACGCGTCGTTCATTTCCGTGAGCCCTTCGACCTGCGGTTTGATCGCTTCGAGAATCTGCAGCCGCTCGTGTTTCTTCGCCCAGCCGGGGAAGGCGAAGCTCTTCAAATTGCGTGCGAGCCGGACGCGGCTGCTAACCACGATCTGATTGTGTGGTCCTTCGCCACGCAGCCATTCGCCGGAATTGCTGAGAATGTTGTGGATGGCCATGACTTAGTCCACGTCGAGGTGGCGGATGCGGTCGCGGATCGTCGCCGCAGATTCATAATCCTCCTCCGATACCGCCTTGCGCAGGTCGCGCTGCAAAGTCTTCATCTGCATCTCGCGCTCGAGGCTTTTCGCCTGGCGCGCCGGCACCTTGCCGACGTGCGCCGTGCCTTTGTGCATGCCCTTGAGCAGCGCCGCGAGACCGTCCGCAAAA
>JBBQIZ010000149.1:0-11297 GCA_038325425.1 Chthoniobacterales bacterium
GGCTGCTTCTCGTGCTGTTCCTTCTCTTGCGCGCGCCTTCCTTTGCCGCTGACCCGGACACCTTTTCCCCAGTCGTCAGCTACCAATACCTCGATTCCCTCGCCACCCCCGACGCCCCAGCGACGATCATCAGCCCGGTCGTCAGCTACCAATACTTCGACTGGATCGGGGACGAGAACGTCACGTTCCAAAACAGCCCGGCGGTCAGCTACTACTTCGACGGCGCGCCTCGGATTCTCGCGCAACCGGTGGCGCAGGTATTGAGAACCGGCCAGAGCGCGACCTTCAGTATCACCGCCGAGGGTTCGCAGCCGATGAGTTACCTGTGGCGCTTGAACAGGGTAAACCTACCAGGCGGAACTGGAGCCTCGATCACAATCAACGATCTTCAGGCAGCCGACTCCGGTGCCTATACCGTGGTGGTGCAGAACGCGCATGGCACGGTGGTCAGCAGCGAGGCGAAATTGATCGTGTATCTGGGGCCGGTGATTCCGATGCCCGAATTACCTTCGATGACGACGGCGGGGAGCACGTTACCGATAGCATTGACGATTCCGCCCCCACCGCCGGGCACGCTCAAGGTTTTCAACGCCAGCGGGGATCTCGTCGATCCGGCAGGTGCCATCGACCCGAACAAGAAAACCATTGTGATGACGCACGGATGGTTGAGCAACCCGAGCGCATGGGCCGCACCGATGCGGCAGGCTTTGAAAGATGCTGGCCACAATGCGAATACGAACATCGTGGTGTGGGATTGGTCTGCAAACGCTGGCACACCGTTGCTGTGGAAGGCTGCCGGTTACACGCCAAAGGAAGGCGAAGCGCTGGCGCAGGCGCTAATGAGCGCGCTGGGGCCGAACTACACGAAGCCAATCCACTTTATGGGACACAGTCTCGGCACGCTGGTGAACTGCCGTGCCGCCGACTATCTGCACGGCGACGGCTTGAACAGCCCGGCGAAGAGCCCCGGCAGCTACCTGCCATCGAACACGCATATGACGCTCTTCGACGAGGCGGAACTGGCGGTGCCGGTAAATGGCACGCGAGTGGCGCTCGACTTGATGCTGGGGAAATCGAGTCTGACGAACGGGCAGGGAAGCGGTTCGCCAGCGAAGGTGATTCCCGAGAGGGCGGCGTTCATCGACAACTACATAAGCGAAGTCGGACTGCTGCACTCGCGCGCGGCGAACGTGCTGCTGTGGCGGCGCATCGCGGTTCCAGGCATCAATGATTTCATCGGCGCAGGACTTCACGGCTATTCCTACGGATGGTATCGGCGATCTATCACACCTCCGCCAGCGAGTGCGCTTGGTCTAAACGGCAAGAGGATGGGTTTCTTCTGGTCCTTCGAGCGGGGCACGATTCCTGGGAGCAGCGTGCCGAACGAGGAGACGTTCTTTATCCAGAGCCTCGACCCCAGCGCGTCGCCGCTGGCGGTGACAGAACTGAATGCGGACGCGGCGCAACTCATCAGCCGCAATCGCGCGGGCGGGTATGCCGGATTGCAGGCTTATCAGGCGGTGGTTTATCCGAGTTATCTCGCATACAAAGGATTGAGCGCCGTCGGGAAGGCCGTCCAAGGTGTGTATCTCGATGGCATTCAATACGCCGGAAACCTCGCGGCGAATTTTGCGGAGACATTCTCGACGCCGAGCGGACAGCCGGTTTATTCCGGCGTCGCCGGGTCCACTCCTGCGTATTTCATCGAGCCGGGCCAGAATGCTCCGGCGACTTTTCAAGCGGGTTGGAATTTGGAATTTGAAATCCAGCCGGGTGCGCCGCAGCCGCAACAACTACAGATTCCGATGCGCGCAGTTGCGCTGGCAGACGGTGAGGCCGCGGCGGCAACGAATGCCGTTTTTACGGTAATCCCGGTCCATGTGCCAGCGGAAGCGGTGGGCATGACTTTCGAATACAGGCTCGCCGGAGCGGCGGATGGTGAATTCATGGCGATGGGGATCGGTGAGGAAAACAACTACACGATCGAAGCGCGCTACGTGGCGGATGGAGAATGGAACGGGACGCCTGTGATCGAGGTTTCCGACGTGGCCGATCAGAATGTGGACCTGACTTTCGCTCTGACCGGGGTAAACGGCCCTGCAAGCGGCATACTCAGCATTCGCAACATCCAATTCTTCGTTCCACCAAGGCCGCAACTGGAACTCCAAGTGGCTGATGGCCAGGTGTCGGTCTTTTGGCCTCTTGCCGCGCTGAATTGGACGCTGGAATCGACGACCGATTTGTCAGATCCGCAAAGCTGGGAGCCGGTGAACGCAGATCCGGTGGACGGAGACTACTTCCACACCCAGACCTTTGACATCACGTTGACGAATCGAGCGTTCTTCCGGCTGAGGAAGTGAGCGATGAGCAATTCGCTGCGTGTTGTGCTCGATACGAATGTAATGCGGTCCGCGCTGTGGTCGTCGAGCGACACCGGGCGTGGAGGAAGCGCTGGAGTCGAAGTGAACGAAAGTCATTCGCTTGCTGGAACCGCAGCCCCTGTTGCAAACTTCGTCTGAGTTGAAAAAAACCGAAAGACAATGCGGCACTTCGAGGTTATCGAAGCGACCATTTCATCCTCGTTGTGGACACCGACAAGATTCTCAAACCCAAACACGCCTGGCGCGTGGGCCTCGGCGCGGGCCTCGTGGGCGCGCTGCTCGTGGCGCTGAAATACGCCTTGCGGCCGCCGACCAAGCGGCGGGTGCCGGACACGATTTCGCCCGCGGTTTTCGTCACGAAAGTCCTCCACACCAGCCTCGGGCAGGTCGTTTACCACGAATGCGGCAGCGGCCAGTCGCTGATCTTCGTCCACAATGTCGGCCTCGGAGCCTCGTCGTATGAATGGTCGAAGGTGTATCCGGAATTTGCCGGGCGGTACCGCGTGCTGGCCCTGGATCTCGTCGGGTTCGGGGAATCGGCGCGGCCCACGGGACGGTTCACCGCCGCGGATTACGGGCGGATGCTGGCCGAGTTCGCCCGCGCGCTCGAATGGGAGCAGCCGCCCATTTTCGTGGCCAGTGGACTTTCTGCGGGCTTTTGCGTGCATCTCGCGGCGCAACACCCGGAACTCGTTTCCCGCCTCATCCTGCATATGCCGAATGGCACGGGCGACCTCGGCGCGCACACGCTCGGCATCGGCTCGAAGCTGCTCTATCGCACGCCGCTGCTCGCGCGCTTTCTTTACCGGAATCACCTTTCGACCAGCGCGTCCGTGGCGCATTGGCTGAAGTCCGTCTTTCTCGAACCGGCCATGATCACCGAGGAAACTGCGGATGTTTTCGCGACCTGCGCCCAGCAACCGGCGGCGGAACACGCGGCGCTGGGCTGGCTGAGCGGCGCCCTCGCTTTCGATTTCGAAGCGCGCTGGCGGACTCTGCCGCAGCCCGTGGCGCTGCTCTGGGGTGAAGAGCGGACGCCCGAGCCCGAAGGCCGGGCCTTCGTCCTACAACGTTTGCTGCCGACGAGCACCCTGACCGTCCTCTCCGGCGCTGGAACGATGGCCGCTCTGGAAGCGCCATCCGCGATGATCACCGCGCTGGAAGAACTGCTCCGGAGCGATTTGCGCGTTCTGAAAGCCGGGTGAAACGAACCATCGGCGGGCAGCTGACGCGGGAAATTTCCATTGTCACGCTCGCGCCCGTTCGTTAATGACCACCGCAACTTATGAAGCGACTTCTTGTTCCGGCAGCCCTCGCCCTGACCCTCGCGCTCTTCGGAGCATGTGTGGACGAACCTCCCCGGCGGACCACCAAAAAATCGGGATTCCATCCGCCGTCTCCGCGGGAATCGGATACCATTCAAGCCGATGTCCCGCCGGAGCAACAGCCTCCGCCGTCGACACCTCCTCCGACGACGGAAAATCGTCCGCCACCGGTGCCCGAGCAACCCGTGAAAGTGGGCGAGATTCCTTATGCCAAGCCGGTTCCCGGCAAGCCCGGCTTCGTCTTTAGCCCGTACGATCAATACAAAGGCTACATCGACGTGCGCGGCTTCCCGCCCGGCACTGAGGTGAAGGATCCGTATTCCGGCAAGAGCTTCCTCGTCCCCTAACGCGCGAAACACGCTGAATTTTCAGCCCGGCCCGCAAGCCTTCGCGCCTGCGGGCCGGGCTTTTTTTCCTGCTACATGACACGACTCGCCATCCTCGGTCCCGGCCTCCTCGGAGGCTCTATCGCGCTCGCCGCGCGGCGGGCGGGCGGTTTTCATGTCGGCGTCTGGGCACGTCGTCCGGAAGCCGCGGAAGAGGCGGGAAAACTTGGCCTCGCCGATCAGGTCTCGGCGGATCTGCGCGCCGTGGTTGCGGGGGCCCATTTGGTGATTCTCTGCGTGCCCGTCGGCGCGATGCCGGCCATTGCCCGGCAGGTCGCGGAGGCCGCCGCGCCCGGGGCGATCGTGACCGATGTCGGGAGCGTAAAGGCGTCGGTCGTCGCTGCCTTGACGGAGATTTTTCCGGCGGCCGGAGCGGCGCATTTTGTCGGCAGTCATCCGATGGCCGGTTCTGAGCAGGCGGGTGTGCATGCCGCCCGCGCCGACTTGTTCGATGGCGCTACCTGCATTCTCACGCCCGACGAAAAGACCAACGGACACGCGCTCGGGAGACTGCATCAATTCTGGCAGCAACTGGGCTGCCGGATGGTGGAAACGTCGCCTGCCGAACACGATGAAATGGTCGCCTTGATCAGCCATTTTCCGCATCTCCTCGCGGCCACGCTCGTCAATGTCGTGGGCGAAAAAAACGCCGCCGCGTTCGATTTTTCAGGCCCCGGTTTTCGCGACACCACGCGCGTCGCCGCCGGCCCGCCCGCGATGTGGGCGGAAATTATGCGCAGCAATCAGGTGGCGATCCGCGCCGCCGCGGAAGCGATGATTGAAAAACTCCGTGAAATCACAACAATCCTCGACCACGACGCCTCGATGACCGAATTCCTCACCCTAGCAAAAACCCAGCGCGATCAGCTGCGGCTCCCGAAAACTCCGCATGTCTGACTGGAAAATCCGCCGCGCCCCGACCATCCATTCCGAACTCGAAGTTCCGGGGGACAAGAGCATTTCCCACCGGGCGGTGATCCTCGCCGCCTTGAGCAATGGCATCTGCGTGATCAAAGGGTTCCTGCCGAGTGAGGACTGTCTTTGCACCGCGGCTGCCATGCGCGCGCTGGGCATCGAGATCGAAACCGCGGATGCAACCACGCTCATCGTTCACGGCAAGCGCCGGGTTCTGACCGCGCCGAAGGGTGACATTGAATGCGGCAACTCCGGCACGACGATGCGCCTGCTGGCCGGCTTGCTGGCGGGGCAACCCTTCCGCAGCCGGCTCGTCGGCGACCCTTCGCTTTCCAAACGCCCGATGCGGCGGGTCATGGAGCCACTGATTCGGATGGGCGCGAAGATCACCGCGGAAGGCAAGGATGGCCGCCCGCCGCTGGTTATCGACGGCGGGGATTTGCAGCCGATCGATTACATCAGCCCGGTGGCGAGCGCACAGGTGAAGAGTGCGGTGCTGCTGGCCGGCATGTTTGCCAAGGGCAAGACGAGCGTCACCGAGCCGACGCAGAGCCGCAACCACACCGAACGCATGCTCGAATATTTCCTCGTGCGGCCGCAAAAGAACGACCTCACCGTTTCGATTCATGGCGCCATGACTCCGGAGTCGCGCGACTTTCAAGTGCCCGGCGACATCTCCAGCGCAGCCTTCTGGCTGGTCGCCGCCGCCGCGCAGCCGCGCTCGCATTTGCTGGTCAAGAATGTCGGCCTCAACGAAACCCGAACCGGCGTCCTCGCGGTGCTGCTGCGCATGGGCGCGCAAGTCCGCGAGATCGTCGAAAGTGAAGAAGGCGAACCGCTCGGAGTGATCGAAGTCCGCGGCGCACGCCTTAAAGCCACGGACATCGGCGGCAAGGAAATTCCCAACGTCATCGACGAACTGCCGATCCTCGCGGTCGCCGCGGCGCTCGCCTTGGGAACGACCACGATCTCCGATGCCGGCGAGTTGCGCGTCAAGGAAACCGACCGACTGGCCGCTATCGCTACCAATCTCCGCGCCATGGGCGGGCAGGTGCAGGAAACCGAGGATGGCCTGCAAATCACCGGCGGCATCCCGCTGCAAGGCGCGCGTCTCGACAGCTTTGGGGATCACCGTATCGCCATGGCCTTCGCCGTGGCCGGTCTGTTTGCCGAGGGTGAAACGGTGATTACCAACACCGAGTGTGTGAACACTTCCTATCCCGGATTTTACCAAGCCCTGGAAGACATCCTGAAGCAACCGGACGGTCCGCAAACCCCCGTCGTCACGTCTCTCCCCAACTGACGTGGCCAAGGAGCATCCCCACATCGTCATCGCGATCGACGGCCCTGCGGCGTCCGGCAAAAGCAGCGTGGCCCGCGCCCTCGCCCGCAAGCTGCGCTATATTTACGTCAACACTGGCGCCATGTATCGCGCGATCACCTGGCTGGTCGTGGAGAAAGGCGTGCCGCCCCTCGATCTCGGCCGCGTCCAGCAATTGCTGCATTTTACCGAAGTGGTGTGCGGCGTGGAGGATGGCGCCTCGACTATTCTGCTCGATGGCATCGATCCCACGCCGCATCTCGTTTCGGAGGCCGTCAATGCCAACGTCTCGGCCGTCGCGAGCATTCCGGAAGTCCGCCATTTGCTGGTAAAAAAACAGCGCGCCTATGCGTTTGACCACGACATCGTGATGGAAGGCCGCGATATCGGGTCCGCGGTTTTTCCCGAGACGCCCTACAAATTTTACGTCGACGCTTCGCCCGAAGTCCGCGCCCGGCGCCGTGCCGCGCAGGGCTTGCAGGATTCGATCGCGACTCGCGACAAGGTGGATTCCAGCCGCCGCACTTCGCCGCTGATCATCGCCGAGGACGCGCACGTCATCGACAGTTCGAACCTCACCGTCGAAGGCGTGGTCGGAGAAATTTTTGGCCGCTTGAAACAAAAGGGCCTGCCGCTCGGCGAACTTTAAGCGATGGGCGGCTGGTATCGCTTCGGTTACCGCACTTCGCAACTGCTCGCGAAGGTACTGTTCTCGTTCAAGGTCATCCATCGCGAGCGGATCATCGAGGAAGGCGGGGCGATCCTCGCGATGAATCACGAGAGTTATCTCGACCCTCCGCTCGCCGGCATCGCCTGCCGCCGCGAACTGCACTACCTCGCGCGTAAGACGCTCCAAAAGTGGCCTGTCCTCGGTCCGCTCCTGCCCGAGTTCAACGTCATCCCCGTCGATCAGGACCGCGCCGATATGAGCGCGCTGAAGACCGTCATCAAGCTCGTCCGTGCTGGCCACGCGACCGTCATTTTCCCAGAGGGCTCGCGCACGCTCGACGGTCAGCTCCAGCCGGCGCAGCCGGGCCTCGGCCTGGTCATTGCCAAGACGCTCGCGCCCGTCGTGCCGATGCGTATTTTCGGCGCGCACAAAGCGTTTCCGCGTGGCGGGAAACCGCGCCTCTTCACGCCGATCACGCTCGTCGTCGGGGAACCAATTTTTTTCACCAAGGACGATCTCGTCGGAGAAGGCCGCGAACTCTACCAGCGCCTGAGTGAACGCGTGATGGAGCGCATCGCCGCGCTCCAGAACGAACGGCGGTGAGCGCGCCGCAATTCGCGCCGAGGATTGAACAATCCCTGCATTGACGAATCCAAGTGCTCAGACGTTAGTTGTTCCCGTCCATGTCCATCCGCCTGCCACTCCTGCTCGTTCTTCTGCTGAGCCTCGTCCTCGGGCCGGTCAAGCTCTCGGCGGCGTGCCTGTTTGAGGCGGAGCTGGACGGTTGCGGAGGTTGCTGCACCGAGGAGGCGATGTCGTGTTGCGTTACCAGCGGCGACCAAGTGCCCGCCAAAGCCCCGGCGTCGGTCCCGCCGCAGGCTGCCGACGCCAAACCCATTCTCCCTCCGACCCTTGTTTTCATCAGCCTCTGCCCGCTCCCGGCTGTGGAGCGGCCTTCCTCCTACGAGCGCCAGGCGGCACGGATGCCCGTGACCGCGCGTCTCGATCTGACCTGCATTCGCCTGATCTGAGAGGGCATTGACAGGCGTGGTCTACCCACGCGCCTCGTGGCGGCGTCCCCTTCGGACGCGCGCCGTTTCAATGCAACCTAACTCTCAGATTTATGCCTCGTTCCTTTCTCTCTTTTCTTCTCCTCATCAGTTTCGCAGCGCTGACCGCCCTGGGCGGTTGGTGGTTTGGCCGCCAGCATCCGCCGTCCTCCGCGTCCGCTTCCGGCGAACGCAAAGTGCTCTTTTACCAGAGCCCCATGCACCCGTGGATCAAGTCCGACCAGCCGGGCAACTGCACGATCTGCGGGATGAAACTGACGCCCGTGTATGAAGGCGAAACCGGCGTCGAAGAAGCCGGCAGCCAGACTGTGCGCCTCGGCGCAGCGACCGCCGGCGTGGTGAATATCGAAACCACCGAAGTCTCCCGGCAACCGCTCAAACGCCTGATCCGCGTGGCCGGGCAGATCGACGACGACGAAACCCGGCACCGCCGTCTCTCGGCTTACGTCGATGCCCGGATCGACAAACTCTTCGTCAATTTCGTCGGTGCCGAAGTCACCGCCGGACAGCCGCTCGCCGCGCTCTTCAGCCGCGAACTCATCGTCGCCCGCGGCGAATACGCGCTCGCGCTCAAGCAGCCACAGTCGGTGCAGCGCGACGTCACCATCGCGGCCAGCGAACAGAAACTCCGCCGCATGGGCCTCACGCCCGAGCAAATCAAGAAGCTCCCCGGCGAGACAGGTGACAACTTCGACATCGTCGCACCGAGCACCGGCACGGTCGTGTCGCGCATGGTCTATGAAGGCCAGTACGTGAAGGAGGGCGAGGTGCTTTTCGAGATCGGGGACTTTTCGAAAATGTGGTTCGTCTTCAATGCCTACGAGCGCGACCTCGCGTGGATTCGCGTCGGGCAGATGGTGGAAGTCACGACGCCAAGTGTCCCGGGCAAGGTCTTCACCGCGCCGATCGACTTCATCGATCCGAATCTCGAACCGCAAACCCGCACCGCAAAAGTCCGCGTCATCCTCGATAATCCGCTCGTCGGCGAGGCCGGAAAAGAGCGGCGCGAACTCCTGCACAAGGTGTATGCCGACGGCCGCATCCGTGTGGAAACCGAGCCGCTGCTCACCGTGCCGCGCAGCGCGGTGCTCTCGCCGGGCGCTGACCCACTCGTCTATGTGGTGAAGGGCGAGCGGCAGTATGAACCGCGCCGCGTCACGCTCGGACGGGCGGGGGATGATGTGTGGGAAGTGCTCGCCGGGATCGAAGCCGGCGAGCGCATCGTGACGACCGGCAATCTGCTCATCGACGCGCAGGCGCAACTCGAGATGCCCGCGACGGCCCCGATGCCGGCGCTGGCGCCACTTTCGGAAACGCAACTCGCCGCGGCGAAGACGCTCTTCGACACCGCCTCCGCGGTCGGTGAAGCCCTGGCGTCCGATGATCTCGCGGCGCACAACACGCGCGTCCCGGCGCTGCACGAAGCTGCGATGGCCGCGGCCCAAGAACTCGGTGATGCGGGCCAGCGGCTCGGCGCGGTCGCGCATGTCGGCCCGGCGGAGGACATCAAGACCGCGCGGGTGAAATTCTATCCGCTGAGCATGGCCGTGGCGGAACTGGCGGTGCGGTTGCGGACGCAGCTCGACACGCCGGTGAAAGTCTTCGAATGCCCGATGGCCAAGAGCGCGGTGCCAAGCGCCGAGACGAATCAAGGCCGCTGGATTCAGCTCGCCGGCACGATCCGCAATCCCTTCTTCGGCGCGGAAATGCTCGAATGCGGCGCGGAGGTGAAGCCGTGATCAACGCCCTCATCGCGTGGTCGCTGCGCAACCGCTTCCTCGTGGCGTGCGGCGTCCTCTTCATCATCGCGCTCGGCATCTTCGAGGTGCGCCGCACGCCAATCGATGCCATCCCCGACCTGAGCGAAAACCAGGTCATCGTCTTCGCGGACTGGCCGGGCCGCAGCCCGCAGGAGGTCGAGGACCAGATCACCTATCCGCTCTCGGTCAATCTTCAGGGCCTCGCCGGGGTGAAAACCGTGCGCGCGAATTCGATGTTCGGCTTCTCGCTGCTCACGATCATTTTTGAGGACAAAATCGACAACTACTTCGCCCGCACGCGCATTCTCGAGCGGCTAAATTACCTCGGCGATCTGCTGCCCGCGGGCGTCGTGCCGAAGCTCGGCCCCGATGCCACCGGCCTCGGCTGGGTTTATCAGTATTACCTCGAAGTCGATCCGTCGAAGGCGCCGAATGGCCGTGGTTACGACCTCGGCGAGCTGCGTGCGGTGCAGGACTGGTTCGTGCGTTATCAGCTCAATGCCGTGCAAGGCGTGGCGGAAGTGGCGAGCGTCGGTGGTTTCGTGCGCCAGTATCAGATCGAAGTGTCCTCGATGAAGATGCGCGCGGCGGGCGTGTCGTTGCAGGAGGTGATGGACGCCGTCGGGCAGAGCAATCTCAACGTCGGCGGCAAGGTCATCGAAGAAAACGGCATGGAGTTTGTCGTGCGCGGGATGGGCTTGGTCACGTCGGTTGGCGATCTCGAACAGACCGTGCTCACGCAGCGCGAAGGCACGCCGATCTATCTGCGCGATGTCGCTACCGTGCAGATTGGCGGGGATTTCCGGCGCGGCGCGCTCGACATCAATGGCCGCGAAGTGGTCGGCGGGATCGTCGTGATGCGCACCGGCGAAAACGCCCACGCCGTCATTCAGCGCGTGAAAGACAAGATCGAGAAGATCTCCCCGAGCCTGCCGCCCGGCGTGACGATCAAACCCTTCTACGATCGCAGCGAGCTGATCGACCGCACCATCGGCACGCTCAAGCACGCGCTCACCGAGGAGATCATCCTCGTGACGCTCGCGCACATCATTTTCCTCTTCCATTTCCGCAGCATCCTCATCGTCACGTTCCCGCTGCCAGTCTCGATCCTCATCTCGTTCATCCTCATGCGGCAGTTCGGCATCACGTCGAACGTCATGTCGCTCGCGGGCATCGCGATTGCGATCGGCGTGCTCGTCGATGCCGCGATCGTGCTCACGGAGAATGTCATCCGCCACTGCGAGGAGGCGGAGAAAAAGAAGGGCGCGCGTCTCACCGCCGCCGAGACGTTGGCCCTAACCAGCGAGGCCTCCGGGCAGGTCGGCCGGCCGATCTTCTTTGCGATGGCGATCATCATCCTCGCCTTCGTCCCGGTCTTTGCGCTCACCGGGCAGGAGGGCAAACTCTTCCACCCGCTCGCCTTCACCAAAACTTTCGCGATGATCGGCGCGACGCTGCTCGCGGTGACG
>JBBQIZ010000150.1:0-11006 GCA_038325425.1 Chthoniobacterales bacterium
TAGGCCGCGCGCTGCGCACCCGCTTTTTTCCTCGCGTTCGCGGGCGATGCGCCGTTCTGTAACGCCCTAAATTTTCCCTATGGAAACCAACTCTCCCGCGGACGAACCGACTCCCGAACCATCACCCGCCGCACCGGTCGAAAACACCGCGCCGGAGCCTCCGCCCGAGGCGCCCGCCGAGCGCGCCGCCGCGCCCGAGCCTGAAGCGGCAACGCCCGTCGAGCCCGCGACTGCGGAAGGCGCAACGGCGGCGCCGGACGAGTTGGGTCAACTGGCCGAAGCCTCCCAACGGGCGCGTCTTTCGCCCGCCGACGAAGAACGCATGGGCGCGCTGCTCAAGGAAGCGCTGCTCGGCGGACGGGCGGGCGTGGCCCGCGCGGTGGAAGTGCTGCCGGCGGTGCCGTGGATCGTCGGCGTACGCGCGGTGGAAACCGTCTGGCCGGAATTGACCGCCGGCTTTCGCACGCAATTGCTGGCCGGCTTGGCCAAGGAAGAAACCGATGCCGCGCGGCGCATTCGCCTCAGCCTGGCGCGGGCGCTTTTCAAACTCGATACGCCCGTCGCGCTGAAGCTCGCCGTCGGCGTCGCCCGCGAATTGCGCGACAAGGAAACCGGCATCCTCACGCCCAAGCAGGCGCAGATTTTCGCCAACGTCTTCATCGGCCGCGGCAAACCGTGGCTCGCTCAGCTCCCGCTCGCGGAACTGAAGCCTGCGGACGTCGACGCGCTGGTCCATTGCGCGGTGCTCGCCGTGTTCACCATTCCGCATCCGCCGGTCACCCAGCTTGGCGTCCTGAAATGGGCCGCGGAGCAGGATCGCCTCGGCAAGCTGGATGCGCCTGCGGTCGAAGTGCTCAAGAAAGGCATCAGCCGCTGGAGTGGGAAGTGGCAGGCCGCGCTGCGCAAGGAAGTCGCGGAGCTGCCCGAACCACTGCTGGCGATTTTGAAACCGGAGCCGACGGCAGCAGCCGCGCCCGCGCCCGAGACGGCGAAAGAGGCGCCCGAAGGTTCCGACCCGTCGGACGAAATCACGAACCCCGACGCGGACGACGAAAGTGACGATGAGGATGAGGAGGACGAGGACGAGGACGCCGGAGAGGAGGACGAGGAGCGGGAGCGGCGAAAGGAACGGCCGGTGTATGAGCCGCGTCCGCAGAAGGCTTCCGGCGAAGGGCAGCGCGAGCGGCCGGTTTATACGCCGCGCAATGCGGGCGCGAATGTGCCGCGCAATTTCAATCTCACCGAATCGCTGCGCCAGATCGAAGCCTACGCGAATGCGCTGCGCGCCGATCTGGCCGCGGCGAAGACCCGGCAAAAAGACGACCGGCGGCGTCCGGAAAAATCCACCGGACCGATCATCACCGGCGAACCGACGATCGAGGAACTGGCCCGGCTGAACCAGCAACTCGAAGCGCGCAACGTCGAGTTGCAGGAGCGGATCAAGGATCTCACGCAGCACAGCGAAGACCTCGCGACGAGCATGGGCGCGATGTCCAGCGAACCCGTGCATGACACCGATGCGCAGCTCCGCACGCTGCTCGCGCTCAAGCTGCAGGAAGACTTCGCCGATTTCCTCGCGCTGAAAAAAGAGACCAACGACATCGTCGTGCAGCAGCACTATCGCGGCCTGCTCGAGCACGTCTTTGAGGTGCTCCAGCAGCTCGAAGTGCCGCTTAAGGCGGAATAATACCATCTCTCGCAAATAACCTGACAGTGAGCACCGGGCCGCCGTCATTTCCTCTGCGGCCCTTTGCATGCTCCGCGCCTCTGCGGTAGAGGGTAGGCTGAGTTTTACCGCAGAGGCGCAAAGCACGCAGGGGGCCGCAGAGTGTCCGATTGATTCTAGGAGATGGTATAAGCGCGGACCGAGCGGTCCCTTCAGCGGTTGAACTTCAGCCGACGCCAATGCGGGGCGGAAGCGGCAGGAGGATCGGCTCCCCGCGGCGCGCTGCCGACGATGCCGGGGCGATCGTGCTGCGTGGAGGACCCCGATTAATCGCAGACCCAAAAAAGCCCCGGCCTCATAAAGAAGCCGGGGCTGGGAATTGAGGTTTGGGGAAGGGCGCTTAGTTCGCGGGAGCTGGCGCTGGGGCGGGAGCCGGTGCCGCACCGTCGCGGACTGCTTCGGCGCTGTTTTCCAGAGCCTTCGCTTTCGCGTCCGCTTCCTTCTTCACCGCTTCGGCTGCGTCGTCCGCGGCTTTCTTGATGTTGTCCGCGGCGGCGTCGGCGTTGTTTTCGACGGCCTTCGCTTCCGTTTTGGCGCCATCCTTCATGGCTTCGGCCTTGTCATCGGCTGAGTCCTTGACGGCGTCGGCCTGGTTTTCGATAGCGTCGGCCTTGACTTCCGCGGGCTTCTTTTCGCAAGCCGTGAAGGCGAAGGCGACGGCAGCGGCGAGGGCAAATGTGGGGTTCAATTTCATATGTGGCGTTGGGATTTAGGGGTTGATGGGCAGCCGATTCTTGAGAAGCAGCTTTCAGCATAGAAACTGGAGAACCGGGTCGAGCAAGTCAATGCCCGTCTGCCCGGAAGCGATGCCTCCGCCTTGGTTGAAGGCGCCACTCCACCATCTCAGAAAAGCGCGGATTACCTATTTCTTGGGAATGAGATCTCGGAGGGTCAAAATTTGCCCGTTGGTGAGAATGACCAAGTTGCCTTCTCCATGCGGGTCTCCCCGTTCCGCAAACCACGGTTGATTGGAGAACTCAAACGGAGCTATCATCCGATCATCGAAAGGATTCGCGATATAGTCGATTCGCATGTCCTTGGGATTATTCATATCCGGATTGCCCAACTCACGCTGAATAGTCGGACAGAGCCAGTTTTTATGAATTGTGCCACAAGGTTTCAGAGCATCGACCCACGCTTCCGCATAACGTCGTTCCTCCGTCTGGAGCAATTTGTAATCGACCTGTGGCCAAGAACCATGGTGCTGTATGTAAACGTTTGCAGCGGCGTACAGGTTCGTAAGATTTGCCACGCAATTAGCCCGGTCAGCACGTCGTTGAAAATTGGTCGTCACCCCGAAGACCATGACTATCAGAATGCTGATCACCACAATCACGGTCATCAGTTCGATCAAACTAAAAGCCGCGACCTTTGCGGACAAAGATCGCGGCTTAGAAGTCACAACCGATGGTGGTTAACGTCAGCTTCCGGCAATGCGGCTAAAGGTCTGGAGGCAGTGTCGTGGAAGTAGCCAAAGTGGAATCGCCTGACTGTTTGTATCCTGTCAACGTAAAGTCCGAGCTGGTGGTTGTAACAGGACCGGTAAAGTCATCGAAGGTCACCGTCGTCGCAGCCGTACCGACAAGACGAACCCCACTCGATGGACCACGGCCTCCTTGAATTTGCGCTTCGAACTGAACGCCTACTGAAGTGACGCTGCTGACAAGCGCCCCGACCGTAGTGGAGTTGACCGATCTAGCAGAAACGACGCCACGCATCACACCGCGAATTGTAAGTGACTCGGGATCGCCTAGCCCGACCACATCACCGCCAACCGCCTGACCGCCGGAGAACAGCGCAAAGATGCCAGTGCCAATGCCGCCCGCGGGAAGGCCGATAGTGAAAATCCCCAAGCCGGCGCCCCCAAGGCTTGCACCCCCCCCCACCGATAGATTTCCGATCATAACCCCAGCATAGGTCCCGACAATGTTCACGGCAGAACTACTATTCTGGAAAGGCCCGCCGGAGAGCGCCCAAGTCTGAGTTTGCATGAACACAAAGGCCATCAGGAGGGAGAGAATTTTCTTCATAGCGGCCAATGAAACGACATATCAGCCGGTGGTCAACGGATTTTCCGACGATTTTTGCGGGCGCGGCGGAGGGGCGACATTTCGCTTGGTGAAGCACGTTCCCGCAGCTTCCATGGCCGCGCCCGTGCAAGCTCCCTTCAGCCTTTTTCTCGCGCTCCGCTATCTGCAGCCGAAGCGCACCTTCGTCTCGGTGATCACGATCATTTCCCTGCTCGGGGTGACGATCGGCGTGGCCGTGCTGATCGTGGTCATTTCGGTGATGACCGGCTTCAGCCTGACGCTCCAGCGGGCGATCCTCGGCTTCGAGCCGCACCTGCGCGTGGGCAACGGCGAGGTCCTGCGCAACTGGCGGGAGGTCCTGCCGGTCGTGGAAAAAGTACCGGGCGTGATCGGCGCGGCGCCGTTCGTCCAGGGGCCGGTGCTGGTCGAATACCAGGGACGGGTGAATCCGGCGGTGCTCCGCGGGATCAATGTGGAGCAGGAGCAGAAGCTCATCGACCTGAAGAAATTTGTCATCGGCGAACTCGAGATGGCGAGCGATACGGTGATTCTCGGGCGGACGCTGGCCGCGGAACTCGGGGCCGCGATTGGCGACGAAGTGACGATTATCGCGCCGGGCAACGTCCGCGGCATCGTCGAGGAATTGCGGCGCGAATCCGATGACCCCGCAGCCAAACCGCGCACCCTGGCCGATCTCAAGGAGGACGTGGTCATTCCCGCGCCGCTCCGGGTCGTCGGCCTGATCGCTTCCGGCACAAACAGCTTCGACGCCAATTTCATGCTCGTGCCGCTGCACAATGCCCAGGAGCTCTACAGCATGAAGGACGGCGTGCACGGGTTGGCGGTGAAGACGGCCGATCCGTATAATGTCCGCGACACGCAGATGCTGCTGGCCGATGCGCTCGACGGCGCGGCTTTCAGCGTTTCGTGGCAGGACGAAAACCGGCAGCGTTTCGACGCCATCCGCCTTGAGCGGCAGGTCATGTTTTTCATCCTCTCGGCGATCGTCGTCGTCGCGGCGTTCAGCATCATGAACACGCTGATCACCGTGACCGTGCAGAAGACGCGCGAGATCGGGATCATGAAAGCGCTCGGCGCGCGGACCGGACAGATCGTCTGGGTGTTCCTCGCGCAGGGCATGCTCGTCGGCGCGGGCGGGACGCTGCTCGGCTTGAGCGCCGGCCTTCTTCTTCTGCACTTCCGCAATCCGTTCCGCGAATGGCTGGCCAACGCGCTCGGGATCGAAGTTTTCCCGGCGGGCATTTACGAGTTCGATGGCATCCCCGCCGAAGTGGTGCCGCATGACGTGGCGGTGATTTGCATCGGCGCTTTCCTGATTTGCTCCCTCGCCGCGCTCGTGCCGGCCTACGTCGCCGCGCGGCTCGATCCGGTAAAAGCATTGCGTGTGGAGTAAATCCGACGCATCCAAGGCTCCGGTAACGCGCGGATAAGCTGCGCGCTTCTCCTTGCTCTCTTCATTTATGTTCTCAAAACCGCTCCGCACCATCGCTTTTGTCACCCTCCTGACCGCCGCCGCTCACGCGGGCGCACCAATCGTCGAGGACAAAGTCATGCCGACGCCCGAAGTCGTGCCGCTCAATACGCTCCGCGTCAAATCGAGCTACGTCTTCGAGAGCGACTTCGATCGCGGCAACGATGCCGCGGGCGATGTGTGGTCGAACAGCGTCGAGTTCGGCCGTCGCTTTCCGATCGGTCTGCCGTGGTCGCCGGCGGCGGACGGCGCCTGGTACATGCGGCTCGGCGCAGAATATAACCGCTTCGATTTTGGCCATTCGGGCAACCTGCCGCTGCCCGACCGGCTGCAAAGTTTTGCGGGGGTGATCGCGCTGGAATATTTCGTCCGCGGCGAAGTCGGCTTCCTTTTGGAAACGGCGCCCGGGTTTTACTTCGAGGATGACGTAAGTGCGGAGGCGTTCGACGCGCCGACCAAGCTGGCGGCGGCCTATCGGGTCAACGACCGCTTTTTCCTGGTCGGCGGAGTCAGCTACAGCGGCCTGCGCAGTTATCCTTTTCTGCCCGTGCTCGGTTTCCTCTGGCGGGTGAGTGATCAGTGGACGATCCGCGCGCTGGTGCCGGAACCGCGGGTGATTTTCCGCGCGAATGAAAGCCTCGCCTTTTGGGCGGGCGGCGAACTGGCCGGCGGGGCGTTCCGCACGGACGACGACAACAGTCGCCCGAGCCGTTTGCGCAATGCGACGCTCAGCTATTCGGAATGGCGCGCCGGCGCCGGTGTGACCATCGGCGACCCGGACCGGCTGGCGTTTGAGTTGGCGGGCGGTTACGCCTTCAACCGAAAGTTCGATTACCACCGGGCGGAGGACGTTTACAACACCGCCGAAGGCGCGCCTTACATCAAGGCGACGCTGCGGGCGTCGTTCTGAGGCAGTCGGGTGGCGTCACGGATCGCCCTGCTGGACGCCGGAGCGTCACGGAAAGACCCCCGCGCGACGCGTCCGCCGCTGAAAAGGCGAATTCGGCGTAAACCCTTGAAAGTCTGGGAACTTGTACCATCTCCAATAATCAATCGGACACTCTGCGGCCCTTTGCGTGCTCCGCGCCTCTGCGGTAGAGGGTAGGCTGAGTTTGACCGCAGAGGCGCAAAGAACGCAGAGGGCCGCAGAGGAAATGACGGCGACCCGGTGCTCACTGTCAGGTTATTTGCGAGAGATGGTATTAAACCCCCGTCCCGGGGCACCCCCCCCCAGTCCTACCACCGCCCTCCGGAACCCCGCCCCGGCCCTCCCAGCCCGACCTGCGAGCCCGTGGACCCCGCCACTGGTGCTGCCGCCCCGAAGTCGGGCAGCAGGCTGCAGATGCCCGACCTCCCTCGGGATTCCAAAAGGAAAACGCCGCCCGGCACGGTAGCCGGACGGCGTTTTCAGTGAGTCTGCGGGACTTTGCGGAGCCGCTTACGGAGTCGGGACGGTCGCGATAGTCTGCAGGATGCGACCGGCGATGGCGTACGGGTCACCCTGCGAGTTCGGACGGCGATCTTCCAGGTAGCCCTTGTAGCCGGCCGGGATGAAGCTGTTCGGGACGCGGACGGACGCGCCGCGGTTGGCCACGCCCCAGTTGAACTTGTCGATCGACTGGGTCTCGTGGAGACCGGTCAGACGCAGGTGGTTGTCCGGGCCATAGACGGCGATGTGCTCGTTCTTGTACTTGTCGAAGGCGCTCATGAGGGCTTCGAAGTATTCCTTGCCGCCGACCGTGCGCATGTATTCGGTCGAGAAGTTGGAGTGCATGCCGGAACCGTTCCAATCCGCGTCGATGCCGAGCGGTTTGCAGTGGTAGTTCACGTCCACGCCATACTGTTCGCAGAGGCGGTTGAGCAGGTAACGGGCAACCCACATCTCGTCGGCGGCTCGCTTGGAGCCTTTGCCGAAGATCTGGAATTCCCACTGACCCATGGCCACTTCGGCATTGATGCCTTCGTGGTTGATGCCGGCATCGAGGCAGAGGTCGAGGTGCTTGTCCACGATCTCGCGGGCGATGCTGCTCGCGTAGCTGTAGCCGACGCCGCAGTAATACTTGCCCTGGCCTTCTTTCGGGAAGCCGTTCTGCGGGAAGCCCAGCGGAGCGCCGTCCTGATACAGGAAATATTCCTGTTCGAAGCCGAACCAGGTCCCGGGATCGTCAGTGATGGTGGCGCGGGTGTTGGTCGGATGCGGGCTGCCGTCCGGGAGCATGACTTCGCACATCACGAGTGCGCCGTTGATCTTCGTCGTGTCAGGAAAGACGGCGACGGGCAGGAGCACGCAATCCGAGCTGTGGCCTTCGGCCTGCCGGGTGGAGCTGCCATCGAAGCCCCACTTCGGAAGCTGTTCGAGGGTCGGGAAGGCATCAAATTCCTTCACGAGGGTTTTGCCGCGGAGGTTCGCGACGGGCTTGTAGCCATCAAGCCATAGGTATTCCAGTTTATACTTCGCCATTAGTGGGTAGTGGTGGGTTTGGTTTTATTTGAGCGGGGTGCGCCGATTGTTGACCGCTTTGGTGGTGGTTTTGGCCCTTTCAGCCCTGTTTTGGACGCGCGGGCCATTAAGCAAAAGCGGTGCCAGAAAACGCTCCACCGCCGACTTGGCGCACCTCCGGGCTTGCCTGCGCTCGCCGCCCGCGCATCTTGCGTCCCATGCAGCAAGTGAAAGACACCCTTCGTGCCACCGTGCGCATCGGTTACGACGGCCGGGTGCATAAAACTTTTCGCGGTCCCAATGCCGAGCAACGTTTCGCGAACGAAGTGCGTGTTCTTAAGTATCTGGAGGAGCGGGGCTGTCCATTTGTGCCCACACTGCTCGAATCTCATCCGGAGGAGTTAAAGATGGTCACGTCGAGCTGCGGAAATCGCGTGGAGCACGAACTCGACGCCGCCAAGGTGAAGGAACTCTTCGACGAACTGCTCCCCTACGGCGTCCGCCACGATGACGCCGAGGCGCGCAACATCACCTATCGCCACTCCGACGGCCGCTTCTGCCTGATCGACTTCGAATTTGCCACCATCCTCGACGAGGTCCCCCCGAATGCAGCCCCCCAATAGCCCCGGACAGCTCCGCTGGTGGGGTCAGACCGACCGGGGCAAGGTCCGCAAGAACAATGAGGACACCTTCCTCGCGCTGCAGTTTGACGCGCAGGAAACCCGTTTCCTCGGCAAGGTCGGGGAGGCGTCGCTGGAAACGGCGGATTTCGTCTTTGCGGTGAGCGACGGCATGGGCGGGGCGGCGGCGGGCGAATTTGCCAGCAAGATCACCGCCGAGAAGATCACGCGCCTCCTGCCGCGCGCTTACAAACAGCGGGCGCAGGGACTGGAAGCGGGCTTCGAGGACGTCCTCAGCGAACTCTTCGATCAAATCCACCGGGCGCTGCTCTTTCTCGGCGGAAGTTATGAAGAGTGCGCCGGGATGGGGGCGACGCTCAGTCTTTGCTGGTTTACGCCGGGTTGGATGCGGTTTGCGCACATCGGCGACACCCGGATTTACTATTTGCCGAAGACCGGCGGCATGCGGCAGGTGTCGCACGACGACACTCACGTCGGCTGGTTGTACCGCAAAGGCGAACTGAACGAGCGGCAGGCCAAGTCGCATCCACGGCGCAACGTGCTGCAGAAGGCGCTGGGAGCCGGGCATCAGTTCGTCGAACCGCAAGTCGGCGCGGTCGGCTGCGAGTCCGGGGATCTTTTTCTGCTCTGCAGCGACGGCGTGACGGACGGCTTGTACGACTCGAATCTGCTCGAATTGCTGCGATCGCCCGGGCCGCGCGAGGCTGCGAGCAATCCGGCGGCGCGCGTCGTGGAAACCGGCGTCAGCTACTCTGGGAACGACAACACGACCGCCCTCGTCATCGAGGTGCAGTAAAAGAACCCGCTCCGCGAAAGTGGGCGGCCGTTGCCATGATTCCGCGCTGTGGGACCGCCCCGGCTTCTCTTCGCCCGCCTCAATTGCTGACCAGCACGATCGGGCCGGTGGCTTTCGGCACGCCGCCGGTCGGTTCGATGCTGATCGCGAATTTCGCAGCTTTCTTGATCGGCTGATCGGCGGTGAAAGCCACGCGCGCGTCGCCGTCCTTGTCGATCGGGACGACGCCGCCATTGACCGGGTTCGGGTATCTCGGATCGATGACCCAGAGTTGGTAATCTTTGCCCGCTTCCGGGCGCGGCAGATTGGCCAGCCGGATGATGCCGCGTTGTTTTTCTGCATCCCAGACGATGACTGCGGTGCTTTTGGCAAAGGCTTCGACCTGGGCGGAGAGGCTGGCGATGGTGACCTTCGCGAGGGAGTCGCGGTTGCGCAGATCGAGCGACTCCTGCCGCAACGTCAGCGCTTCATTCCGCCATTGGGTGAGCTCCATCCAGAGCGCGCCGGTCGTGAGCGCGAACCCCGCGGCCAGCACCCATGGCAACACGCTGCGCCCGCGGGCTGGAGCGAGGGCAGGGGCGGACACGGCGGCGGCTTCGGCGCGCACGGCGGACATGACCCGTTCCCGGAGTTCCGGCGAAGGCAGTTGGCGTGGCGCGGTGTGCGCGAGGGCGGCCGCGGCTTCGCGCAATTCATCGGTCAGCGCGCGCAGTTCGGGATCGCGCGCGAGTTCCGCTTCAAAAGCGCGGGCGGCGGCCGGGTCGAGGGCATCGAGCGCGTATTCGGCGGCGCGGTCCTGGCGTTGCTCGTCGATCATGCGGCCTCCTTTAAAAAATCGCGCAGCTTGAGCAGGCCGCGCCGGATGCGGGCCTTGATCGTGCCCAGCGGGGCACCGAGCTTTTCCGCGATTTGCTCGTGGGTCAGGCCGCTGAAAAACGCCATTTCGACCGCCTGTTTTTGCTCCGCGGGAATCTGCGTCAGCGCTGAACGCACGAGCGCTCCCTCTTCGCGTCGTTCCGCTGCCTGCGAAGAAATTTCATCCGTTTCGGGAAAGTGGCTGAACTCGACGGTGGCCTTTTCCAAAGTCCGCTCCAGCCGCTGGCGCACGCGCAGGCGATCGATGGCCTTGTTGCGCAGGATCATCACCGCCCAGGTGAAGGCGCTGCTCCGCGCCGGGTCGTAGGTCGGGGCGCGCCGCCAGATCTGCGCGAAACCTTCCTGGAGCACGTCCTCGGCCTCCTTTTCGTCGCGGACCATCCGCAGCACGAAGGAAAACAGCCCCGGAGAAAAGCGGTCGTAGAGTGCGCCGAAAGCGACCTCATCGCCCCGGGCGATGCGCGCCATCAATTGCGCGTCGAGCTGACGATCGGCTTCTTTGGCGGAGGTCATGGAAGAGTGAACGGCATCGAGAGGGTGCAAACGCAGGCGGGCAACAACCACCGCAGGCTCACTGGGGCGGGAGATTGCGAGGTTCCCAAGCGGATGGCAAGCGGTGAGCACAGGAGATAAGACGCCCGATCTTCGGGGAGAGATGCGCCGCATTGCGTTCGCGCGAAAATAGATGGCGCCGGTTCTAATACCATCTCTCGCAAAGAACCTGACAGTGAGCACCGAGCCGCCGTCATTTCCTCTGCGGCCCTTGGCGTGCTCCGCGCCTCTGCGGTAGAGGGTAGGCTGAGTTTTACCGCAGAGGCGCAAAGAACGCAGAGGGCCGCAGAGTGTCCGAATGAATCTGGAAGTGGGTATAATTGCCCCATGAGACTGCGCGCGTTTTTAGGCCATCTTTTGGTCAGCCTTTTCGTCGCTGCCTGCGCGCCCGGCGGCCCCGCGGCGGACTACGGCGAAAAGGTCGCCTTCCGAAAAGATCGCCCGGTGCAGTTC
>JBBQIZ010000151.1:0-10903 GCA_038325425.1 Chthoniobacterales bacterium
GCCGCCGCCGTGGATGTCGAGGATCGCCGGATAGGCGCCGGGTTTGTCCGGCACGTAGAGCGTGAGCGTGACGGTGTGCTCGGGATAAACGGCGACCTCGCGCGTGAGCAGCGTCACCCCCGGTGGCGTTTGCGGCAGCACTTTCTGAAACTTGGGTCTGGCGGGCGCGGGTGTCGCGGGCGTCTGGGCCCGCAGTGGTTGCGCCAGGGAGGCGAGCACGAGCAGAAGAAGGGAGGGCAGGAGGAATGTTTTCATGGAGGAGAGATGGAGGACTGGCCTATGGTCCGACGGCACTGGCGCGAGGCGCAAAAGTTTTCTCGTCGAGGACTTCGACGAGCGCACAGCGGAGGATCATGAAATTGGGGGAACCGAGGCGCCGGACGCGCGCTACTTCTTTTGCAGCTTCACCGCCGTGCCGAAGGCGAGAATTTCCGCCGCGCCTTGCATGACCTGCGAGGTGGTGAAGCGCATTCCGACGACCGCATCCGCGCCCACTTCCCGGGCCCGCTGCATCATGCGATCGAGCGCCTGCTCCCGCGATTCGGCGATCATCTTCGTGTATTCCGTGATCTCGCCTCCGACCAGATTCCGCAGCCCGGCCAGGATGTCATTGCCGATGTGCCGGGCGCGGATCGTGTTTCCATACACGAGCCCGAGCGTCTCGGTGATTTCATGATCGGCAAACGTGTCCTGGGTGGTGATGAGCATCTTCATTGTTTGACGTTTTTGTCGTAGTAATCGTCTTCCTTGTTCTTGAAACGCTCCGCCAGGACGTGGATCACGAGGCAGCCGATGCCGGCAAAGCCAAGTAAGCCGATCAGCCCATACGGAAATGCCGCGACCATTCCCACTACCATGGCGATCAGCCAAATGGCAGCGACGATTCCGAGTAGAGTGTAGCCGATGGCTTTCATGGTCGATGAGTTGGGGAAACGGCCCGCATTGCAACGAATGAGCTGCCCCTTGGCAAGGTCCGAGGAGCGCCCGTGTTCAACGTTGATTCCAATCGCGGTTCGGCGTCGTCCAGCGCAGGCGCGCGGCGTACACGCTGTTGTCCGCGCCGCGCACATTGTCGGGCGGGATCGGGCCTTTGTTTTGCATCCATTCGGCGACCGTCACCCACGTTTCGTTCTCGCTCACTTCCACGACGCCGAAGTTCCCCAGCCGCGCCCCGCGTTCCGGCACGAGCACCCGCTCGGTCTTTCGCATCACGCACAGTTTCACCGGATCGACCTGCGCGATGAAGAGCGGCGCGCGGTGGCGGAAGACGTGGTCGTTGTCCGCGCCGGTGCGCGTATAGACAAGATAGAGCGCGTCGCTGTGCGTCACCCAATGCTGCTGCGTGTTGTAGTTGCCGAGTTCGGAGCCGTCGTCCCAGAGCCATTTGCGCGGCTCATCGAAGCGCAAGCCATCCGCGCTCGTCGCCACATAGCCTGCGCGATCATTGCGCATCGTCAGGAAATAGCGGCCCGCGAAGCGCGTGAGCGACGGCTCGTAGAGGCCGCGCTCGATCGGCACGAAAAGTTCGCTGCCGTGCTCGCGGTAGGTCAGCTTCGTGCCGTCGAAGCCGCAGTGCACCACGGTCGTGCGATACTGCTTCTGCTCGCGATTCTTGAAATAGATCGGCAGCAGGATGTCCCCGTCCGGCAGATCGACGCGCTGCACCGAGCCCGCGCCGGCGTTTTGAAACTTGGCGCGATCCGGCATCTCCAGCGTCGTCCACGGCGTCCACGTCTTAGCCGCCGCGTCATAGATCGCGTAGCTCGTTTCGCGGTCGCGATCGTGAATCACCTTGTCGCCGCGGTAGCGCACCGTCTGGCCGATGCCGAGCAGCCGGCCGGACTTCGCGTGCCACTTCGGAGTAAAGTCGCACGTCGCCACCACCGCTCCATCCGCCTCGTTCCGGCGGCCGAGCGTGTCGGCATGTTCGCGCGGGCCTGTCCACGTTTGGCCGAGGTCGTCGGTCCGCATTTCATTCAGCGCGAAAAAGACGTCGCTGCCCGTGAGGAGCAGCTTCTGCATGGTCAGCACCACACTCGGCGTCACGCCGGGGACCGCACCCGCGCGCGGATGCACCCAGCACGTTTTCCCGTCGTATCCGCGGTGGATGGTGTCGAGTTGCAGTTCGAAAGCGGCGGCGGTTTTTGCCCGTGGCGGCTGGACGAGCAGCTCGTCGAGCACCCGCTCGATGGTGCGGTCGTTCGGCTCGACCGCGACCAGCGCGAGCAGGAAAAGCAGCACGCCCGCGACCGCGCTGCGGCCTCGAGACTTCATGCCAGTTGCGCGAGCGGGTTTTGCCGATTGGTCAGCGGGATGGCGACGCGCTGCCCGCCGAGGCGGTGCGACTCGAAGACGGCGCTGATCATCTCGACCGTCACGCGCCCGTCCGCCGCACTGCACAGCGGCTCGCGGTCTTCGCGGATCGCCGCGATGAGATCGCGCCCCGGGATCAGGTGTCCGCCGGATTGCTCCTTCACGTCCGCCATCGGCTCCGGCTCGCCGAGGCCCCCCGAGGTGATCGGCGTCCAGGTGCGCGGCTCCTTCACCGGATCGAACGGATTGCCCGCCAGCAGATGCGCGATCGGATGTTCGTCGATCCGCAGATCGATCACGCCCTTCGTCCCGATGAGTTGCAGCCCGAAGCCCGCCGCCTTATCGCCGGCATTGGCGATGGAATCGAAAAACACCGGCGTCCCGCTCTCCATCTCGAAACGCGCGTGCACCGCATTGCCCGCCAGCGGCCCGACCCCTTCGCCGCCCTCCTTCACATCGGCCTTCGTCACCAGCCTGCCGTCCTGCAGCACTGTCGCCGTGCAGGCCACCGGCTTCCCGGCGAAATAGGCGGCCAAATTCAGCAGATGCGAACCGAGCACCCACAGATCCAGCGAACCCCCGCGCTGATCTTCCTTCCCGCGGCAGCGCATCTCCAGCACCCGCCCGATCGCCCCGTCCTTGACCAGCTTCGTCACCACCGGGAGCGCGGGGTGGTAACGATTGCGGTGCGCGATCGCCAGCTTCACCTTCGCCTTCTGGCACGCCGCGACGATCTCATCGGCTTCGGCCAGCGTGCGGCAAAATGGCTTCTCGATATAGATGCCGCGCGCCCCGCCGGCGATCACCGCCAGCGTCACCTCGCGATGCAGCTCGATATTGCGCATCCCGATGGCCACGATCTCCGGCTTCGCCTGGGCCATCATCTCGCGGTAATCGGCAAAGCCGCACGTCACCTTCAGCTTCGCGAGTTCCTTCGCCAGCCCGTCCGGGTTTAAGTCCGCGACGCCCACGATCTCCGTCTCCGGCAGCTTCAGCCACATCGTATCGAGCCCGTGCCCGTAGTCGCCCTTGCCGGTGTGGCCGATGATCCCGATCCGCAGCTTGCGCCCGGGCTCCGCCGCGTGCGAAGCGAGGGCGAAAGAAGCGGCGGCAGTGGTCAAGAGAAAGTGGCGGCGGTTCATGGGGAGGAAGGTGGCCACCAGTGGAAAAGAACCCGCGCCCGCTGGCAAGGGCGGACGTGGGCGTTCGAGAGGATCTCGAAAGCAAAAGCGAAAGAAAGATACCGGCCGACATCCGCCTTCCTGGAGCGATACCAGCAAAGCAGGAACCTCCCTCTGCGGACCTCGCCAATCTCTCCGCGCCCTCTGCGGTTAAAATTGACCGGCCGGCCACCCCAGGCATGGAGCCCGAAGCACCTGCCCGCCCCCGCCCTCGGGCAGGCGCCTCGTTCTGTCGTCCTTTTTCAGCGCGGCAGCGCCATGCGCAGTCGCGCCAAACGGGAGCGATCCACGGTTCGCGGTTCTTCGTGCTGAAGACGACATGGTAGGTTGTATGTCTCGCAGTTCGTGCTGGATGAGGCTGGAGCGGGCGATGCGGAGGCCGCCCGTTTGCGATTGGAGGTGTTGCGTGGCCACGCGAGTCCCGGTCGTCGCGGAAGATGGTTTCACGCCGGTCGCCGCAATGTAGTGGATGGTGGAGCTCCGGCGAACTCGACGCAGGCTGGGTAGGCGAGGCCACGGGATGAAGCGCCCGGCCTCATGCCGGTCGAGTCGAAGTGCGAGATTCACAGACGGCCCGCTCTGCCTCATCATCCGCCCTTCCCCCTCACTCAACCTTCACCATGGCGACCAAAGAACAAGCTGGCGAAAAGATGACCCCACCCGGCCTCCCGCTCCGGGATTCCGCAGCCGGGGAATTCGAGACGGCGGATGGCACCCGGGTTTCCAAATGAGCGAGAGTGGTATGAACGCCGCGCGACAGCGCCAGGCAGAGCTGAGCGACGAGCGGTGGGAGCAGCGCTGCTCGGAGCTGGAGGAGTTTATCCACAAGCATGGGCAGCCTCCGACGCCGCGGCTTGATTTTACTCACGGCAAGCTCCGCCGCTGGCTCCGGGAGCAACAAAAGCTGGCGGCGGCGGGCCAGCTGCGGACTGACCGGTGGTGGCGGCTCACCAGCCTGGGGCTGGAACTGCTGACGCTGGAGGAACGCTGGGAACGGCGCTATCTGCAGCTCGTGGAGTATCGGCGCCGCTTTGGGCATTGCACGGTCCCGGCGAAGTGGCGGGAGGATGTTTCCTTTGGCACTTGGGTGCACGTGCAGCGGGCGTTCCGGAAGAAGGGCGTGCTGAGTGCGGAGCGGATGGCGCGTCTGGAGAGGATTGGTTTTGAATGGTCTGACCGGTGGGATGCGCCGTCGCCCGCCGGTCACTGGAGTGAGATGCTGGGCCATCTGGAGCGGTACCGCGAGGAGCACGGGCATACGGAGGTGCCGCCGAGTTTCCGCGGAATACCGGGACTGGGGCAGTGGGTGCTCAACCAGCGGGAAATCCATAACACAGGGAATTTCAAGCCGGATCGCCGCGAGCGACTCGAAGCAATCGGCTTCGCGTGGGTGGGGACGCGGCGGACGGATCGCGACCGGTGGGAGGCGCGTTTCCAGCAGTTGCTGGATTTCCGGCAACGATTCGGCCACTGCCGGGTTGCCAACAAGTGGAAGGAGGACGTGGCGTTCGGCGTTTGGGTCCATGTGCAGAGGGCCTTTCGCAGCAAGGGCAAGCTGAGTGCGGAGCGCATCCAGCGGCTTGAGGCGATCGGCTTTGAATGGCACGGCCCTCACACGCGCAGCTATCTGCATGATGATCGGTGGACGCAAACGTTTGCCCATCTCCTCGAGTATCAGAGGCAACACGGCGACACGCAGGTTCCGCCGTCCTTCAGGCCACACGGATTGGGAAGCTGGGTGGGAAAACAGCGCGAAGCGTGGCGAAAAGGGACCTTGTGCGCGGATCGCCGAGAGCGGCTCGAAGAGATGGGCTTCGAGTGGCGCGGGGTGCGCAAAGCGGATGAGCAGCGATGGGAGCAGCGATTTGCGCAATTGGTGGCCTACCGACAGCAACACGGCCACTGCCGGGTTCCTGCCATTTGGCGCGAAGAGCCGGCGTTTGGTAACTGGGTGGACAGTCAGCGTTCTTTCAAAAAAGCAGGCAAGCTCAGCGCGGAACGAATCCGCCGCCTTAACGAAATTGGGTTCCAATGGCACCGATGACGACGAGGAGCGGGATTTTCGCCCTCGTTCCCAAAGTTTTTGCCTCTCGTCCCCAAAGTTAGCGCAGCGCTTTGAGAACGCCACGCGGGTTCCGGAAACTCCGTTTCCCGGTCGGCACGCTCTGCGGATGCGCAGCCGCTCCACCGTCCGCGAACCGGCGCACCAACGCCTCGCGAACACGCGAGGGCCAACGGCCCGCAAACACGCCAACCCAAGGCAAACGCCCTGGGCAAACGGATGAAAAGGAAGAAGCTCTGAAGGGCCGGGCCAAGATGGAACCGCCCTCTCAGGGCGGGGCTGGCCCCGGCGCTGATGGAGCGAAGCAAAAAAAAGACAATGCGTCCGGGGACTTTCGGGGTTCTGTGGGGCAACCATGAAGTTTCTCCCCCGACTTTTCCCCGCCCTGCTGGCCGTGAGCGGTCTGCTGCCGGTGCCGTCGGCGCTGGCGGAGGATGCCGGGGCGCTCTTCGTGCGCCGGGTGTGGCCGCTCTTCCAGGAAAAATGTCTCGCCTGCCACGGGAAGGATGAAGCGAAGATCAAGGGCGGACTCGACATGCGCACGGCGGAGGCGCTGCGCCAGGGCGGCGACAGCGAGGAACCGTCGGTCGTCGCGGGTCAGCCGGAGAAAAGCGCGCTCTATCTCTCGGTCACGCGCCGGCACGCGGATGATTGGGAACCGATGCCGCCGAAGGAGAACGACCAACTCACCGCGGAGCAGATCGCGTGGGTGAAGGAGTGGATCGCGGGCGGCGCACCGTGGCCGGATGACGCGACGCAAAAGGTCATCGCGAAAGCGAACGCGGACAAGTGGTCGGCGGAAGATGGGATCATCGTGCCGACGAGCGGCGGGCTCGCACCGGAGTGGACGAATCGCCGCTACCAGCCGGAAAACCTGTGGGCGTATCGGCCGCTGCAGAAACCGGCGGTGCCGACGCCGGCGGCGGATTTCCAAAATCCCATCGACGCCTTCCTCACCGCGAAGATGCCCGCTGGCGTGACCCCCGCTCCGCTCGCCGATCGTCGCACGCTCCTGCGCCGCGCGACGTTCGACCTGCTGGGCTTGCCGCCGACGCCGGAGGAAGTCGCGGCGTTTCTCGCCGACCCGGCGGCGGACGATGCGGCTTTTGCCGAGGTCATCGAACGCCTGCTCGCTGCACCGCATTATGGAGAAAAGTGGGGGCAGCATTGGCTCGATGTCGTGCGCTACGCGGATTCGAGCGGTTTCGCCAATGACTACGTCCGCGGCAATGCCTGGCGGTATCGTGACTACGTCATCCGCGCATTCAATGCGGACAAACCTTACGACCAGTTCATCCGCGAACAGATTGCCGGGGACGAACTCGCCGGCGACGCGTCTCAACCCTCCGAACTCCTCATCGCCACAGGGTTCCTGCGCATGGGGCCGTGGGAACTCACCGGCATGGAAGTCGCGAAAATCGCGCGGCAGCGCTTCCTCGACGACGTGACGAACAGCGTCGGCGAAACCTTCCTCGCCCACTCGCTGCAATGCGCCCGCTGCCACGACCACAAGTTCGATCCCGTGCCGACGCGCGACTATTACGGATTCCAGGCGGTCTTTGCCACGACCCAGCTCAGCGAGCGACCGGCACCGTTCCTGCCGGTCGAAAACATCCGCGGTTTCGAGGAGCGGAAATATCTCGAACAGCGCCACCGGCATTATCTCGCGATGCTCCAGCGGCTCGATGAAAAGTCGCTCACCGCCGCCGGGTCATGGTTCGTGGAAAAGAAGATCGACCGCGCCGCCTGGGATGAGGCTGTGGCCGCCGCGCGGCAGCAGCAAGGCGGCACCAAGAAGCGGCGCGCGTTTAACGGCGTCTTCAACAGCGCGCGCACCGCGATGCAGAAGCGCGGTGTGCCGGAGAACCAGTATCCACCGAAGCTCCACGGCTTCGCGCCCGAGGACTTCGGCCACGAGCGCATCGCCCGCAAAGGGCTGGAGCGGCTGAAGTGGGAAAACGATCGCTACGAGCCGTACGCCTTCGCCGTTTATGCCGGGCGCACGCCGAACCTGCAGTCGGTCTATCAACCCCTGCGGCCGCCGGCCGATGCGCTGAAAGCCGGCGAGTTGGAAGAAACCGCGATCCTCACCGGCGGCGATCCTTTTGCCGCCGCGGCGAAAGTGACGCCCGCGGTGCTCAGCGCGGCCAATACGCTCGGCGCCCCGGAACTGGCGGACAGTAAATTGCCCGAGGCCATCGAAGGCCGCCGCGCCGCACTCGCCGAGTGGATCGCTTCGCCGAAAAACCCGCTGACCGCGCGGGTGATGGTGAACCGCATCTGGCTCTGGCACTTCGGCACCGCGCTCGCCGGCAATCCGAACAACTTCGGCGGCACCGGTAAAAAGCCGACGCATCCCGAACTACTGGACTGGCTGGCCGCGACCTTCGTGGAAAAGGGTTGGTCGGTGAAAGCGCTGCACCGGGCGATCATGAACTCCGCCGCGTATCGGCGTGCGTCCGCGCATCCCGAGCCGCAGCAACTCGCGGAGAAAGATCCGAACGGCACGAGTTACGCCGTCTTCCAACCGCGCCGCCTCACCGCCGAGGAGATGCGCGACTCGATGCTGCAGGTCTCCGGCGAATTGAACCCGACGCTCGGCGGCATCCCGGTCCGCCCCGAGATGAACCTCGAAGCCGCGCTCCAGCCGCGCCAGGTCATGGGCACTTTTGCCGAAGCGTGGCAGCCGAATCCGCGGCCCGAACAGCGGCATCGGCGCTCGATCTACGCGCTGCGCATCCGCGGCCAGCTCGATCCGTTCTACGAGGTCTTCAACGCGCCGAGCCCCGACCTTTCCTGCGAAGGCCGCGATGCTTCCACGGTCACGCCGCAAGCCTTCTCGCTCTTCAACAGTCAGGCGAGCTACGACCGCGCGCTCGCTTTCGCCGCGCGTTTGCTCAAGGAAACCATAAATCGCGAAGGCGCGATCACCCGCGCTTTCCAGCTCGTCTATGCGCGTGCGCCGCGCCCGGCGGAACTCGCTTCCTGCCTCCAGCACTGGGATGCGATGACCGCGCGCCATCAGACGCTCACCTTCGCGCCGCCGCAGATCCCGCGGGAAGTCGTGCGTGAAGCGGTGGAAGAAAACACCGGCGAAAAATTCACCTTCACCGAACCGCTCGAAGTGGCGGCCGATTTCGTGCCCGACCTCAAGCCTGCCACCGCCCCGCCCGAGACGCGCGGCCTCGCCGAAGTCTGCCTCGTCCTCCTGAACAGCAACGAATTCGCCTACCTCTACTGATCCCGCCATGAGCTCCTACTTCCCCTGCGCCGGACACCGCGCCCTGCACGCGCCGACCCGCCGGCAGTTTCTCTACAGCCTCGGTGCGAGCATCGGCAGCGTCGCGTTCACCTCGTTTCTCTCGCGCGAGTTGCAGGCCGCCCCAGCGACCGCCAGCCCGCTTGCGCCCAAGCCCGGACACCTTCCCGCGAAAGCGAAGAGCTGCATTTTCCTGATGATGGAAGGCGGGCCATCGCACATCGATACCTTCGATCCCAAACCCAAGCTCGCCGATTTGCACCTCCAGGAATTCGTGCGCGAAGGCAAGATGAAGTCGGCGATGGAAAGCGGGAAACGCTACTACGTGCAGAGCCCGTTCCAGTTTGCGAAGCACGGCCAGAGCGGCGCGGACATGGCGGATAACTGGACGCATCTCGCGCGCGTCGCGGACGATCTGTGCTTCTTCCGCGGCTGCCAGGTCGATTCGGTGAATCACCCGACCGCCATGTATCAGATGAACACTGGCAATCGATTCGGCGGCGATCCGGGTATCGGCGCGTGGGTCACCTACGGCCTTGGTTCGCTCAACCAGGACCTGCCTGGCTTCGTCGTGCTGCCCGAGGTTTCGTATCCGCAGGGCGGCGCGCCGAATTGGGGCAATGGCTTTCTTCCCGCGAGTTTTCAAGGCACTCCGCTGCGCGCCAAAGGCTCGCCCATCCTTGATCTTACGCCGCCGGTTGGGATCACACCCGACCATCAGCGCACCAATCTCGACCTGCTCGGCCAGCTCAACCGCGACCACGCGGCGCAGCATCCCGGGCACGGCGAACTCGCCGCGCGCATGGATAGCTACGAGCTGGCCTTTCGCATGCAGATGCAGGTGCCCGGCCTCATCGACCTCGAAAAGGAAGACCCAAAACTCAAGGAAATGTACGGCCTTGGCCAGGATGCGACCGACGCCTTTGGCCGCAAATGCCTGCTCGCGCGGAAGCTCGTGGAGAAAGGCGTGCGCTTCGTCCAGCTCTACGCCGGCACGTGGGATTCACACGATTACATCGAACGCGCGCACGGCAACCTCGTGCGCAACGTCGATCAGCCCATCGCCGCGCTGCTCACCGATCTCAAACAACGCGGCCTGCTCGACGAAACGCTCGTCGTCTGGTGCGGCGAGTTCGGCCGTTCGCCCGACAATGGCGTGCGCGGCGGCACGCAATACGGGCGCGATCACAATCCGCACGCCATGACCGTCTGGATGGCCGGCGGCGGCGTGAAGGCCGGGCACACCATCGGTGCGACCGACGAGACCGGCGATAAGGCGGTCGAGTGCGTGCACCACGTCCGCGACCTGCACGTCACGCTCCTGCGTCTGCTCGGCCTCGACGACAACAAGCTCACCTACTTCCACGGCGGCCGGTTCAAGCAACTGAGCCAGTTCGGCGGCCAGCCGATCAGCGAGTTGATCGCCTGAGCAATGCCATTCCGGTGGCTTACCGGATGGAATTGAGAAACGCTTCCCGCGTGGCAGTCGTGCTCGTCGAACGCGTGGCCGGCGCCGTGCGGACAGCCGCCGCAGGCTGAGCGGCGGCGATGCGCACTGGCCGGACGGGCTCCGCAGATGCGACTCGCACTGGTGGCGCGACCGGCATTGGCCGTGGCACGATGGTCGGCTCCAGAGCTGGCGCGGGAGCAGGTTGCGCCGCGGCGAGTTGCGCTGCGGAATCGGGGCGCTGCCATTCCGCCATGCGCTTTTCCAGTTGGTCGGCCATCAGCCTGGTGTGCTTGAACCGCGAGCGGCCGCGCAGGATGGAGAGGCTGCGTTGCGGATCGCCCCAGCGCAGATTCTCGATGGTCACGCGACGCACGCCCCACCGGTTCATTCCGCCGCGAGAGCTTTTGTAGAGATCGATGGTGTTCGTGCCGGCGAGTGCCCAACCGTAGTCATCAACTTGGAAAACTTCGCCCGTTTCGCGGATGCGGAAGATCGATCCGGCCGGCCAGCGCGACCAATCCGCAGCGGCGCTATGAATCGGGCCGCATTGCAGCGTCGTGCCGAGCGCGTTCTTGCGCCCGTGCTGGAGATGATCGCTCTCGCTGTGCGTGTAGGCGGTCGTCCGGACATTCATCACT
>JBBQIZ010000152.1:0-10875 GCA_038325425.1 Chthoniobacterales bacterium
CGTGCGCCGTGGCACTCGGTGCAGGGCACGTAGCTCGTCGGCAGAAAGTTCATCTCGATCTTGATCACGCCCTGCCCGAGACAGGTGTCGCACCGCCCGCCGTCGCTGTTGAAGGAGAAGCGGCTCGCGGTGTAGCCGCGCATCCGCGAGACCGGCATCTGCGCGAAGAGCGCGCGGATTTCGTCGAAGACTTTGATGTAAGTTGCCGGGGTCGAGCGCGAGGTTTTGCCGATCGGCGACTGGTCCACTTCGTACACCGCCTCGAAGTGCTCAACGCCCGCGATGCTTTTGCAGCCGGCCGTTTCCAGCTTCTTCACCCGCTTGAGATTCGCTGAAACCGCGGGCTTCAGCACGCCGCGCATCAGCGTGCTTTTGCCCGAGCCGGAGATGCCGGTGACCACGCTGAATCGGCCTACCGGGATGCGAACGTCCACGTCCTTGAGGTTGTGCAAATGCGCACCTTTCAGCTCCAGCCAGTGCTTCACATCGTGCAGCGTCCGGCGTTCGCCCCGCGTCGGATGTTTGAGCGGCGTGCGCAGAAAGCGACCGGTGGCCGACGCTTCCACCAATTGAATTTCCTCAAGCGTTCCTTGCGCGACCACGGAGCCGCCGCGCGAACCCGCGCCGGGGCCGAGATCGATGATCGTATCCGCGCGCCGCATCGTGTCTTCGTCATGCTCGACGATGACCAGCGAATTGCCCTTGGCTTTCAGCGCTTCGAGCGTGTCGAGGAGTTTGGCGTTGTCGCGCGCATGCAGGCCGATCGTCGGTTCATCGAGCACGTAAAGCACACCGCGCAGATTCGAGCCGAGCTGTGCCGCGAGCCGGATGCGCTGCGATTCGCCGCCGCTCAAGGTCTTCGCGGAGCGGCTAAGCGCGAGGTAGTCAAGTCCGACCGAACCCATGAAGTTCAACCGCTGCTCAATCTCTGGAACGATGTCCTGTGCGATCTGCAAATGCCCGCCGGTAAACTTCAGCTTCGCCAGCAAAGCGAGCGCGCCGCGCACCGGCAGACCGGTGAATTCGTTGATCGTCCGCTTCTGCACGCGCACGTGCCGCGCGATTTCATTGAGCCGCGCGCCGTCGCAACTCGGGCACGGCCGGGCCTCACCTTCGTCGAGCGATTCGTGTTGCCGCTCCTGCGCCATTTCGATCTCCGCCTGCGATTCCAGCTTCGGGTCGACATACGCTTTCCAGACCTCGCCAAAACCGTGGCATTCCTCACACCAGCCGTGCGGCGAGTTGAAGGAAAACAGCCGCGGATCGAGCTCCTCGAAGGATGCGCCGCAGCCGGGGCAACTCATCTCGGTGCTCAAAACATGCAGCCGCTTTTTCGCGTCGAGCACCTTCGCGGTGCCTTTGCCGATCTCCAGCGCGCGCTTCACCAAATCCTGCACCCGCGCCGCGGACGGTCGTTCGCCCACGACGACATCGATCGTGTGTTCGCGGAAACGGTCGAGCTTGTCCATGCGCTCGGCCTTCACGAGTTTGCCATCGACGAGCAAATCCTCGAAGCCCTGCTTCACCGCCCAGCGCGCGACTTCGGTGTGAAAACCTTTGCGCGCCTTGATCAGCGGCGCGAGCACCAGAATCCGTCCGGTTTTTGCGATCGTCTCCGCCGTTTTTGTCACCGCCTGAAGCGTCTGCTTTTGCACCGGCACATCGCACTTCGGGCAAAATTGCGTGCCGACTTTCGCGAAGAGCAGGCGCAGGAAATGGTAAACCTCGGTCACGGTCGCGACGGTCGATTTTCCTCCGCCGCGGGTGATGCGCTGTTCGATGGCCACACTCGGCGGTAGCCCGGAGATCAAGTCCACATCAGGCTTTTCGAGCTGCTCGACGAATTGCCGCGCGTAGGGCGACATCGAATCGAGAAAGCGCCGCTGCCCTTCGGCGAAGAGCAGATCGAAGGCGAGTGTCGATTTCCCCGAGCCGCTCAGGCCGGTGATGATGACCATCTGGTCGCGCGGAATATCGAGCGAGATGTTCTTCAGATTATGCTCCCGAGCGCCGCGGACGGAGATGCAGTTGGGAGTTGAGAGTTGAGAGTTGAGGGGCGCGGATCCGTAGGCCGGAGGCTGTTCCGCCACGCGCAGCGATTCTTCGTTGAAGGTGGAGCGTTGAGCGTTCGACTTTGAACGTTCTCCGAGCATCTCCGCCAAAAACCGTCCGGTGTACGACCCCTCGACCGCAGCAACCTCTTCCGGCGTCCCAAACGCGACAATCTCGCCGCCGCCCGACCCCGCTTCCGGGCCGAGGTCGATGACGTAGTCGGCGCACTTGATGACCTCGAGATTATGCTCGATGACGAGCAGTGAATTGCCCTGCTCGACGAGTTGATGGAAGACGCGCACGAGTTGCGCCACGTCGTCGAAATGCAGGCCGGTCGTGGGTTCGTCAAAGATCAGCAGGCAGTTCGTCTCGCTTTGATTGCTTAGCCGTTCGACCAGTTTGAGGCGTTGCGATTCACCGCCGCTCAAGACGTTGAGCGGTTGCCCGAGTGTCAGATAACCAAGGCCGACCTGCTCCAGCACCGCAAGCGGGCGGGTGATCTTCTCCTCGCCCATCGCCCCGAAAAAGCGGATCGCCTCGGTGACCGTTGATTCGAGCACATCGTGGATCGATTTCCCGTCCACGCGGATGTCGAGGATGTGAGGTTGGTAGCGTTTGCCCTCACACTCCGGGCAGCGCACGAAGACGTCGCTGAGAAACTGCATCTCGATTTTCTCGAAGCCGTTGCCGCTGCAGCGCTCACAACGTCCGACGCCCGTGTTGAAAGAGAAAGCGCTCGCGGTCAGGCCTTGCGCGACGGAGTCGGGCGCGCCGGCAAAGATTTCCCGGATGCCATCGAAGACGCCTAGATACAGCGCCGGGCTGGACCGCGGCGTGCGGCTGAGCGGTGATTGATCGACCATCACGACCTGATCGATGCGGTGCGCGCCGACGAGTTTCTTGCACGCGCCGGGTGCTTCTTCGGTCGGGACGTTCTGCGCCATCAGCAGGTTCCGGTAAAGGACGTCGTGAACGAGCGTGCTTTTGCCGGAGCCGGAAACCCCGGTGACGCACGCCAGCACGCCGAGCGGGAAATCCACGTTCACGCCGTGCAGGTTGTGTTCGCTCGCGCCTTTGACCGAGATGAACGCGCGCGGTTTGCGGCGCTTCTTCGGCACGGGAATTTCCTTCCGACCGCAGAGATAATCGGCGGTCAGCGAAACCTTTTTCTTCGCATTGAGCAGGGCGGCGAGCGGGCCGTTGAAAACGAGTTCACCGCCGTGTTCACCGCGGCCGGGGCCGATTTCGATAAGGTTGTCCGCAGCGCGGATGACGGCTTCGTCGTGCTCGACGACGAGCAGCGTGTTGCCTTTGTCGCGAAGCTGCCGCATCACGCGGATGAGCCGCGCAGTATCGCGCGGATGCAGGCCGATGCTGGGTTCGTCGAGGACGAAGAGGGTATTGACGAGCGACGCGCCGAGGCAGGTCGTGAGATTCACACGCTCGACTTCGCCGCCGCTGAGCGTGCGCGTCGGGCGGTCGAGCGAGAGATAGGCGAGGCCGACTTCCACCAAATAGCGCAGCCGCGAACGGACCTCCGCAAGGAGCATCGTGGTCGTCGCGTCGTTGCCAGAGACCGCTTCGCGCGCTTCGCACAATTCGGCGAACTGGTTGACCGGCATGACCATCAGGTCGGGCAGCGTCTTGCCATCGAAACGAAAATTCAGCGTCGCGGGCCGGTAACGTCCACCGCGGCAATCCGGACAGACCGTATAATTCCGGTAGCGGCTGAGGAGCACGCGGACGTGCATTTTGTAGCTCTTCGTTTCGAGCCAGTCGAAGAAGCCCTTCACCCCGTACCACAGCCCGGCCTCCCACAGTTCGTCACCCTTCGCGCCCGATTTTTCGCCGTAGAGAATCCAGTCCTGATCGGCCTGCGGCAGTTCGTCGAACGGGCACATCGTGTCGATCTCCTTCGCCGCGGCGCAACGCATCAGGTCGCGCTGGCACTCGCGGCCGTTTTCCGTCTGGAAGGGTTTGACCACGCCCTGCGCGATGCTTAATCCGCGGTCGGGAATGGCGCGCTGCAAATCCAACGCGATGGTGCGACCGAAGCCGCGGCAGGTCGGGCACGCGCCGTGCGGATGATTGAAGCTGAACAGGCCGGGCGACGGCGGCGTGATGTCCACGTCGCAGTGCGCGCAATGCCATCCAGCGCTGAACGGGAGCACGGTCGAGGATGGTTGCGCAATGAAGGTGATCTTGCCTTTGCCGAAACGCAGCGCGGTTTCGACCGCTTCGCTGAAGCGCGAGCGGTTGTCTTCGGTCGCGGCCAAGCGGTCCTGAATGACCGGGACGACCGCGGGCAGCGCCTTCATTTTCGGCGCTTCGTCCACGCGGTGAATGGCGCCATCGATCCACATGCGGAGATAACCTTGCTGCTGGAGGAAGGCGAAGAATTCGGCGGAGTCGGTCTTGGCCGGCGCGGGCACGCCGAAGGTGATGAGAAACGTTTCCCCGGGGTGCGCGGCGAAGACCTGCTCGACGATCGACTTCGCGCTCTCGGGGCGAATCTCCCGCGAGCAGTCCGGGCAGAACGCCTGCGCGAGGCGCGGGAAAAGGAGCTTCAAATAGTCGTTGATCTCGGTCATCGTGCCGACCGTCGAGCGCGTGCTCTTGACCGGGTTCGACTGCTCGATGGCGATGGCCGGCGGGATGCCGCGGATTTCGTCCACCTTCGGCTTGTCCATCCGGTCGAGGAACTGCCGGGTGTAAGGCGAGAACGTCTCGACGTAACGGCGCTGGCCCTCGGCGTAGATGGTGTCGAAGGCGAGCGAGGACTTGCCGCTGCCGCTCGGGCCGGAAATCACGTTGAGTTTTCCCAGCGGCACATCGAGGTCGATGCCCTTCAGATTGTTCTGCCGTGCACCCCGGATTTCGATCACACCGGGTTCGGGAACAATGGTCAGCTTGGGTCTCTTCATTCGCAAAGGGCGCGCATGCTCGTCTTACGCGCGGCGGATTGCAACCGATGCCCGCCTTTCCTCGGCAAAAAGACCTGCGCAATTGCGGTACGATGCCCGCCAATCCGCGGAGAGCAGATCACCGCCCCGTGAGTGAGGTTCCTCCAGACCACCACGGTCCTGACCATTACCCATCCCTCGACATGCCTTACTTCTTCGCCCTCGCCGCTTTCATCGTCGCCGCTTTCTGCACGACGATCGTCTTTTACCACATCTCGAAAGCCGGGTAATCCCACTCCCTCCGACCCGCGCAGGAAAGACACCTCCGGCGCGGGGTGGCCCGGCGAGTGCCGCTTAAATCTTGGCCGCCGCCTCGCGTTTCAAGACCGCGGAGAGCTTCGCGACCTTCTGCCGCATGATTTTGCCGGACTTGAATTTGACGGTCGCGCGTGCCGGGATGACGAAGCTGCTCCCCGGTTGGTTGGGGTTGCGGCCGACGCGCGGTTTGGTGAGTTTCACTTCGAGGATGCCGAAGTTTCGCAACTCCACGTTATCACCCTGCGCGAGTGCGTCGGTGATGTGATCGAGCGTGCGTTGGACAACATCGAAAACTTGGTGCTGAACCAAGCCGGTTTCGTTGCTGATTTTAACGACGAGTTCCCTTTTCGTTAATGTTCCCATAATTTAGTGGGGACAATTAGCCGGACTCATGCCGAGTCGCAAGGCCGGTTTCGTCAAAAGCGCTGTTTATTACGGCCTTCAGCGCCCGTTCACGTCTGTCAGGGGGCTTCCGGCCGCGGGGCGGGAGCGGTGTAAAATCCCGGCGCCACTTCGGCGGCGGTCTTAAAGTGCGTCTTCGCCACGCGCTCGAGCATCTCCGGGCCGTGCGCGGCGACGAGGTCGCGAGCGATTTGCTTCACCTGGGCGGATGCGCCGCGGGGTAGTTCCTTTTGAAACTCCTTCCCTGAGGCGCGCAGCCAGTCGATGAACTTTTCCCGCGCGAGAATCGAAGCCGCGGCGACGGCCACATCGCTTTCCGCCTTGGTCCGCTGATCGAGTTGAATGCCGCGGCCTTTTTCCAAAAGCGCGCGTTTGATCAAGGCGGGATTAGCGAACTGGTCGGACAGCGCGCGCGGGCAATCGCCGCGGACTTCGAGCAGGTTTTCGATGACCCGCGCGTGGCCCCAGGCGAGCAGGCGGTTCAGGTTGCCGAATTTCCGATACATCTGGTTGTAACGCTCCGGGCCGATGGCCACGACGCTATGCACCGCGCCCTGGGTTCGGCGGATGATCTCGGCCAGTTGGCGGATGCGCGCATCGCTGCCGATCCGCTTGCTGTCTTGAATGCCAGCGTCCATGAGCTTCTGCGTAATGCCGCGATCGGTGTAGCAACCGGCGATCACGAGCGGGCCGAAAAAGTCGCCCTTGCCGCTTTCATCGACGCCAAAATGCGGCGCGAACATTTCCGGATTGAGCACGTCCTCGTAGCCGAGCCGGGCTTCGCCGAGGATCTCGGGCTCCAGTCGGAAGGTCACAAAATCCTGCGTGCCTTTGCCTTGGAGCACGACCTTTGGACCCTTCTCGTAAACCGCCACGTTGAGTTTGTCCTTGGCCGCGTAGTAGAGCGTGTAGGGCTTGGGCGCGAATTTGTAACCGTCGGCCACGAGGATCGCGCGTAGCTTGGCGGCCTGCTCGGTGGTCAGCGGCGAGGTGTAAAGCGTCAGCGGTTTTTCGTTTTCGGCCATCGGAGTGAGGGCCAAACTGCGCGCCTTGTCCGCGGAAATCCAAATCGAAAATCCGAAATCGCTGCGCACCCGTCTGGCCCGCTGGTTTCGCGCGCACGGCCGCGATCTGCCGTGGCGGCGGACGCCCGATCCTTATGCGATCATGGTTTCCGAGTTCATGCTCCAGCAGACGCAGGTCGTCACGGTGCGTGATTATTACACTCGCTGGCTGGTGCGGTTTCCGGATTTCGCGGCGCTGGCCGCAGCGGAGGAAGCGGACGTGCTCCACGTCTGGCAGGGGCTGGGATATTACGCGCGGGCGCGCAATTTGCATCGGGCTGCGCGGGAAATCGTGGCGCGGCACGGCGGCGTTCTGCCCGATGATTTGGCGGCCATCGCGGCGCTGCCGGGCGTCGGCCGGTACACCGCCGGGGCCATCGCCAGCTTCGCTTTCGATCGGGCGACGCCGATCATCGACGCGAACATTGCGCGTGTCCTCGCACGACTCCTCGATCTCCGCGAACCGATCGATACCACCCGCGGCTCGGATATCCTGTGGCAGACTGCCGAGGCGCTCCTGCCAGCGCGCGGCGGGCGGCTGCACAATTCCGCGCTCATGGAACTCGGTGCGCTGATTTGCACGCCGCGCCAGCCGCAATGCCTGATCTGCCCGGCCCGCGCCCATTGTCGTGCCCAGACTCCGGAAGCGCTCCCGATCAAAAAGCCGCGGCGCAAAACCGTCGCGCTCGCCGAGGATTGCGTCTGGGTGATCGACGCCGGACGCCTCCTGCTCGAACAACAAACCGGCTCGCGCTGGCGCGGCTTGTGGAAGCTGCCCGTCCTCTCCGCCCGGCCGGCGGAGGCCCGTCTGCTGCTCGCGCTCGACTACCCATTCACCCATCACCGCGTCACGCTGAGCGTTTTCGCGCCCGACTCGATCCCCGCCGTGCAGCCCGCGCAGCGCTGGGTGCCGATCGAGGAGATCGACACCGTCGCCCTCGCCGCGCCGCACAAACGCGCCATCCGCCGTCTCACCTCCGCAGCGCGTCAAGGCTCATGAAAGCGCCGGATTTTTCCGATCGGTGAGACGTTCGCTTTTCGGCGCGCGCGGGTGGCAGTAAGCTGAGCGTGAGATGAGCCGACAACACGCCGCATTGCTCCAGCTTTTACAGGACGACGATCCCGACACCCTGGCCTTGGTGAAAGAGCAGTTGGCCAGTCGGGGGGCGGCCGCGCTGCCCGAACTGCAGACGCTGCTGGCTTCCGCCGAAGGCGCAGCGGCCCGGCATGTGCGCGAGATTCTCGCCAACATCGAGAAGCGCGCCGCGGATGAAATTTTCGGCCAGCTCTGCCGCGACTTTGGCGAGCGGGGTGACCTCGAAGATGCCGCGTGGCGGCTGGCCGCGACGTTTCTCCCAGGCGAGGATTTTCAGCCGCATCGCGATCTGCTCGATGCCTGGGGCGAGGAGGTCGCCCGTCGGCTGGCGAAGGTGCACACCGAGCGGGACCGCATCGAGACGCTGGTTGAATACCTGAGCCATGAACTGCGCCTGCGCGGCAACGAGGACGACTATTACAGCCTGAGCAATTCGCTGCTGCCGGAAGTCATCGAGACCCGGCTTGGCAATCCCATCACGCTCTCGCTCGTTTATCTGCTGGTCGGGCGGCGCGCTGGGATGCTGGTGGAAGGGGTCGGTCTGCCCGGTCACTTCGTGGTCCGGTATCGCGCAGACTTTTTCGATCCGTTCCACGGCGGACGACGTCTCGGCTTGGAGGAATGTCGCGCGCTGCTCGCCCAGCGCGGCGAAACCCTGACCGCCGCCCATTTGGAGCCGACCACTCCGCGCCCGATGCTCGCGCGGATGCTCACGAACCTCTACTGCCTCGCGGCCCCGAGCGACCCGCCGCTCGCCGCGCGCATCGCCGGTTGGATCGAGTCGCTCGGCGCCGCGGAGACGGACGATTAGCCGCGAAGACTAACCACCTCCAGAGCGGTGCGCAGGCGCTCCTGCCAAGTGCCGGCGCCGCCGCGCTTCCGCGGGATGCAGCGCTTGCCCTCCCTGCGCGCCTCTGCCAATTTCGCGCCTCACCTTTTCCCCAACTACTGACACCACTATGTGCGGCATCATCGGCTACATCGGCAAATCTCAGGCAGTCCCTATCCTCCTCGATGGTCTCCGCCGGCTCGAATACCGCGGTTACGATAGCGCCGGGGTGGCGATCTTCGATCACGGCACCATCGAGACCCGGAAGAAGACCGGCCGCATCGCCAACCTCGCCGAGTTGATCAAGCAGTCGCCCCCGACCGGCACCAGCGGCATCTCCCACACCCGCTGGGCCACCCACGGCGGCGTCTCCGATGAAAACGCCCATCCCCATTCCGACCAGAGCGGCAAACTCTTCATCTGCCACAACGGCGTCATCGAGAATTACAACGTCCTCAAGGACGCGCTGGTCAAGGAAGGGCACACCTTCCAGAGCCAGACCGACACCGAGGTCCTCGCCCACCTCATCGGCAAACACTACGACGCCGCCGGCGGCGAACCGACCAAAGGCCGCCTCATCGAAGCGCTCCGGACCGCCCTCAAGCAAGTCGTCGGCACCTACGGCATCATCATGATGCACCGGGACATCCCGGATGTCCTCGTCGGCGCCCGGCGCGGCTCCCCGCTCGTCCTCGGCGTCGGCAAAGGCGAGAACTTCTTCGCCAGCGACGTCTCCGCCATCGTCGCCTACACCAAAGACGCCATCTATCTGAAGGACTACGATATCGCCACGCTCTCGCGGGAAGAATTCGAGATCACCAGCCTGCTCGGCGGCGCTTCGGGCTTCGAAGTCACGAAGGTCGAGTTCAGCGAGGAGGACGTGAGCAAGGGCGACTACGCGCACTACATGCTCAAGGAAATCTACGAGCAGCCCGAGACGATCGCCGATGCGATGCGCGGGCGCTTGAGCAAGGAAGAGGCGACCGCGGTGCTCGGCGGTCTCGAGATGACCAACGCCGAACTGCGCAACATCGAGCGCATTATCCTCTCCGGTTGCGGCACGGCCAGCCACGCCGCGATGGTCGGCGAATACATCATCGAAGCCCTCGCCCACATCCCCACCGAAGTCGAGTTCGCCAGCGAGTTCCGCTACCGCAATATGCCGCTGCCCAAGGACTCCCTGGTCTTCGTGATCAGCCAGAGCGGCGAGACCGCCGACACCCTCGCCGCGCTCCGCGAGAGCCAGCGCAAGGGCCACCGCACCCTCGGCATCTGCAACAACGTCGCCTCCACCATCGCCCGCGAGAGCGACGGCGGCGTCTACATGCACGCCGGCCCCGAGATCGGCGTCGCCGCCACCAAGTCCTTCACCTCGCAGGTCACCATCATGGCGCTGCTCGGCCTGCTGCTCGGGCGTATCAATCACCTGAGCTCGATGGAAGGGCTGGCGATCATCAGTGAACTCGAAGCCATCCCCGCCAAGGTCGCGAAGATCCTCGAGCAGAGCGACCACATCAAAAAGATCGCCGAGAAGTACAGCAAGGCGGAGGCGATGATGTTCCTCGGCCGGCAGTTTAACTACCCCGTCGCCCTCGAAGGCGCGCTGAAGATGAAAGAGATCAGTTACATCCACGCCAGCGGCCACCCCAGCGCGGAGCTGAAGCACGGCGTCATCGCCCTCATCTCCGAGAAAGTGCCGAGCGTCTTCATCGCCCCCGATGACTCCGTCTTCGAGAAGAACGTCAGCAACATCGAGGAAGTGCGCGCCCGCAAAGGCCCGATCATCAGCATCGCGACTGAAGGCAACACCAAGATTGGCAAAGTCTCCGACGACGTCATCTTCATCCCGCCCTGCCCGGATTACCTCTCCCCGCTACTCACCACCATCCCGCTTCAGCTCCTCTCCTACCACACCGCCGTGCATCTCGGCTGCGACGTGGATAAACCACGCAACCTCGCCAAGAGCGTCACCGTCGAGTAGCGCCGCGCATCCTCGGCAAAAGAACGCCCCTCACCGGCGGGAGCCAGGGAGGGGCGTCAGAGGAAGGGGAGGGCGGGGGCGGGGTTAGCCCTGCGCGGTCGCCCGGCGGCGGGCCAGGCCGCAGATACCGACCAGCGCGAGGCCGAAGAGCGCCGTCGTCGGCTCGGGGATCGCGGAGCCCTGTCCCGGCACGACCAGGGTCGCATTGACCAGATAGGTATTCTGCACGG
>JBBQIZ010000153.1:0-10841 GCA_038325425.1 Chthoniobacterales bacterium
GAACGAACAAACCGCGATGACGATCAGCGTCGTGTGCCGCAGCTCCGGGCGGAAGAGCGCGCGGATGCCCGTCGGTTGCGTGGCGTCCTGCTGCTTCGCTTCCGCCCACACTTCCGGCTCCGGCACCGCGCGGCGAATCCACAGCACGAGAAACGCCGGCAGCACGCCGACGAGGAAGATGGCGCGATATTCCGTACCCACGAGGGTCAGCATCACCCAGCCCGACAGACACGCCAGCAGCACGCCGCAATTCACCGCCGACTGCAGGATCGCCGCCAGCCAGGGCCGCCAGCGTTTCGGCCACGTCTCGGCGAGCAGCGACGCCCCCACCGCCCACTCGCCGCCGATACCGAGCGCCGCGAGGAAGCGGAAGATCAGCAGGTGCCACCACTCCTGCGCGAAGAAGGAAAGCCCCGTGAAAATCGCGTAGGTCAGGATCGTCAGGCAAAGCGTGCGACTGCGCCCGAGGATGTCCCCGATCCGCCCGAAGACCGCCCCACCGACCGCCCAGCCGACGAGAAACGCCGCCTGGATGATCGACGCCTTCGTCGAGGCTTCCGGCGCGCTCGTGCTCACCCGCAGCAACTCCGCCACGAACGGCAGCGCGACCAGCGTGTAGAGATGCATGTCCAGCCCGTCGAACATCCAGCCCAGCCACGCGGCGAGGCCGGACTTTTTCTGGTCGGACGAAATGCGCGGTGGAGCAGACGAGGAGGACATGGGGAGGGGGCGAAGCGCGCGCATCCTGCCGTGAGGAATCCCGGCGCGTCACTCGCAAAATCGCATGCGGGTGTTTGGCATCCGGGGACTGTGTGTTGGACTTTAGCCTTGTGACGGCGGGCAATTCCGGGCAAAAACAAAACGGCGGTAGAGCAAACAATCCCGGATTTATGCCAACAGCGAATTCCAACGCGAGTCGCCCTCAGCCGCGGGCGGACACGGGCTCAGCATTGCTCAATTTGGTCAGCGATACCTTCGGCGCATTGTTGCGCTTCGAACGTCGATTTGATCCGTGGATTCGGCCGCCCTTTGACGCCGTGCTGCGCGATCCGGTGGCCCGGTTGGTCACCGCACTGATCAATGGCCCGCGGAAGAACGACGGCCTCAAGATCGCCGAAGAAAGGTCGCTGCCCGGCGAAGAGGAATTTCTCCAGTCGATCATCTCCACGTTCGAACAGCAGATGCGCAAGCTCTGGAAGCCGGGCGGTGTCGAGCGCGGCGGCAATACCAAAACGCACGGCATGGTCCGTGGCGAATTTACGATCCACGACAACCTCCCGCCGGAGTTTCGCCACGGGATCTATGCGCAGCCGCAGACCTTCCGGGCGTGGGTCCGCTTTTCCGGGCCCGGTCCTTACATCACGCCCGACATCGATGACGTGGGCTTCATGAGCCTCAGCATCAAGCTGATGGGCGTGCCTGGGCCGAAGCTAATGGAGGAGGAGAAGCACACGCTGGATATGTTCGGCGTTTCCACGCCGACCTTCGTCACGCCGGATGTCCGGGCGAATGCGCAGTTGCAGGCTGAGAGCCTGAAGAACGCGCAGATGTTCTATTTCCTGAACTTCCACCGGTCGCACGTCCTCGACCTGATCATGCAGTCGCTCTTCATCAAAACGCAGAGCAGCCCCTTGGAAGCCCCCTACTTTAGCTGCGTGCCGTACTTGTTAGGCGAAGGCCAGGCGATGCAATATTCGATCTGGCCGAAGACCAACAAACGCACTCCGATCCCCCGGCTGCCGTTTCGCCCGCCGGACGATTACCTGCGCGACGCGATGGTTGCTTCCTTGGCAGACGGTGATGTCGAATTGGACATCCGCTTGCAGCGGCAAACCGATCCGCACTTGATGCCGATCGAGAATGCCGCGGTGCTCTGGCCGGAAAAGCTTTCCCCGCGCGTGTCCGTGGCGACGCTGCGCCTTCCCCGGCAGAAGTTCGGCTCTCCGGCGCAGATGGAGTTTGCCAAAAAGCTCTCCTACAACCCGTGGCACACGATCGCCGAGCACCGGCCGCTCGGGAATCAAAGCCGCGCCCGGCAGCGCCTGTATTACGAACTCTCGAAGCTGCGGCACACCATGAACGCCGTGCTGCATTTTGAGCCGACGGGGGACGAAGTTTTCGACTGAGCGCGCCATGACCCCCCAGTCGAGCTTCATGATTCTCGCGCCGATCAATCCGGGGCGCGAGCCGGAGCTCCGGCAATTGCTCGCCTCCATGAACGACGCGCCCGGGCGCGTGAATGCGAACAACACGCTGCTTCCTTTCGCGCAGTTCGACACGTTGCATGTCGCGCGGCTGCTGATCTTCGACGACCAGACGACGGGGGATGTGACTGTCCACGGTTTGCCGGTGCAAACGTATCCGCTGCAGTTTGCTTTCCTCGGCGACTTCGACGGCGAGGAGGATGCGTTCCTCGCCGAGTTGGCGCACCGCGCAGCGGCGGGCTTGCGGACGCTCTTCGCGTGCTGCGAGGGCTTCGCTCCGAGCATCGACCTCGTGGATTGGATGAAACAACACCGGCGTCCATCCATTGCGAATTACGTGAACTGCCGGGGCCGCACCGTGCGGCAGGTTCACGAAGAAGCGGCGTTGCGCACCGCACTTGAAGGTTATCTCGCGAGTAATGCCCCGGCGCTCCGAGGTCTTTCCGCACGGGAGATTCACGCGAAGCTGGCGCAGTTCGTCCACACCGAGACTTCCTCGGGTCGGCTCACGCTTTCCGCGGAGAGCGCCACGCCGCTGGGTTGGTGGATTACGAACAAACTCCATTTGCTCGGCCTGCCGCTGTTGCTCTTGCTCGTGTCGCCGCTGCTCCTTGTCGTCGCCCCGTTCTATCTGCTCCGCCTTCGGCACTTGGAAAAAACCGATCCCGAGGTATGCCCGACCGTGGATCAAAAATATTCCGAGGACCTGGCGCATTCGGAGGATCACCACGTCTCGAATCAATTCAGCGCGATGGGCAGTCTGAAGCCGGGATTGGTCCGTCTTTTGACGACCATCGGCGTGCTCAGCACCGTGAACTACGCCGCGCGGCACATCGTCCGGCCCGGCCGCCTCGGTCGGATTCGCTCCATCCATTTCGCCCGCTGGGTTTTTCTCGATCGGAGCAGGCGGATGATTTTCTGCAGCAATTACGACGGGAGCGTGGAGAGCTACATGGACGATTTCATCAACAAAACCGGCTTCGGTTTAAACGCCTCGTTCAGCAACGGCATCGGGTATCCGCGCACGAACTGGCTCGTCCTCGAGGGCTGCGCGGACGAACGCAAATACAAGGAATTCCTCCGCCGGCATACGATCCCGACGCAAGTCTGGTACAAGGCTTACCCCGGATTGACCGCGATCGATCTGGAACGGAACACGCGCCTTCGCCGAGGGTTGGAGTCCCCGCCCCTGAACGATCGCGAGGCCCGCGAATGGGTCGCTCTGTTATGAAATACGACGTCGATTTCGCGGATGTGCAGGGTCTGGTGCGCTTCGGCTATGGGCGGATGAAGCGCGCGCGTTACGAACTCCTGCGGGTGAAAAATGCCGCCGCGGCGCGCGCGTGGTTGCGCTCCGCTCCGGTGACCAACGCGGTCGCGCTGGACGCGCCCCCGAAAACCGCGCTGCAGGTCGCCTTCACCGCGGCGGGTCTGCGCGCGTTGGAGCTCTCCGAGTCCGTCATCGCGGGTTTCTCGCACGAGTTTCGCGGAGGCATGGCACAGGAAAGCCGGGCGCGGCAATTGGGCGATGTCGGCAGTGATGCTCCGCAGTGGTGGGATTGGGGCGGTCCGGCGAGCGAACCGCACCTCGTCGTGATGCTCTTCGCGGAACCCGGGCATTTCGACGATTGGGTGCAGAGCGTGACGGGCACTGCGTGGGAGGAGGCATTCGTCTCGTTGCGGACGCTCGACACCGCGAATCTCGATGGCGTCGAACCATTCGGGTTCGCGGATGGGGTCAGTCAGCCGAAGATCGACTGGGAACAGGCGCGCGACACGCCGACCACCCAGCTCGATTACACCAACATCGTGGCGCTCGGGGAGTTCCTGCTCGGGTATCGCAACGAATACGGAAAGATCAACGATCGCCCGTTGCTGGAAGCCGATGCCCGGAGCGCTGATCTTCTGCCCGCGCCGGAGGAACCGGCGAAGAAGGATCTCGGCCGGAATGGAACCTATCTCGTGATCCGCCAATTGCAGCAGGACGTGCGGGCGTTCTGGCAGTTCGTCCACGAGCAAGCGGGGGGAGATGCCGCAGCCGCGGAGAAGCTCGCCGCCGCCATGGTGGGCCGGACGCGGGATGGCGATCCGCTGGTGCCGACTCAGGAGCAACCCATCCCCGGAATTGATCCGGAGCAAGTGCGCCAAAATCAATTCACGTTCGACCGCGACGCCTTGGGCGCGCGTTGTCCTTTCGGTGCGCATATTCACCGGGCCAATCCCCGCAATGCGGATTTTCCCGGCCGTCCCGCCAGCGTCCTGAAAAAGCTCATTGCCATGCTGGGCTTTGGTCCCCGGGGCTTCCGCGACGATCTTATGTCGTCCGTCCGCTTCCACCGCATTCTGCGGCGTGGTCGGGAATATGGGTCCGAGTTGCTCCCCGCAGATGCGCTGACGCCCGCCCCGCCGAATGAACCGGAACGCGGCCTGCACTTCATCTGCCTCAACGCGAATATCGCGCGCCAGTTTGAGTTCCTGCAAAACGCGTGGTTTGCCAGCACCAAGTTTTCCGGCCTGACCGAAGAAAGCGATCCGCTGCTTGGCAATCGCGAGGCTATTCCCGGTTGCCCGGTGACGAGCAATTTTACCCTTCCGCAGGAAGACGGTTTGCGGCGTCGGTTGACTGGGCTCCCGCGCTTCGTGACGGTGCGCGGCGGAGCCTATTTTTTTCTCCCAAGCCTGCGCGCCCTTCGTTACATCGCCGGCCCCGGGAATCCGTAAAACGGATCCCAGTCACTGGCGCGTTAGAACTTCAGCGCGAAGTGAATGAGCCGCTTCTTTCCCCAATAGACGACGCCGAGATAGACGCCGGGCGACACCTCGCGGATCTCGTCGCGAATCCATTTCGCGACCAGCGAAGTCTTCGAGTAGTCGAGGACGATGCACTCGTTTTTATCCAGCCAGCTTTTGTCCTTATAGACTTTGGCGACGATCGCCTTGTGGCCGAGCGGCAGGATCTTGTTGCGCAGTTCGCCTTTGGCGGCGTCGAAGACCTTTCCCTTCCAGGTGAACAGGTGGACCAACTTGGCGATCTCGTCGGAGATCTTGCTGCCCGGGGCGATGATGGCCGTGCCTTCACTCTCGCCGTCGGGGAGGGTGCCGGCGGGGCTGGCGCGAAAGATCACGTCGAGTTCTTGGGCGGACATCTTGAGGAATTGTTCAGGCTCGTAAACGGTGGCGGTAGCAGGCATGGCAGGTGTTAGTGAGGGGTGGCGTTGGCGGTAGTTAGAGCGTTTTCAGATACTCGATCAGGGCCAGTTTGTCGGCGTCCGGCAATTCACTGCCGAAGGTGTGGCCGCGATCGTTAATGAAATCCGGGCACTTGCTGACCTTGAAGAGCGCCGGAGCGATCCGTGTCTTCATCACCTCCCTGGTCGCGGCCTCGTCGAGGTTCTTCAGCTTGATCTCCGCGAGCGCCAGCTTCACCTGGATGAACAATTCCGCCAGTCCCTCCGGATCGGCCTTCGGATTAAGATTGGCGAGCAGGTTGATCGGTGTGCCCTGCGGGATATGGCCGATGCGGAAGAACTCCGTGCCGTCCGGGTCCTTCTCGATGTGCCCTTTCAACCGGAGCACTTTGACCAGTCGCTCGGGCAAGCGCGACGCCTGGAGTTGGATCTGGCAGGCTGCGCTGGTCCGCCAGATGCCGTCCTTGCCTTTGCGCTTTTCCGGCCAGAGCAGCTTTTGCACGGCGTCGTCAAACGCTTTCATCCGTCCCGCGACCGAGGGATCGATCGTCTCTTCGCCGAGCGCGTTGTTGTGCAGGAAGGGCGCCGACGACCAAATGCTGATCAGCGAAGGCGTGCGGTAGTAGCCCGGCCCGCCGCCTTCCACCACGAAGTCTTCGTCCTGATCGGTGTAAGGATTCCAGACCTGAATCGTCCCGACCGACGGGAGTTCCTTGTACGTCTGCGAAGAAAAGTTATCCCAGATGTGCCCGGCCATCGCATTCGTCCCGACCGCCCGGCCCGCGTTCGTTTTGATTTTGGTGATCGGGTAACGCTTCTCGTCGGAGAAGAAATTGTTATCCCGGAAATCGGGTTTCAGAATTTCCTGCGCAAACCACTCCTCGGGATTCGCGCCCGCTGGCGGTTGTTTGCTGGAGTGGCAAGTCGCGCAATTTTCGGCAAAGACGATCGCCCCGCGTTTCATGACCTCGGCATCCTCGGTGATGAACTTTTTCCCTACCGGCTCGCCCTTCTCCATCGCATCCTCCAGCCGGTAGGGTTGAATCTTGCGAAAGAACGCGGCGATGTTTGGCACCTTCTGCTCGGTCGCTTTCCAGAACACCGAATGCTCCCGCGCGGTCGCGATATCGAAGGGTTTTTGCGGCATAAGCCCGATCAGCGCATTGTGCTGTTGGAGCCAGTGCTGGTGATACATGCCGATGTTCACGAAGACGCGGATCGTCGCGCCCGGGATGCCGATCGAATCCGCGCCGTCTTTCAAGATGTGGGCGACCGGTTGTTTGGGACTCGTCACATACGGCGCGGGCAGCGCGAGTGTCCCGCCCGCCAATTCTTCCACCGTCTGAATCCGCTCGCGCTCGCCCAGCAGGAAAATGGCGTTGATCGCGTTCGGATTATTGATGTTGTCCGTCGCGACCCGCGAAGTATCCGAAGTCCCGCGCGGCTGCGCTTTGGTCATCTCGTGAAAGAACCCGCCGGCTCGCACGTTCGGCGCGAAAGTCGCGCCTTCGCGGATGTACTGATTCCCGATGGCGGAGGCGAGGTTCTCATACTTGGGCTCGGATGGGTTTTCGGGCGGATAGTTCGGATGAAAAGCGATGTGGCAGGAACCGCACGACACCCCCACCCGGTAGGGCCGCACCAAGTCCCGGCGGGCCGCAAATTCGAGATCCGTGTAAAAGCGCTTGGCTTCCCCCGTCGCCGGATCGAGCTCCTTTTTCCACCGTTCGACCGCCTCGCCTTGGAAGTCGGGATTGTCGAACAGTCGGAAACCCATCACCCCGGTCGGCCGGCCATAGACCTTCGGATCAATCCCCGCCGGCTCCGACCCCTCGTCGATCCACAACCCGTATTGATCCGGTTTGGCCGGCGTTTTGAAGTCCGGTTGGTTGATGAGTCCGCGCTTCTCCAAGCGTTGGGCGCGTTCCCGCGAATCGATCGTCTTTAAAAGATCGAACAGACCGAAGCCCTCCCGCGCGACCTTGTCCCAAAACTGCTCATTGCCGCCGCACCACAGGTTCCACGTGTTGCGTCCCTTGATCTCATCGGGCCCCAGATCCGCGCCTTTGTCCATCCCCGCGAAGACATCCACCGCCAGCTCCGGGAAGTCCTCCGGTTTCTTCCCGCCGTCGCTATCGTCCAGCGTGTCGCTGGTGATGATGGGCTTCGGTTTGCAGCCACTCAGGTTCAGGACCAACAAAAGCCCGCAGGCTCCCACGATGAGATGCAGCGATTTCATTCATTCTCCTCCGAACGTTTAGTTTGGTTGGCCGATTCGCGACGGCTCAGGTTCGCGAAACGTGATGCGCTTTTAGACTAATCAAGCAGGCGGTGGCAATCAGTAATTTTAATCCTTCAGATTCGTACGCGTCGGAGGATGCGACGCGCGATGATGCGTCGTCCGTCGGGATTCGCCGGACCGGAAGAAGGCCCTCCCGTCTCGCGGGCGGGGAAGGTGAGGTGGCCGTCCGCGTCAGGCGGAGCTATTTCTTCATGCTCGCGAGGAACTCGATGAGGTCGAGGAACTCGGTGGGCGACATACCGTTGGCCAATCCTTCGGGCATGCTGCTCACTTTCACCGTCTCGCGCTTTTTCAGGTCCGCGATCTTGATCTCCTGTTTGATTCCGCCAGCGACGGCGAGGGTCACCACTTCGAGCGTCTCCGCGGTGACGAAGCCCGTAAAGAAACCGCCGTCTTTGGTCTCGATGTTCGTCGTGACGAACTTCGGATCGATCTTCGCGTTCGGTTCGAGGATCGACTCGACGATCTCCTCACGCTTGAGGCGCGAGGCTACACCGTTCACCGCCGGGCCATACTCGATGCCTTCGCTGCCGAATTTGTGGCAGGCGATGCAGATCCGGCGGAAGACCGCCTTGCCGCTGTCGGCGTTGCCTTTGCCCTTGGCGATTTCCTTGATCAAGTCCTGCTGCTCGGCGTGGCGGAGGCCGGGCGTGGTGAGGTAGCGCTTCAGCGCGACGGTGGCGGCGCCGCCGGGCTTGGAAAGCTCCTCGGATTCCTTGAGCAGTTCGAGGCCCTTGGGATTGTTGAGCGCGATCTGGTTGTCCTGAAACGCCGGTTTCCAAACCGGCTCCAGCGCGCCGAGCGACATCTGCAGCGTGTAATCGATCCAGTAATCGCGCGGGTGTTTGGTGGCGAGGAGCATGGTTTCCACCGACTCCTTGGTGCGGACGAAGCTGAGCGCGCGGATCGCCTCCACGCGGGTGCGCGGGAATTCATCGACGATCTGCGTCTTGATCAGGTCCATCGCGTTCGGGATGTACTCCCATTCGTCGGCGAGGACACGCGTCGCGCCGGCGCGCGCTTCGCCGGTCTGGGTGCGCAGCACTTTCTGCAACAGCGCGGGATCGACGGCGTGGTGGCCTTGCTGAACCCACAGTGCCTCGAGGAGCAGGCGGTCGTATTCCTTGTCCGTCGGGTTCAGGTTTGCGACCCAGCGGTTGACCTGCGCGAGCACTTCGGGCGTGGGGCGGTCGCGCAATTCGCGGCGGGCGCGGTAGCGGGTGCGGGACTCGTATTCCTTGAGCTGTTCGAGGATGTCGAAAACGGGTTTGCCAAACTGCGTGGCCGGCGTGAGCAGCGGCTTGTCTTTGTACACCAGGCGGTAGAGGCGCCCGTGCTTTTTGTCGCGGTTCGGATCGCGCTGCGAATACTGCATGTGGCCGATGAGCGCCGCGCTCCAGTCGCCGAAATACAGCGCGCCGTCCGGGCCGATCTGCGGGTCGGTCGGGCGGAAGACCATGTTGTCGGCAGCGGCGAGCAAATCGTCCGGCACGGGTTTGCCGTCCACGTTCTTCTTGCGGCGCGCGCCTTTGTAACCCGCGCCGTCGTCACCCACGGTGAAAGTCGTCAGGCCGTTCATATTGATCACGCAGGCGAAGATGAAATTGCCCTGCCATTCGTCGGGGAATTGCCGCGTGTAGAGAAATTCGGTGCCGACATTGGGGCGCATGCCTTCGCCGTCGAAGATCGTGTTCAGGCCTTTGCGACCCGCGTACGGCGCGGTGCTGAGCGGCGTGTCCCAGTGCTGCTGCGGCGTGGTGCCGTCGCCCACGATGCCCTGGCCCCACCAGTTGAAAACGTAGCACCACGGGTTGCCGTAGCCGGGCGTGGTGAAGTGGCGGAGCTTGAGCGAACGCGGGTCGAGCACATGGCAGCCGGCCTTGCCCGCCTGGCGCATCGGTCCCCATGGCGTCTCGACCGCGGTGTAAAGACTGACGCCTTCGAGCATGTGCAGGAGCCCGCCCGGCGACCACTCGAACGCGCCAATCGTGTGATGCGTGTCGTCCGTCGCCCAGCCATCCAGCAGCTCGACCACGAGGTCGGCCTTGTCGTCGCCGTCCGTATCCTTCAGGAAAAGCAGTCGCGGTTCATCGACCACGATCACGCCGCCGTTCCAGAATTCGAAGCCGGTCGGGCACACGAGTTTGTCGTAAAAGACCGTCATCTTCCGCGCTTTGCCCTTCGCATCGAGGTTGTCGAAAATGAGCAGGCGGTCATTCGGCTTCGGGCTGCCCGGCAGCCATTGTGGATAGGTCGGCATGCAGGCCGCCCAGAGCCGGCCTTTGTTGTCGAAGTTGATCTGGTGCACTTTCGTGAGCTGCGGAAATTCCCGCTCGCTGGCCACGAGTTGCACCTCGAATCCTTCCGGCACTTTCATCGTCGCGATGCTTTCCTCGGGCGTCGGATATTTGATGACCGGTGGCTCCTTTTTCGGCTGCGTGCCAAACATCGTCTGCGGCACGAACAGCTCGCCCGTCTTGGAATCATCGGGCTTCGCGGCCACCCGCTTCTCCTGCGCGAGGTTCCAGACGTAGCGGTCGCGCACCTCGACCATTTTGCGGATTTTCACATACTCGCGCGGGAAGGTTTCCTTGTCGTGGGTGTTGCGGCCGCCATAGACGTACCAGCCGTTGAGCATGCGATAGTCCTGCATGTGCATCCACGACTTGTCATTGATCGCGGCGCGCAGGCGTTCGAACGCGGGTGAGCCGATCTTCGCCGAATTGGTCGTACCGAAGAGCGCGCGATCCAGTGTTTCCGCCACTTCGCGGTCACCATCCTCGTTGGTGTGCGCGCCATTCGTCGTGAACTGCATGCCCGCCTTCTGCGTGAAGTCCGCGAGCGTCGCGTCGTAAAGATCGACGAAGGCGAGGTTTCGTTTGCGGGCTACTTCGCCGACCGCGGCGGCGTAGAGCTTGAGGTTGGCGTTTTCCTTCGCGCCGTCGGGTAGAAATTTTTCACCGGTCGGCTCGAAGGCGATCGGCGAGACGAGCACGAACCGCGGCGCCGCCTTGGTGTCGTCGCGCGGATAATTCTTCGCCATGTCGTCGAGATACTTCTCGTAGTTCTCCTGGAACTTCGCGACGCCCTCCGGGCCAGCGAACGACTCGTTGTATCCGAAGAAGCAGAAGAACGTGTCCGGGCTAA
>JBBQIZ010000154.1:0-10590 GCA_038325425.1 Chthoniobacterales bacterium
AAATTGTCGGGCGTCTCTGTGATACCATCTCTCGTAAATAACCTGACAGTGAGCACCGGACAGCCGTCATTTCCTCTGCGGCCCTTGGCGTGCTCCGCGCCTCTGCGGTAGAGGGTAGGCTGAGTTTTACCGCAGAGGCGCAAAGAACGCAGAGGGCCGCAGAGTGTCCGATTGATTCCGGGAGATGGTATGAGGCGGCACCCGCCCGGCGTCTCACAGAGACGCCCTACAAGCCAAACCTGGAGCTCTATTTCTCAGCTCACAGCATCCCCACGCGTTTGCGGATGATCCATTCCGCGGTCAGCAGGAGCACGATCGGCACAAACCACCAGTAACTCTGCCAGAGCACCGTATCGCTCTCGATCACCCGCCCCTGGCTGATCGGCGCGAGCAGTTCGACCAAACGATCCACGTTTTCCTCGCGCAAATATTCGCCGCCGGTCACCGCCGCCATTTGCCGGAGGAGTTCTTCGTTCAGGCTGAGTTGCGTCAGTTCGCCGGTTTCCAGCGGCTCCACTTTGAAACTCGTCCGGGCCTTGGCATCGCGCTCGGCGATCGCTGCCGATTCCACCGCGACCTCGTAATCCCCCGGCTCCAACGCCGCGGTGCGTCCGCGGAAAAGCCCGCCCGCGTTGTCATCCGGCGTCAATCGGATCGTGGCCACGCGTCGGCCCTCGCGCAGCAGCACGGCATCCACCGCGGCATTCGTGACCGGACGGCCCTGCCCGTCGCGCAACCGCACGCGCAGATCCGCGGAATCGCCGGGCCGGTAGGTCATCGCGCCGGCATCGAGCGAGATGAGTTTGTCGCGCACCGCAAAGGGAAGTTCCGCCATCCAGTTGGCGACCTGATTCCAGTATCGCACGTGATATTGATCGGCGACTTCGTAGCGCCAGCGCCACGAATCGTCGAAGCCTTGGTAAAGCACTTTGCCCGCGCCGAAAGGCCGCACGACCACCGCCGGCCATTTCTTCCCACCCGCCAGCGCCTCGACCAGCGTCTCCGCGCCCGGCAGCGCCGCGGAATCGGCAATCCAATGTATCGGCCGCAGGTTTCCCCACACCTCGAGGTTCTGCGATTTTTCCGGCGAGAGCGCGAAAGGCGCGAGTGATGCCCCGCGCTCCGTCAGGGCCAGCTTTAGATTCGCCTCTCGAAAACCGGCGCCCTTCCATTCGACGGGAAACAAAGCAGCGAGCGGAGTTCCCTCGTATTCTTTCAGCCGCTGGCGGGGGCCGTCGATGAAAACGATGGCGCCTCCGCGCTTCGCCACGAAATCGTGGAGCCACGTCAATTCCTCGTCCTTGAAAGCGGCGCGCGGCACTTCGCCGAAGATGATCAGATCGTACGGCTGGAGCAGCGCCGGATCGTTGGGAAATTGCCCGTCCTTGTCGCCCCGCGGCAACACGCCCGGCACCGCCGCCGCGTCCGTGACGAATGCGTTCACCTGCCACTGCTCATCGCGCTCGAACATGTTCCGCAGGTAACGCGTCTCCCAGCGCGAACGCCCGTCGACGATCAGGATGCGGCGCTTTTGCGTAAGCGCGCGCACCCGCAGGTTCGTGGCGTTATTGCCGAGTTCGCGATCGCCTTCGACGGATGAAACACTGACCTTCAACTCCAGCGGAATCGCCGTGAGCTCGGTGCCGCTCGGCTGGCTCTTCAGCCGCTCCTTCACCGTTTCGCCGAGCGGAAATGAAAACGGAATCTGACGCACATTACTGCCGTCGGACACCAGCGCCTGCTCCCACAAAACCTTGTCGCCATCCTGCACCATCACGGTGAACGGCAACCCCGCAGGCAGATCGTCTTTGAGCGTGATCGTGCCGTTGACGCGATCCTCGAAGAACACCGAATCCGGCGCATCGACCTTCACCACCGCGAGATCACGCGGGCGCGTCTGGCTGCCGAAGCCGACCGCGTAGAGTGGCAGCCCACGGCCCGCGAGAATCTTCGCGACTTCGATCGGTGACTCGCCTTCGTTGTGCTGGCCATCGCTGAACAGCACGACCGCACCACCTTGTTGTTTCCCCTCTCCCCCGGCGGCATTTTTCAGCGCGGTCGCGAGGTTGCTGATGTCACCTTCAGGTTTGGGCAGGCTCGTCGGCGGTGTCGAATCCTGGCGCGTCGGCTGCCAGATCTTCTTCGCTTCCGCGCCGGCTATTTCGATCAGCCGCACATCGAATTTCTCACCAAGCTTTGCGAGCAGTTTTTCCTTTTCGCCCTCCAGCAGCAAGGCCTGCAGCCGCTGCCAGCGCGGCAGCGCGTCGAACTTTGCCAGCGCCGTTTTCAGCGGGGAATTTTCGCCGGGCGCCGTCTGCTGAAGATCGCGATCGAAGCGCGCATTCACCTCTTTCTGCCAGCGACCCGCAGCCTCGCCGAGCTTGGCCAGATCTTGCGCCGCCCGATTGCGATCGTCGAGTTGACGGACTTCGCGGCTGGCCAGTTCGCGAGCGGAGACGCCGAGTTCCCGCACGAATGCTTCCTGCCGGTCCGCCTCGAATCCCGCCCGGCTCATGGCTTCGCGCGCCTCGCTGACCTTCGCTTCAAACTCGCGCGTGAGCTGGCGCCAGTCCTCGGCATCCGTGCTCGTCGTGTTCCGGCCTTTGGCCGCCAGCGTTTGCGCTCCGGCGAGCGCTTCACCCGCCTGCGGCAGGTCCATTTTCACCGCGTCGGAACGCCAGAGCCCGAGCCGTTGCAAGATGAGAATCTTTCGCCCGGCATCCATCGAGGCGTCGGCCAGGTCCATGCTCTTCGATCCATCGACAAAAAGCAGGAGCGGCGAAAGCTGGCCGATGACTTTGCGGTGATGCAGCACCGGCCCGCTGAGCATGAGGACGATCATCGCGACCGCAAGCGCCCGCAGCGCGGGCAGGAGCAGCCGCAGCCACCAGCTCGCGGCCCGCAATTCGCGCCGATAAAGCAGCCAAGCCGCTGCCCCGAGCACGACCGCGCCGAGCAGGCCCGCCCACCACGGCCAGTCGCCGACGAAACGCAGCGAGGTTTGGACGCTCTCGGAACTCATGCCCCCACTTCCCGTTTGAACCCCGCCGAACTGCTGGAAGCGGACCGACGCACTCGGGAAAACCGCTGCTGCAGGAACAACTCCAGAAACAGCAGCGCGAGGAGCAGCCACAGCAGCGGACGCCAGAATTCACTGCCGTAGCGGCGCGTGCGGTCGAGTTGCTTGTATTCCGCGCCGGAGCGGACCAGCGCCACTTTGTGCGCTTTGGCGAAGTCCGCGATCTCCGTCGGGGTCAGCTTTTGCAGATCGGATTCGCGGCGCGAAGTGTTCACCACGAAATGGGTCACCGACCCGCTCGGCGCAGTCAGCGTGTAGAGCCCCGGTCGCTGCGTCTCGTTGAACTCGACGACGCCGCGCTCCCCTTTCTTCACCACCGGCACCTCCCGCGTCATCCCATCCGGGAGTTCGAGAGCCGCTTTCTTTCCGCCATCCGCCGCGGGCAGAAACGCGACCAGCGGTTTGCCGACGTCCAGATTCCGCGGCGGAAAAACGGTGGACGCGAGATAGATCGAGAGCCGCTGGAGCAGCGGCAGGTAGGAGGGCCGCAAGGGCAGGTTGCTCCAATCGGCGTCGGCCGGCACCGCGGACTGAATCACGAGGCCGTCGCCGAACTGCTTCTCCGCGAGAAACGGATCACCGGAGGTCAGGCGCGCCACCACCGTCGGTGCGTTCGCGCTGGCTGCCGCGGGCTCTTTCAAGCGGAACCACATCTTGATCGCCGCATCGGACACAGTGCCGTTGCGCGGGTCGTTGAAAAGATCCAGCGCCGGATGCTCGAAGCGTTGCGCGACGATCCCCACGGACGGTGCGCTTTCCTTGAGATCGCCGCCAATCGGCCCGACCGCGAGCGGCAGCAACCCTTTGCCTTCCTTGAAAAGGGCGCCGTTCATCCACGCCACATCAACACGGTTGCCGGGGAAGATGAGCAGTCCGCCGCCGTTCTTGACGAACTCTTCGAGCGTGCGGAGAACACCGTCGTTGAGTTGGCGGACATTGGCGAGGATCACGACCGCGGCGTTCGTAATCGCTGCCGCGTCGAGATTCTCCGCCCGCATAACCTTTGTCGCGATGAGATCCGCGAGCGCGACTTTGCCCGTGGCGCTGTAGGGCTGGAGCGCGATCTCGGCGAAGTCGGTTTCGCCCTTCAGCGGCTCGACGTTTGGATCGCCGTTGACGAGCAGCACCGGCACCTTGTCACGCACCGGAATGCTCGCCAGATAGCTGTTGTCCGCCTTGAGCGGATCGGCGTCAGCCACGACTTCGACGGTGTGCGAACCGGCCATATCGAAGACGTGCGTGAAGAGCACCTGCCCTTTTTCGCGCGGCCCGAGACGGACCTGCGTCATCGAGCGCTCCTTGCCGTCGGCTTTGAAATAGACGCGCAAGTCTTCGTAAGGCGCGTCGCCGAAATTACGGAGATTGGCGCGGACCTGGATCTTCTGACCGACCCCGACCATCAGCCGCGAAAAGTCCAGCGACTCGATGGCGACGTTGTCCTTCACCTCGCTGCCCACGTCGAAAAAAGTGATGTCGGGAGGAAGCGGCAACTGGCGCAGGCGGTCGAGCATCTGGCCGACCTGCGCGTCCTCTGTGGCCTCGAAAGTGATCCGCTGAAAATCCGTCATGACGATCAGATTGCGGCTCGATTCGCGCATCTGGCCGAAGACACCAGCGGCAAAGTCCAAGGCGGCCGGAACCGTCGCCGCCCCATAGCCCGCCTCGATTTGCTTCAACGCCTGGGTCAGCCGCGCCACGTCGTAAGTCGGTTCATCGGCGAGCGGCGCGCCGCCTTCGCCCATGAGCACGACCTGCGCATCGGAACCGCGCGGCAGTTCATTCAGCAGGCGGCCCGCTTCGTCCCGGGCGAGCGAGAAGTTCGTCGTGCCGGCGCGACTCGCGGCCATCGAGTAGCTGTTGTCGAGCAGGATGACGGTCGAAGTGCGGGCCTCGCCGATCAGCTTTTGCACACCTTTCCAGACCGGCCGCGCCATGCACAGCGCGAGGATCGCAGGGATCGCCGCGCGCAGGATGAGCAGGATGATTTGTTCGATGCGGACACGGCGTTGGTTCGTGCGGAGGACGGCTTCGAGCAGGTGCATCGCGCCCCATTTGACGACTTGAAAGCGGCTCTTGTGGAAGAGGTGGATGATGATCGGGATAGCCAGCGCGGCCACGCCGCCGAGCAAGGCGAAATTGAGGAAGCTCATCGGCGGGAACCTTTCGCCGATTGGGGATCGGGATAACGTCCAACGTTCAACGTCCACCGTTCAACGTTCAACGCGGAGGGCGCCGCCTCCGTTTCGGGGGTGTCCTCCCGCATGCGATCGGATATGCCTCCCTCACGCTGGGCAGTACGAATGCTGGCCCAAAAGATTTTGATCAACTCAGCCGTTTCTTCGATCAGCGGATCGAGCTTGTCAGCGGGCGTGATGAGCGGCACGCGCTTGATCAGGCGCAACCACCGGCGCGATTCGCGCAGTTCCTTGTGACAAATACCCAGCTTGTGGATGAAATCGGCACGGGACTCCGCGGCCTGCGCTTCGCCGTGGTTCGGCAATGGAGAAGTGCCGGAACGGAGCAGTTGGCCGGCCACATGATTTCCAGCGCGGGTCGCCGGCAAACTGTCCACGAGCCGGATGATCCGCGCGGCGTATTCAAGCAAGCGTTCTTCCAAATCGAAGACCGGCTGAGCAATCGCATCAACGTTGAGCGTTGAACGTTTAGCGTTGGACGTTGGACGTTCTCCCTTCCTCATCCGCGCGTCCTCCGCCGACTGACATACGCCGCGAGCGCCTCCGCGTAGGGCTGATCGGTGACGAACGGCACGAGATCGATCTTGTGCCGGCGGCAGCCGCGGAGCAGTTCCGAGCGGAAGTTTTCGAGGTTGGCCAGGTACGCCTCGCGCAGCAGCGCTGGGTCGAGCAGATGCTGCGCGCCGGCTGTTTCCAGCGACTCGAACTGCGTCCATTGCTTGAAAGGAAAGTCCAGTTCGTCGCGGTCCCAGATCTGGAAGATGAGGATCTCGTGATGCGCGTGACGGAAGTGCGCGAGCGCCTTGAGCAGCGCCGGCACGTCGCCGAAACAATCCGAGATGATGACCAGCAACCCGCGCCGGTGCAGCTTGGGTACGAGATCGTGGAAGACGTCGCCGAGTTCCGTTTCGCCACCGGGTTCGCTGCGCTCGAGTTCGTCGATGATCACGCGGAGATGCGAGACGCGCGAACGCGGCGGGACGTATTTGCGGATCTTGGTGTCGAAGGTGACGAGGCCGACGCTGTCCTGCTGGCCGATCATCAGGTAGGCGAGCGAGGCGGCGAGACGCGTGGCGTAGTGATATTTCGTCAGCCCGTTTTTCCCGTAGTTCATCGAGCCGCTCAGATCGAGCAGCAGCGTGGCGCGGAGGTTCGTTTCCTCCTCGTATTCGCGGATGTAAAAACGGTCCGAGCGACCAAAGGCACGCCAGTCGATGTGCCGGATTTCATCGCCGGGCACATACTGGCGGTGTTGCTTGAACTCGACGCTAAAACCCTTGTGCGGCGAGCGATGCATGCCCGAGCAAAAGCCTTCCACGACCTGCCGGGCCACGACCTGGAGGTTGCTGATCTTCTGGAGATCGGACGGGGTGAGAAAGTCGCTGACGTGAGCCATGGCCAACGGTCAGAGGGAAAACGTCCAACGTCCAACATCCAACATCCAACGTTCAATGCAGACGACGTGCGACGCTGGCATCGTTGAAGGTTGGACGTTGGACGTTGAATGTTGAATGTTCAGCGCCGCAGGCGAGGCCACGATCACAGCACGCGCTTCGATTCACCGCGCGGCACCGCCTTGATGATCCGCATGATGATGTCGTCCACTTTCACGCCTTCGGCTTCGGCGTTGAACGTCGGCACCACGCGATGCCGCAGCACGGGCAGCGCGAGCGCTTCTACGTCGTCGTCGGTCACGTGGAATCGGCCGCGCAGCACCGCCCGCACCTTCGCCGCGAGGACGATATTCTGGCAGGCGCGCGGACCGGCGCCCCAGTCGATGAACTCTTTTACCCACGCCGGCGCGTCGGGATTGTTCGGGCGGGTAAAGCGGACGATATCGAGCACGAAGTCGGTGACGTGATCCGGCACGGGCACCTTGCGCACGACCCGCTGCAACTGCTGAATCTGCGCGCCGTTGATGACCGGTTGGAGATCGGCTTCGAAAGTGCTGGTCGTCCGCGCGATGATCTGCCGCTCGTGTTCGCGCGTCGGGTATTCGACCTTCACGAGGAAGATGAAGCGGTCCTTTTGCGCTTCGGGCAGCGGGTAGGTGCCTTCCTGTTCGATCGGATTCTGCGTCGCCAGGACAAAGAAAGGCTCCTCGAGTTTCAGCGTGTGTCCGCCGACGGTGACGGAATGTTCCTGCATCGCTTCGAGCAGCGCGGCCTGGGTTTTCGGCGGAGTGCGATTGATTTCATCCGCGAGCAGCATCTGCGTGAAGATCGGCCCCTTTTGGAAAACGAAGCGCCGATGCCCGGTCGTCGGATCTTCCTGAATAATGTCCGTGCCGGTGATGTCCGCCGGCATCAGATCGGGCGTGAATTGGATGCGCCGGAAGGACAAATCCATGGTCCGCGAGAGCGAACGGATCATCGCCGTCTTGGCGAGGCCGGGCACACCTTCGAGCAGGCAGTGGCCTCCCGCGAGCACGGCGATCACGAGTTGCTCGATGACTTCGTGCTGACCGACGATGAACTTGCCCATTTCCTCCGCAATCCGCGCATAGGAATCGACGAGGAGTTTGGCGGCGGCTTGATCGTCGATCGGTTCTTGAGCGGCGCGAGCTTCAGAAGTGGGGGCGGTAGGCGTGGGCATGAAGGGGGTGGAAAGGTGCGGTTATAAAACTAAAACGCCGTTCGGCAAGAAATGCGGCGAACGGCGTTTAAAAACGGGAGCGTGTGAGCACACGCGCCGGAAATTTAAGGCATCAGGTCGAGTCCGGCGCGAGGAGCGACTTCCATGTTCAGCGAAGTCGAAGGACCAAAAACGGCGGCTCCCACGGGCGGATGGGAAGGCAGCCACCTGGCCGGATCTTCCGTCAGGCGGCGGAAGCTGGCCAACTGATTGACAAAGTCTTCGCCTTCCGCAGCGGACACCGCGTGCGCGACTTGGCTGGTCATCTGGCTGGCGACCCGCGCGACTCCGGAGACAGGACCCTTGGGCATCCATTGATCCTTGTTCACCAGCGCGAGAGCCACGGCCGCGGCCGCGGCGAGGACCGCTGCGGTCCGCCGGAAAAAGTGATTCGGCACGCGCACATTGAGCAGGGCCTGCCGCTGCTCCGTCGTCAGTCCCGGAATGGCGCGCCCGTCTTCCCGCTCGAAACCTTCTTCGAGCAGCATTGCAAAATCGATCGTTTCATAAACGTCGTTCCGGCACTCCTCCGAGACCGCGAGCATCGATTCGACATAAATCCGCTCATCGGGTCCGAGTTCGTTGAGCGCGTAATCCGTAAGGTCCTGATCAGAAATCTGGCTTCTCATCTCAGGCGACTCCTTTCTTCAGATAGACGATTTTCTCATCCTTCTCGTCGCGATCCATTCTCCCGCGCAGATTACGCATCGCGGCATTGAGCAAAAAGCCCACATTCCCGACGCTCAAGCCCGTGATCTCGCTGATCTCCTGGTAGGAGTGATGGTGGTGAAAACGGAGGCGAACGACCTCGTATTGATTCTTGGGCAGATTCTTGACCATTTCCATCAGTCGCTCGATCCGCTCTTTGCGCTCCAGTTCCATGAGCGGAGTCAGCCCATCGCAGCGCTTCTGCTCAAACTCCTGCGCCTCGACGTAAATGTAGCGGTCCTCCTTTTTCAGCGACTTCAGCGAGCAGTTGCGGCAGACGGTGAAAAGCCACTGCGAAAGATGCCCTTCGATGTTTTCCTGCTCCTGATTGTGGAGCCGCATGAATGTCTCCTGCACCACGTCGCGCGCCCGCTCGATTTCGCCGACGATACTCATCGAGTATTGCAACAAGGGGCGCTCGTAACGTTCCAGTGCGCTTTGGACCCAGGCTGCTTTCTTTTTTTGTTTGGTGCCGAACATGATTTTTGGGAGTGAGAACTCTGCGTAAATAACCCCGCCGCCGGCCTTTTGCTGAAATTATTTTGGGCTTTTTTCGGTGTCGGCTGGGAGGGCGGCTCAGCATCCGGAAAATTGCCCATTGCAGCGGCCCGCGAACGGAGGAAGATGCGCGCGGTTGGCAGATGATCGCTGGGGGCGCAAGCCCGCAGAGGAAAGTCCGAACACCCACAGGCAGCATGCCGCGTAAAACACGCGGAGGCGCCGGGCGAAAGTCCGGCGCGATGGAAAGTGTCACAGAAAACAAACCGCCCACGGTTTTCCGCAAGGTTAGCCGCGGGTCAGGGTGAAAAGGCGGAGTAAGAGCCCACCGCCCGGCGCGCAAGCGACGGGGCACGACAAACCCCATGCGGTGCAAGACATAACAGGGAGCACGGGCCGCCCGTCCCGCCTGGTTCCGAGCGATCGCAAGGTCGCGAGGGCCGGGCAGCTTCCGGGTATTAGTCGCATCAGCGGGTCGCAAGACCCGCGGCGGTCCGCTTCGGCGGGCTGAGAGAAATGATCATCACCGGCACGGGCGACCGCGCCGGCACAGAATTCGGCTTATCGCCCTCCAAATGAAGGCGCTCTCCGCAAGGAGGGCGTCTTCACTTTTTCCACGCGGAGCTGCCGCCGCCTACAGCGGGCGCGCGAGCAGGCTGAGGATGGCTTTCTGCGCGTGCAGGCGGTTTTCCGCCTGGGTGAAGATCGTATCGGCATGCGCTTCGAGCACCTCTTCGGTGATCTCCTTCCCGCGGTACGCCGGCAGGCAATGCATGACCAAGGCGCCAGATTTCGCCCTGGCGACCAGTGCGGAGTCGATCTGATAATTCGCCAGTTGCGCGAGGCGGTAGGCGGCTTCCTCTTCCTTGCCCATGCTCACCCACACGTCGGTGTAAAGCACATCGGCGCCTTCCGCCGCCGCGGCCAGGTCGTCGGTCACGCTCACGCGATCCGTCCCCACCCGGGCGACCAGCGCCGCGTCGGGCTGATACGCTTTCGGCGCCGCGATGCGCAGCTCGAAATCCAGGCGCGCCGCCGCCCACATCCAGGACACCGGCCCGTTGCACGCACCATCGCCGACAAACGTCACCACCTTGCCCGCAAAGCCGCCGAGCCGTTCCCGGATCGTCTGCAGATCGGCGATGATCTGGCACGGATGCTCTTCGTCCGTCAGCGCGTTCACCGTCGGGATGCCGCTCTCCGCCGCAAACTCCTCGACGTCGCCCTGCGCGTAAGTGCGAATGACCGCGCCGTGAATCATGCGCCCGAGGACCCGCGCCGTGTCCTTGATCGGCTCGCCGCGCCCCAGTTGCACATCGTGGGTATTCAGGAAAAGCACATCGCCGCCGAGTTCCCGGATGCCGACTTCGAAACTCACGCGAGTGCGCGTCGAGCTTTTGGCAAAGATCAGCGCCCAGCATTGATGCCGCAGCGGGTGCGCGGCGTGGCGTCCGCGGGTCGTTTTCATCTCGGCCG
>JBBQIZ010000155.1:0-10585 GCA_038325425.1 Chthoniobacterales bacterium
CTGCTGGAATTCTACGAAACCGGCGAGCGGCTGCTCTTCGACCTCAGCGCGGATCTCGGGGAGCAAAAGAATCTCGCGAGCGCGCAGCCGCAGATCGCCGACGATCTCGCCAAGCGGTTGCACGACTATCTCGCCAGCGTCGGCGCCGCGCTGCCGAAACCGAACCCGGATTACGACCCGAATCGCGAACCCGCGAGGCGGAAGGGCGGCAAGCGGAAAGGGGCTGAACAATGAAAGTCACCGTCGTCGCCGCGGCAGGCCGTCGCGATCTGCGCTTCGCTGATGACTCTCGGCGCTGCCGAAAAGCCGTGGGTCTCGGCGCCGAAAAGCGCGGCGGTCGCGCCCGCAGGACGGCGGATCAAAGCCTAAGAAACCGGTTGCGGAGCGGTCGTCCGTGGCCGAACTCCACGCGCTTTTGCTTACTCCCGATCCATGCTGCCCATAATCTGCCCTTCGCCGCGAAATTGCCGTCCGCTTTTTGTCGCGGCGCTGGCGCTTTTCCCGGCGGGCTTGTGGGCGAATGAGCTGACGACCGCCTCGGCGAAAGCCGGTGCGGTGGCGGAGTGGACCGAGGTCCGGCCGCTGCTGGAGAAGAACTGTTACGACTGTCACGGCGGGAAGAAGACGAAGGGCGGCACGGACCTGAAGAAGCTCGATGGCGATCCGCTGGTCGGCGGCCATTTCGAGCTGTGGAGCAAGGTGCGCGACACGGTGCAGCACGGCGAGATGCCGCCGGAGGATCACGCGCCGCTCGCCGCAGCCGACAAGGAGCGACTGACGAAGTGGCTCGGGCATTCGCTGGAAGCGGCAGCGCGGGCCAATGCGGGCGATCCGGGCATCGTGACAATCCGGCGGCTGACCAATGCGGAATACGATTACACGATCCGCGACCTGACCGGGATCGACTACGGACTCGGCGGCGAATTCTCGCCCGATGGCGGCGGCGGCGAAGGGTTTTCCAACATCGGGGACGTGCTTTTCACCAGCCCGCAGCAACTCGACAAATATCTCACCGCGGCGCGCAAGCTGACCGATCACGCCACGATCCTGCCGGGCGCGGGCATCGTTTTTCAAAAGCAACGCGTCGGTCTGCGCGGGCCGGAGCAAATTCGCGATCAGGCCGAGCAGGCGCTTTACGTCTGGTATCAGAAGATGTCGGAGCCGTTCCTGCCGCAGGATTTCGCGGCGATGCGGATGGCCGATTACATGGTCGCGGCCTGGCAGTGGAAACATCGCGAAGTGACGGGCGCGCCGTCGCTCGCGCAACTGGCCAAGGACGGCGGGCTAATGCTGCCCTTTCTGGAAAACTGGTGGACGCTGCTGACCAACGAAAAGCTCGTCTCGCGGTATCTCGATCTGACCCGCGTGGCCTGGCGCGATCTGCCGCCGCCCGACGCCGGTCAGCCGCAGGCCGTGCCGGCGGTGGTGCGGGAAAAGATCGCGGCGATCGCAGCGGAGCGGCGTTCGTGGCTCGGGCCGGACAGCAATCCCGGCGGCGGCGTGCAGCGCTGGCAGCAGGATTCCGATGGCATTCGGCCGTACGATTTCCGCACCGACGTCTCGGGCCAACCGGTCGTGCACCTAGTCCTCGGCGATGTGGCCGACGGCAATACTGGCGACTGGGTCACGTTCGACGGTTTCGCCCTCGAACGCGGGAAGAAAAAGCAGGCGTATCTCGACTGGCTGCGCGAACGTCTGCGCACCGATCAACAGGCGCTCGCTCAGCCCGGCGCGGACTCCGCGAAGCTGCAGCCGCGCATCGCGGAAGCCGGGATGATCCTTGGAAAATTCGGGAAAGATCCGCGCGGCGGCGAGGCCAAACCCGACGCTCTCATCGTGCAGGCGCCGCTCGTGCTCGCGCTGCCGCTGCCCGAAGACGCCACACTTTTCCGCGCCCGCGGCAAGCTCGACATCGACGGCCCTGACGCCGACCAGGCGAGCGTGCAGTGGACGGCGACCGCCGGCACTCCGCCCGATCCGACCAAAGTCCTCGGCGGCGTGCTGACGATCTGGAAGCTCGGCGGGCCATCGATCCGCAAACTCGGCCATGAGTTCGGCATCATGAAGGTGGCTTTCCCCGACGAACATCTGCGCCGGCTGGAAGAGATCTCGCGGAACTTCCTGCGCGGCGGGAACGCGGCGAGCGTCTATTATTTCAGCGACGCGCAGCTCACTTCGCTGATCGCGCCGGAGGAAAAAGAGCGCTGGAAGATGATGATGACCGACTGGCGGCTGGTGCGGAGCAGGACGCCGAACGCCCAGCCGGGCAAAGAATGGGACGAAGCGCTGCAACGGCACCTCGGCGATTTCGCGTCGCGTGCGTGGCGCCGTCATTTGGAGAAGGAAGACATCGATCAGCTCGCAGCGGGGTATGCCGCGGCCCGTGGACGCGATCTCGACCGCGAAAGCGCCGCGCGCGAAGTACTGGTGCGCGTGCTCGTTTCGCCGAACTTCCTCTTCAAGCTGGAAGACGCTTCGCAGCCCGGCGAACACCGGCTCAATCCGTGGGAATTCGCCACGCGGCTGAGTTACTTTTTGTGGGCGGCGCCGCCCGACGAGGCGCTGCGCCGGGCCGCGGCTGACGGCAGCATTTTCCAACCCGACGTGCTCCGGCAGCAAGTGCTGCGCATGCTCCGCGACTGGCGCGCGATCGGGCTCGCCGAGGAGTTCGCCGGGCAATGGCTGGAGTTTCACGGCTTCGCCAAAAGCGCGAATGTGGACCCGAAAAAATTCCCGGAATTCACACCCGAACTGAAGCGCGACCTGCAACGCGAGGTCGTGGAGTTCTTCACCCATCTCATCCGCGAAGACCGCCCGGTTGGCGAAATCCTGACTGCCGACTACACCTTTCTCAATGCGCGCCTCGCCGCGCATTACGGCGTGCCGGACGTGCAAGGCGACGGCTTCCAAAAGATCGCGGTCGCCGGACACCAGCGCGGCGGGGTGCTCGGCATGGGCGCGATTTTGACCAAGACCTCGTATCCGCACCGGACCAGCCCGGTGCTGCGCGGCCACTGGCTGCTCCACTCGATCCTCGGCACGCCCACGCCGCCGCCGCCGCCCGACGTGCCGCAGCTCGATGACAGCGCGAGCAAAGCGACCACGCTGCGCGCCCGGCTCGAAGCGCATCGCGCCGACAAAGCCTGCGCTTCGTGCCACGACAAGATCGATCCGCTCGGCTTCGCGCTGGAGGGCTTCGACGCCATCGGCCGGCTGCGCGCCAAGGACGACGCCGGCCAGGCGATCGACGATTCCGCACAGATCAAAAACGGCCCGCAGTTCCACGGCCTCGCCGGCTTGCGCACGTATCTGGCCTCGCGGGAAACGGAATTCACCGACCTGCTCAACCGCAAACTCCTCGGCTACGCGCTGGGCCGGGCGATCCTGCCGAGCGACAAACCGCTGCTCGAAACAATGGGCGCGGAGATGAAAAAAACCGGTGGCCATTTCTCGACCGCGGTGCTGACGATCGCGCAAAGCCGCCAGTTCCAGAACCGGCGGAATGAATAGCCGGGAAACTTGCCCTTTGCCCGCCCCACGCGGTGTGGCAGGCTCACTCCGATGTTTTCCGACACGCCCGAGGAACAACTCGATTGGTATCGCCTGACTCCGCTGGAGCGGTGGAAGGCGAGCGAAAAACTCTGGGCGCAATATCTCGCCCAAGGAGGCAGCCTTGATTCCGAACCCGATTCGCAAAGTCCTTTCGATTTTCCAGAGCTGCGAGGTGCGCGCCCTGTTGATGGGGGGACAGGCCTGCGTATTCTACGGCGCGGCGGAATTTAGCCGCGACACGGATTTCGCGATCCTGGCCGATCCGGAGAATCTCGCGCGGTTGCAGCGCGCGGTGACGGAGTTGCAGGCCAGCGTGATCGCGGTGCCACCTTTCAGCGCGGAGTATTTGGAACGCGGGCACGCGGTGCATTTCCGCTGTCAGCATCCGGAGGCGGCGGGACTGCGCGTGGATGTCATGGCGAGGATGCGGGGCGTGGCCCCGTTTGCCGAGTTGTGGGAACGCCGGACGACACTGCGCAGCGACGATGGGGCGGTTTACGAACTGCTGTCGTTGCCCGATCTGGTCGCGGCCAAAAAAACCCAACGCGACAAGGACTGGCCGATGATCCGGCGGCTGATTGAAGCTGATTACGCCGCCCATGAAGCCGCGCCCACTTCCAGACAGGTGCAGTTCTGGCTGCTGGAAGCGCGGAGTATCGAATTGCTCCGCGAACTGGCGCAGCGCTTCCCCGCAGAGTGTCAGAGAGCCGAACCCGCACGGCCGCTGCTCGGGCAAGTGGCCGCGGGAACCTTCGAGGAAATTGAAGATGCGCTGCTGGCGGAAGAGCGCACTGAACGCGCCGCCGACCGCGCCTACTGGCTGCCGCTCCGACGTGAACTCGAGGCGCTGCGCCACCCGCGCGCGTAAGGATAACCGCTTTTGACGGAGTGCCCGCCTAAGAGGAGACTGCGCTGAAAGCTTATTGCAACGACCATGAGAAATTCCGCTGCCTCAGTTTCCCGCCGCCACTTCCTGCGCGGCGTCGGCGTCGCCCTCAGCCTGCCTTGGCTGGAGTCGATGAGCGCGTGGGGCGCGACGGTCGCGGGCAATGCCGGCACGGCGCCCGGTGTCGCCGGCGCGACCGGCGCGCCACGGCGACTGGCGGTGGTCTTCATGGGCAACGGCGTGAACCCGCATCATTGGGGCGCGACGAACGGGCCGGGCGGGATGGAACTGATGAAAACGCTCAGCCCGCTGGAGCCGGTGAAGGACAAGCTGCTCGTCTTCAAAGGCCTGTGGAATCCGACGACCGTCGCGGGTCCGGGCGGACATTACCCGAAGATGAACGTGCTCTCCGGCCTGACCGTGAAGCAGACGACGACCGACGTGGAAGTCGGCACGACGATGGATCAGATCATCGCCGGCGAAGTCGGCAAAGCCACGCCGATGCCGTCGATCGTCCTCGGCACCGAAGGGCCGAAATACAGCACCGACAGCGGCTACACGTCGATTTACTCGGCCTACGTTTCGTGGAGCAGCCCGACCGCGCCGGCACCGAAGGAAATCTATCCGCAGCAGGCCTTCGATCAGCTTTTCGACGATGGTTCGCAGCGCAAACGCGACAAGAGCGTGCTCGATATCGTGAACAGCGACGCCAAAACGCTGCGCACGAAACTGAGCCGCCGCGACGTGCTGAAGCTCGACGAATATCTCACCTCGGTCCGCGAACTCGAGCAGCGCATCGAACGCTCCGAACAGTTCAGCATCCAGAACACCGGCGGCCAGGGCTGGCAGCCCTCGGTCAAAGCGCCGACTTTCCCGCGTCCCGCCGCGGGCATCCCGACCGATCCGCAGGAACATCTGCGGATGATGTTCGACATCATGGTCCTGGCCTTCCAAATGGATCGGACGCGCGTCGCGACGATGATGATGAACAACGATCTTTCGAACATGAACTTCGGGTTCCTCGGCGGGATCAAGGGCGGCATCCACGAACTGTCGCACCACGCCAACGACGCCACCCGGCTCGACCAATACCAACGCGTCAACCAACACCACATGCAGCTCTGGTGCGAGGCGTTGCAGAAGATGGCGGCGACCGACGAAGGCGAACGTTCGCTGCTCGACAACAGCATGATCCTTTTCACGTCCAGCCTCTGGGACGGCAACGCGCACGACTCGCGGCAATTGCCGGTGCTGCTCGCGGGCGGTGGAGGAGGCACGCTCAAGGGCGGGCGGATGCTTGACTATTCGAAGGATGAAAACCGCAAGCTTTGCCGCCTGCACCTCGCGCTGATGGAGCGGATGGGCCTGAAGATGGGCAAATTCGGCGACGCGGAAACGGCGCTGCCGGATCTGGCCTGATTCGGAGGGACGCGCTCCCGCGCGTCCGAGATTGGGGAACACGCGGGAGCGTGTCCCTCCGACGCGTCCGAGATTGGGGAACACGCAGGAGCGTGTCCCTCCGGCGCGTCCGAGATTGGGGAGCACGCGGGAGCGTGTCCCTCCGGGTTATTTCACGAACGTCTCGAGGAGCTGTTGGTAGCGCGGCGCGTCGAGGATGAGCACATCGCTCGCTTGCTCCGGCGTCGGTTCCCAGGTGCTCGCGGGCAGACTGGGCGAAAATTCCATCCGCTCGAAGCGCACGACCATGTTCCAATCCGATCGGACGAGCGAAAGCCGGGCCAGCCGCGCGTCCGGCCGCGCCCAGATCCGCGCGCCCCAGCCGCGCGCCTTGAGCGATTTTTCCAGCTCGGGCATGAGGAAAAGATCGAGCACCCGGCAGGGTTCGCCAGCAAGCGGTTCGGTGCCGATTTCCTTCACCTGAAAAAGCGCGGGCAGGAAGATGAGCTGCTTTTCCGGGATCGGCAGCTCGAACGGTTCGAGGCGCGCTTTTTTGTCGAGCTTCGGCAGCTTCTTCGCCGCCGCGGCGGCTTCGAGCAGCGGCTGGATTTTGCTCGCCGGATACGCCCAGACTTCCTGACCGCGGCGGCAGAGCGTCACGCCTTCGCCGAGCAGCGGCGCGCGCAGCCGCACCTTGTCGGGATACTCCAGCGCGAGCTCCGCGGTGCTGCCGATCAGCGCGGGCGGCACATCGGTCATCTGCTCGAGCCGGCCCGTGAGCTGCAGCGCGCGATTCGGGTTCGAGGTGTGTTTCGCGAAGAGATTCACGAACGGCATCAGCGTCCGCCCGAACAGGTCGTAGCGATTTTCCGCCGCGTGGGCGAGGCCGGCGAGGAGGGTGGCGAAAAGGACGACGCGAAGGATTTTCACAGTTTGTCTTTGAGCGAAGGGCGGCTTTCACTAAGCAATCACCTGCGCATGGCGGCAACGCTTTTCCCTCTCTTCCTCGCCAACGCCGACGGCGGCCTGATTTATGCCTTCGAGCAATCGACGCTGCCCGGCAAAACTGTCCTCTTTGCGCTCTTCGTCGCGTCGATTTTCAGTTGGACGGTCATGGTCACGAAGTTCCGCATGATCCGCCACGCGCAACGACGGAAGGATCAGTTTCTCGAGCTCTTTCGCGCCGATCGCCAGCCGCTGCGCATCTACACCGATCGCATGCGGTTTGAAGGCGCGCCGGTTTTCACGGTCTATAAAGCGGGCTGCAAGGAACTGTGTTTCCAGTTGCTCGGTTCTTCGGAAGTCGATGAAACCTTTCGCGCCCGGCTCGACAGCGCGCCGCGCGTCTCGCCGCCGCAGATGCGCGTGGTCACCACGGCAATGGAGCGGGCCGTCGGCGAAACCGCGCTGAAGCTGGAATCGCAGATGATCGTGCTGGCCACGGCGGTCAGCGGCGCGCCGTTTCTCGGGCTGCTCGGCACGGTCTGGGGGGTGATGGAAACTTTCGCCGGCGTGGCCGCGGCCGGGCAGGCGAATCTGGCGGCGATGGCCCCCGGCGTGAGCGCCGCGCTGATCACGACCGTCACCGGCCTGCTCGTCGCCATCCCGGCGATGTTCGGCTACAATTTTCTCGTCACCACAATCCGCGGGACGATCGTCGAGCTCGACAATTTCGCCGCCGAACTCTCCTCGGAGTTTGAGCACAAATATGTCGATCACAACGCCGGCGAGCGTTCGCGCGGCTGGAAATAAACCGTGCGCCGTTTCTCCGACCGCCACTCGCTGCAGACGCTGAACGAGTTGAACGTCACGCCGCTGCTCGACCTCGCCTTCGTGCTGCTGATTATTTTCATGATCACCACGCCGCTCATGGAAAACAGCGTCGATCTCGTCATCCCATCGAGCGAAGCGGCGCAGAACGCGATCGATCCGAGCGCGGTGCAGACGATCGCCATCGACCGCGACGGGCGGGTGGAATTCAACACCGCGCCGACCACGCTGCTGGAGCTGGAAAGCAGGCTGCTCGCGATGAAGGAAGCGCAGCCCGAGATCGCGGTCGTCATTCGTTCGCACAAGGAATTGGCGGTGCAAAAGCTCATCGACCTGATGGATGTGGTGCAGCGCGCGAAGATCAGCAAGGTCGGGGTGGTCACCAATCCGGAGACGCCGTGAACCCGCGCACCGCGCGATTTCCCGTGAACACGGATCGCCCGGGCGTCGTCGGATGCGGAAACGCCGCCCGCCTCGCTTGACTGCTCCCATGCGCCCCGATCGCCCCTTTCGCCGAAACATCGTCATCGTGGCGCTGATCCACGTGGCGCTGGTCGCGGTGATCTATGTCTTCAGCGTGCTCGGCGAAAAGCCGGAAGTCCCGAAGGTGATCTGGCTCGATGGCGGTTCGCTCGGCGGCGGCGACATCACCGGTGAACCCGCTCCCGCCGCGGCGGAGCCCGAACCCGAACCGCCGCCCCCGCCGGAACCCCCGCCCGTCAAACCTCCGCCCGAAGTGGCGGCCGTGCCGCCACCGATGGCGCCGAGTGAAATCGTCACGCCGAAAGCCACCCCCGAGCCCGCGACGCCGACGCCAAAGCCGGAGACCCCCAAGCCCGCCACGCCAACCCCGACGCCGAAGCCCACGCCCAAATCCACCCCGAAGCCGACGCCCAAAACCACGCCCAAGCCGAAGCCGAAACCGAAACCCGCCACGCCAAAACCGACGCCGAAGAAGAGCAGCGCGGCGACCCCGAAAGCCAAGTCGTCCTCGGAAACCGAACCGAAGAGCACGCCGGCCACGGCCAAAACCGACGGCACGGCGAAATCGAGCAGTTCGGCCAGTTCGCCGGGCGGCAACGGTCCGGGAACCGGCAACGCCAAAGGCCCCGGCAAGGTTGGAAGCGGTTCCGGCACGTCCGAGTTCGGCTGGTATTTTTCGATGATTCACGACCGCTTCCACACGCGCTGGGAGCAGCCGACGTCGATCATCCGCGGGGCGCAGGATTTCGTGACCACGCTGAAACTGCGGATCAGCAAGGACGGCACGATCCTCGGGCGCGAGATCGTGAAATCTTCCGGGGACACGGTGATGGATCAGTCGGTCATGGCGGCCGCGGAAAAAGTGCAGCAGATCGATCCGCTCCCCGCCGGACTGGGCGACGGGAGCGTTTTCGAGGTGAACGTCGCCTTCAAACTCGACCAGGGTTGATGAGGTGCGTTTCCCCCCGGAGGGACGCGCTCCCGCGCGCTCCCAAATTTTATCTAAAGCGCGCTCCCAAATTTTCATTCCGCCAAAAATGGGGCACGCGCAGGAGCGCGTCCCTCCGAATGTTTCCGCATTCCCATTTCCTCCCGCCGAACTTTTCCGCTAGCCTCCGCCCGCCATGAAAATCTCCCGCGCGTCCGTCCTTTTCGCGTCCCTCTTTTTTACCTGCGCCCCGCTGACCAGCGCGCAGGAAACACCGACGATCACGATCAGCAAGAGCGATAAAATCCCGCTCGCCATCGGGTCGTTGAGCGGCCCGGATGGAGCGGCGGCGGCGAAAATTTTGCGCAACGACCTGGCGATGTCCGGCTACTTCAATCTCGTGCCGGCGGCGAGCGCGGGGTTCGTCATCGGCGGCAACTCCAGCGGCAGCGGACTCGCGGGCAGCGTGACCGACGGCGCCGGCAAAACCGTGCTGAGCAAGTCCTACAGCGGCAGCGCGCGGAGCAAGGTGCATCAGTTTGCCGACGACATCATCGAGACGCTGACCGGGAACAAAGGCATCGCCAACACCCGGATCGCCTTCGTCGGCACGCGCACCGGGAAGAAGGAAATTTACACCGCCGACGCCGACGGCGCGGGCGTGCGCCAACTCACGAATGACGGCACGATCAGCGTCGGCCCGCGGCTCAGCCCGGACGGCAGCACGCTCGTTTACACCGGCTACAAGAGCGGTTACGCCGACGTCTATGAGATCAATCTCGCGAGCGGCGCGCGCAATCGGATCATCAAATTTCCTGGCACCAATACCGGCGCCAGCTACTCCCCCGATGCCCGCCAGCTCGCGGTGATCATCAGCAAAGACGGCAATCCCGAGCTTTACGTCACCGGCGCAGGCGGCGGCGGCGCGCGCCGGCTGACCCGCACGCCGGGCGTCGAGAGTTCGCCCACCTGGTCGCCCGATGGGATCGAGATCATCTACTCCAGCGACGACCGCGGCGGCCCGCAGCTCTTCCGCATTTCGAGCGGCGGCGGCAGCGGACGCCTGCTCAGCACCGGCCACGGCTACAACACCGAACCGAACTGGTCGCCCGACGGCAAGAAAGTCGCGTTCACCGTGCGCAGCGGCGGTTTCTCCGTGGCCATTCTCGACCTCGCGAGCGGCAACGTGCGCATCGTGGGCTCCGGCCAGGGTCCAGCGTGGGGCGCGGATTCGCGGCATCTCATTTACGCCGAGGGCGGATCGGTGATTTTGCTCGACGCGCAGACCGGCCAGAAGACAACAGTCGTCAGCGGCTTGGGTAAAATTTCCGAGCCCACCTGGTCGCGCTAAAACTCTCCCTCTCCCTCGTCCTCATTCTCTTCTTCCGCCATGAAACTCACCCGTCTCCTCTCCGTCGCCCTGCTCACCTCCGCACTCGCCTTGTCCGGCTGCGCCAAGAAAAAGACCTCCGGCGGCGGAGGAGGAGCCGCCGATGGCGACTACGTCAGCGGCACGCCGCTGCCCGATCGGCAGGAAGGCGTTTCCTTCCTCGGCAGCAACGTCGATC
>JBBQIZ010000156.1:0-10543 GCA_038325425.1 Chthoniobacterales bacterium
CCGATTCCGCGTGTCTCCGCTTTTTCTGTCTCCGCCGACTTCCGATGAAATCGCATCCGCCATCTGGTCGGGTCTGAGACCGTTGTTCATTCGTCCGACCCAGAGTTGCGTTTCTTCTCATCAGCCGCGCGCCCCTGCCAGGGCCAGCGTCCTTTCAATTCCACTTCGAGCGACCAGCTCAGAAAAGTGCGCACCGCGACGATGACGGCCAGCACACCCAAGCTGGTGAAAGTGGGATCGATGGCCACGGTGCGGACGATATCGCCGGCGACGAGCAGTTCAAGCCCGAGGAGGATGGAGCGGCCCAATCCCTGCCGGTACATTTGATAGGCCTGGTCCGGCGCGGTCCGCAGATGGCGCAGGTAGCGGATCGAACCCGCCACAATCCCGATCCCGATCACCCCGACCCCGAAGGCCTCGATGATCGTGCCTATGACTCTGATGACGTCTTCGAAAATCATGTCGCGCGGTGTTCATCAAGTTTCGCGCGCGCTATTCCGACCGGCCTTTCTTCTCCGGTGACGCCGCTTGCTGCGACACCATCTCGTCAGTCGCCCGTCACCGCCGCGGCCCCGGCGCTGGCGGATTACAAGTATGTCATGGAGGAGCCTTCCGTTCGATATTCACGCTCGCGGGACGCGCTTCCGACGAACCCATTGGCACCAGCTATTCTTATGAAAAATCAAATCTTCTCCATGTTAGGCGCCAGCGTTTTGGCGGCGGGCTGTGTCAGTGATGGGCGTAGTACGCGGGCGGATCGCGTCGTCGGTGACGATGCGATGGTGGGCAGCAATTCGCGCCGCGAGGTGGTGGTGACGCGGCGTATTCCCGCGGCACGGACGGAGCGGGTCACCGTCTCGCCGAATCCGAACTATGTCTGGATCAAAGGTCATTGGAGTTGGCAGGACAACGATTGGGTGTGGATGGCCGGCCGCTGGGCCGAGCGCCCGCGGCCCGGTGCCGTTTGGCGGGAGGGCGAGTTTCTTCAGCAAGGCTACCGGATGATTTGGCAGCCGGGGCACTGGACGAACCGCTGGGCGGCCGGGGCGTGATCTCCAACCGGGGGGAAGCAGGAGTACCGCGGCGCCCGGCACTTTGGTTTCAGGGGGCCGCTGGCCGGAGCGTGAGGAGATTCTTCACCGATAGTACTCCGGGCACCTGCAACGCGACTTTTTTGGCGACGGTCCTGGCATACTCGTCACGAACTGTTCCGGTGAGCGTGACCGCCCCCTCCTTCACCGACACGCGCAAATCCGCGGCGAAGACATTCGGATTGATGACCACCCCTTTCACCACGGCGATTCTGATTTCCTCATCCGTGCGAATATGCGCCGGTGGTGCGCTCGGCTGCGGCGGGTATTCAACCGCGGGTGCGGACGCCATAGTGACCCCGAGCAAGATGGCGCAAGCTGCGATGCGTTTCATATTGGCAGGATCGCACGGCTCCCGCATTCCGGCGGTGCGGGCCGCGATTACAAAGCCGTCATCCCGATCCGCTCCCCCGGTTTCCCGCTCGGAAAATACACCTTGAACTCCAGTCCTCAACGGACCACACCAGCGGTCGCTGATCTCTCGCCGTATTTGCCCGATGTCTCGATCTGAAAATCTCCGGCATTGGCTCTCCTGGAAACGGCTGGGCTTGCTGGGACGGCTGCTGGTGCTCAGTGGCCGGGCGTTCCTGAAGGACGATGGACCCAGTTGGGCGGCCGCGATTGCCTACTACAGCCTGCTCTCGATTTTTCCGCTGCTCCTCGCCGCGGGGTCGATCGCTTCCTACTTCATCGATGCCCAATGGGCGGTGTCGCAGGCGCTGGAACTGCTCGGCAATTTCATTCCGAAAGGTGAGGCGCAGATCGAAAGCATCGTGAAAAACACACTCGATGCGGGGCGCGGTGGCGGTTTGCTTTTCATCCTGCCTCTGCTCTGGACGGGCACGCTCGTCTTCGGCGCGATCGCCCGCGGCTTGAACGCGGCTTTTGAAGTCGAAGACTCGTACGGTTTTCTCAAGCGCGCCCTGGTGCGGCTGGTCATGCTGCTGACGCTCGGCCTGGTCTTCCTGCTCGCGCTCAGTTCCTCGCTGCTGCTGCGCCTTCTCCAGTCGGCGCTGGGGTTTCTTCCCGCGGGCAGCGGCTTCATCACGGCGGTGGTCGTCCATGGGGTGCCGGTCGTGCTGGTGTTGCTCGCCTTCGCGCTGGTCTATCGCTTCGTCCCGGCGCGACGGCCGTGCGGGCGGGCCGCGCTGGTCGGTGCGGTGGTCGCCACGGCGGTTTTCTTCGCTGCCCAGCCGCTTTTTCTCAGCTACGTGGAGTCGCTCGCCCAGCACAATGTCGTCTATGGCTCGCTCGCCGGGGTGGTGGCCGCGGTCGTCTGGGCCTGGCTCGTCGCGATGATCGGCCTTTACGGGGGCGAGCTGGCTTCGCACAGCGAGTCCGTCCTTTTTAAAGGCGAACCGATTGCAGATGTGGAGCGTCGTCACCTCGCCGACCGGCCATCTGGGGAGTCGCCGTGAAGCTCCCGGCCGCGGCCTCCGCGGGCAACGTGACCATAAATTCCGAGCCTTGGCCCGGCGTGCTCTGCACGCTCACGCGGCCGCCGTTCGCCTCGACGATCGCTTTGACGAGGCTCAGCCCGAGCCCGAGCCCGCAATCCGCGCGGCTCTTGTCGGCGCGATAAAGCCGCTCCCAGACGCGCGGCAGATCTTCGGCGCTGATTCCGACGCCGGTGTCCTCGATGCGGACCGTCACGTCGCCGCCCCCGCACTCGACGTTCACCTGGATCGCACCGCCGGGCGGCGTGTAGTGGACGGCGTTGTCGAGCAGGTTGGCGAAGGCGCGGCGCAACCGGACCGGGTCCACCGTGGCGTGGCAATCGCGCTGGGGAGCGAAGCGCAGGTCGATGCCCTTTTCCTCCGCCACGTGCTCGTACAAGCCGACCGCATCCTCGACGACGCCGGCGATGTCCACCCGCTCGAGCCGCGGTTCGGCGACGCCGCTCTCGACGCGCGCCACTTCGAGCAGGGTCTGGATGAGTTGCTGGATGCGATCGGTTTCGGCGATGCATTCCTCCAGAGGTTGGGCGCACGCCTCGGGCAGGTCCTTTTCGCGGAGGGTGCTTTCCGCAATGCCCCGCAAGCGAGTCAGCGGGGTGCGGACGTCGTGAGCGACATTGTCGAGCGTCTCCTTCATCATTCGGAGCACCCCCTCGTTGCCCTCGATCATGCGGTTGAAGAGGACGATCAGGTCCTGCAGTTCGTCGTCGGCACGACGGATCGGCACGCGCACTTCCAACCGGCCGGTATTAATGATTTCGCGCACCACGTCGGCGAGCTGCCGCAGCGGCTTGGTCAGCCTCCTCGTGGCGAATGCGCCAATTGCCATCCCGACGAGCGCGGTAGGAGCGAGCACGAGGGCGAAGATGCGGCGGGTGCGTTCGAGCAGCGCGCTGTGACTGCTGGTGCGGCGGGCGACTTGAATGGTCGCGCCGTCCGGGAGCCGCCCGGTGACGACGCTGATATCGAGAAACTCATCGCGCGCGACGCGCTCCCACACTTGATCCGAGCGCTGCGGCGCCGGGTCGGGCAGCAGCCGGAGGTCCGTGGCATCCCAATGCTCCGGCACGACGAGCAGCAGCGAGCCTCCCGCAGCGTCCGTGACCCGGTGAAAGTAGGTCTTTTGCCGCCGCGCCTCATTCGCCACCGTGAGCCACTCGCGCAGGCTGGCGATGCCTTGATACTGGTAGATCGACGCACAGATCTGGAGCCGCACCTCGACGAGTTCCCGATCTTTGCGGTCCAGCGTCGAGCGCAACAGAACGTAGATGAACCCGAAGAGAACCAGAGCCCCGGCCGCAAAAAGCACGCCGTAGCAAAAGCTCAGGCGAAAGCCGATCGTCCGCGTGAAGTGCCTAACCTGCGTCCAAAACATAGCCGCTCCGGCGCAGGGTCTGGATCAGTTTCGGCTCGAAGTCCTTGTCGATTTTCTGGCGCAACCGATAGACGAGCACATCGACCACATTGGTCTGCGGATCGAAGCTATAGTCCCAGACGTGATTGAGAATCATCATCTTCGTCACCACGCGGCCGCGGTTGCGCAGCAGATACTCCAGAAGGGCAAACTCCCGCCGTTGCAGCTCGATCTTCTGCCCGCCCCGCTTCACCTCGCGCTTGAGCAAATCCACCGTCAGATCGGCGGCGGTCAGCAAACTCTGTTCGCCGGGTTGCGTGGAGCGCCGGATCAGGGCGCTCACGCGAGCCAGCAACTCGGAGAGGGCGAAGGGCTTGGTGAGATAATCGTCGGCCCCGGCTTCCAGCCCTCGGACGCGATCCTCGACCTCGGTCTTCGCGCTGAGCACGAGGATGGGCAGCGTCTGCTTCTGGCCGCGCAATGCGCGGATCACCGATAGCCCGTCGAGCTTGGGCAGCATGAGATCGATGATCGCCGTGTCGTAGGGCGTCAGCAGCGCGAACTCCCGACCGGACTCGCCGTCCGTCCGGTGATCGACGGCGTAACCGCTCTGCTTCAGCCCCTCGCTGATGAAGGAACCGATTCGGGAGTCGTCTTCGAGCAGGAGGATGCGCATAGGCTGGGAAGAGGAAGCTACCTAGGAATCGACTTAAGCGGATGGGGCGCGTCCCTGAGATTCCCCTCAGGCCCTGCTTAAATGACGGGATTTTAATGCGGCCGACAGGTTGCGGACACACGCTTCACGGAGGATGCCTGCGATGAATTTCCCCGAACACCTTTTTTCCAGCGACGGCTCAGCGCCTCCCGACTCGGCTCCGAGGCCGGGCCGGGGAGGCGACGGTCGCCGCCGAGAACTCCCGGCATTCGTGCGCCTCGTGCTCCGACAACTGGCATGACTTTCAAACGGCTCGGTCTCGTCTTCCTCGCCCTCGTCGTCCTCGCCGCTGTCTTTCACCGGCCGCTCGTTTTCCGCTTCACGCGCTACTTCATCGCCCGCGGCGCACAGCAGCAAAATCTCGAACTCCGCTACGAGATCGATGGCTCGATCTTCACCAGTCTGCGCATCCGGAACCTTGTGGGCACGCCGACCGAATCCGGCCCGGTCGAACGGCTCGAGATCGGATCGCTCCGGCTCGAGTATTCGCTCTGGGGCCTGATCCGCCAGGGGCTGCCGGGGTTTTTGGAAAGCGCCGCCCTGGTGGACGTCCAGGTGGTGATCGATCCGGCCAAAAACCTGCCGCCCGAAAAAGCCCGGGAGGAGCAATCGTTCAAATTCCCCGCGCTCATTCCGCGGGAGTTGGTGATTCAGAACCTCAACTTCACGGCGCGCCGACCGGCGGAAGATCTCGTCATCGAGAACTTCCATCTCCAGTTCGATCCGCAGCGCGCAGGCTTTGTCCGCGCGGCGCTGATCCAGCTTCCCGGCTTCCAGACGTGGCGGGATTTCAACGCCGAAGCCCGCTACACCAACCGCGACCTCGTCCTGCAAAACTTCCGCCTGGGTGCGGGCGTGGAAGTGGCGCGGCTGAATCTCGACATGTCACGCTTGAGCGAAGACGTGCTGGCGTTTGGCTTCGCCGGGACGCTCTTCGGCGGCGCGACCGAGGCTTCGGGGAAGATCGACGATCTCAATGAATCGAGCGTGCTCACGGTCGAGGCGAAAAGCGCGGGCCTGTCGCTCGCGGAGGCCGCGGCCTACTTCCAGATCGAAGCGCCGCTCCGCGGCACGCTGGCCGCGCTGGACCTCCGGCTCAAAGGTGAGGTGGCCAACCCGCAGACGTGGTCCGGCGCAGTGGAGGTGCGCGTCACAGACTTCGTGATGCAAAAGCAGGTCGCGCTGGACACGGCGGCGCTCCGAATCGAAATCGCGGACGGCAAGGCGCTGGTGCGCTCCTTCGATCTCGCCCAGGCGGTCAACCAGATCACCGGCAGCGCGGAGATCGATCTGCCGCCGACCTTCGACGGATTTTCCAAACTGGACGCGACCGGGAAGCTGGATGCGAAGCTCGAAAACCTCGCCAGCATCAGCGCTGGATCGGCGAGCGGCGCGGCGACCGCGACGGGGACTTTCGCGCTCGCGGCCGGTCAGCCCAGCGCCGATCTTCGCGTGCAAGCGGACCACGTCAATTTTGGCAAAGGCGAAGTGAACGACGCCGATCTGCGCCTGCAACTCGGGAAGAATTCCACTCCATGAAAATCCTCGGCCTTTCGCTGGCTTTCCTGATCGGCGCAGCGTCTGGCGCGGTGGCGCAGGACGAAGAGAAGGTGCCATTCTGGCAAAAACTCGACGCCAAAATCACCGGCAGCGTCGGCGAATTTCGCCTCGGCGATTACGAGGGCGATTCGGCGGAGTTCGACATCACGACGGAGGGCGGAAAGGTGAAAATCGAGGAACTCAATGTCACTGCGGGGGAAAACCGGCTCGACCTCAGCGGGGAGCTGGACATGCCGCGCGACCTCGCGGAGTTCGATCCGAAGCAGGTCGATCTCGAACTTTCCGTGGACGCGCGCGACGTGAAGCAATTCATCGCGCAACAGACCGGGCGTTCTTTGACCGGCGAACTTTCGGTGACCGGCAAGCTCGTGCAAAAGGACGGGCTGATCAGCGGTTCCCTGGTGCTCGCCGGTTCGGAGGTGAGCTACGCCGGGCTCGATCTGGCGGCGCTCAGCGGGACGGCGGAGATCGAACGCAGCGTCGTCCATCTGCGCGGCCTGCGGGTCGCGCTGGCGCAGGGCGGCCAGCTCGCGGCGGTGGGCACCTACGATCTGCGCGGCGCGCACGCCTACACCGGCGAACTGACGGCCGGAGTGCCGCAACTCCGGGTCTTCGAGCCGCTCCTGCGCAGCTTCGGGCAGCAGGCGGAGCTGGCTGGCGCGCTCACGCTGGACTGGAAAGGACGCGGCCAACTCTCGCCCGCGGAGCATTCGGGCGGCGTCGTGCTCGATGTCCGCGACGGCCGTTATCAACAGACCACGGGGATCAGCGCGCATGTCGCGGGCACGTATTCGCCGGAGGTGTGGTCGTTTCCCGATCTCCGGCTGGCCACCTCGGCGGGTGGGCTGCGCGCGGATCTGGCGCTGCGCGAAAAGGTGCTCCAGGTGAGCGATCTTTCGCTGCGGCAGAACGGCGCCGTCGTCGCCACCGGCGCCGTGCGCGCTCCGCTCGACCTCGCCAAAATCCAGCAGCCCGCAGAGCTGATCCCGGCGGACGGGGAAATCTTGATCGACCTCCAATCGCAGCGCCTCAACCTCGCGCAAATCCCAGGTCTCGAAGACCAGAAACTCCAGGGCCGGCTGTCCGCGAATCTGCACGTCGAAGGGAAGCTCGATGCGCTGCGCGGAGACTTGAAAGTGCGCGCCGCTGGACTCAAGAGCGCGGCCATGGGTCAGCTCGCGCCGGCCAGCGCGGAACTCACGGTGACGCTCGGCGACGATCGTCTCACGGCGGCGGGCACGCTTCGTCAGCCGGAGATTCAGCCGCTGGCGATCACGGGCTCGATGCCCTTCGATGTTCCGGCCGTGCTGCGCGAGCGCCGGATCGATCCGAGCCTGCCGATCACCGCCTCGCTCCGGCTGCCGTCGTCCTCCCTCGATTTTTTGCGCAAGCTCTCGCCCGCGATCGAAAGCATCCGCGGGCGCGCTGCGGCGGACGTCGAGGTGCGGGGGACGATTCGCAACCCGGAGTTGAGCGGCTCGCTCACCGCGGAAATTCCGAATCTGAGGCTCGATGTCGCCGCGGTGAACGAGGTGCGGGATGCGCGCCTCGCGCTGCGGTTCCGCGGGCAGACGCTGTTTGTGGAAACATTCACCGCCAAGATCGGCGGCGGGCCGCTGAACCTCAGCGGCACGGTGCAGTTGGCGGACCTCGCCAAACCGGTGCTCGACCTCGCGCTGCGCAGCGACGCCGTGTTGCTCGTGCGCAACGACACCATCGTCGCGCGCGCGGACCTCGCGCTGTCGCTCACCGGCCCGCTGGCCAGCGCGCGGCTCGCGGGCACCGTGGGGATCGTGGAAAGCGAGTTTTTCCGGGAGGTGGAAATCCTTCCGCTCAAGCTCCCGGGCCGACCCGCGCCCGCTGTGGCGCAGGGCGCGGCGAAACCGATATCGTTCACCGCCGCGCCGCTGCGCGACTGGACTTTCGACGTGGCGATCGAGACCCGCGACCCGTTCCTGATCGTCAGCAACCTCGCGACCGGCTCGGTGGTGGGAAATCTCCGGCTCAGCGGGACCGGGCTCGCCCCGACGCTGGTCGGCACGGCGGAGGTGAAAGATCTGGTCGCGTCGCTGCCGTTCAGCCGGCTGCGCATCGTTCGCGGTTTCATCACTTTCACCCCCGGCGGCGCGCTGCTGAATCCGACTCTCGACCTGCGCGGCGTGTCCGAGATCCGCGATTATCGCATCGACATTTACATCTCCGGCACCGCGCAGAACCCGGAGACGCTCTTCGTCAGCCGACCCCCGCTGCCGCAGGAGGAAATCATCTCGCTGCTCGCGACTGGCGCGACGCGCGAGGAGCTGACCGGCAATGAAAACGTGCTCGCCGGACGAGCGACCTGGCTGTTTTTGCAGAATCTCTACGGCAAGATTTTCGGAGGCGACATGGGCGGCGATGACATCGCCTTTCTCGATCGGATCGATGTCGATCTCGGCGGCGTCGATCCGCAGACGGGCGAGCAGTCCCTCGTCACCCGCTTCGACATTACAAAGAACTGGAGGCTCATCGGCATCGCCAACGTCGGCGGGGGCGTGCAGGGCCGGATCAAATACGTGATGCGGTTTCGCTGATCGATGAAACCGCTTCCCACCCTGCTCATTTGCGGTCTGGTCATCGGCGCGGCCGTCGCCGCGGAGGCGCAGGTGTCGCCGGCGGCAGGTGATCGCGCGCCGTCGATGACGCCGCGCACCGAGCCCGTTCCAAAGCTGGAGCATGCGCCGGCCGCGTCGGCGAATGTGCGCTTTGCGGGAGCGCGGTCTTTTGAGGAGTCGGAGTTGCGCGAGGCCATCGAGCGGCAGCTTGCGCAGATCGCGGAGCGCGGCTTGAAGGAGACGCGCGCGAACGACGCGGCGTTTTTCCTCGAAGTGTTCTACCGCCGCCGCGGATTCACCCGCGCGACCGTCGAATACGCGATGTCCGGCGGCACGCTGCGGCTGAACATTCGCGAAGGGCCGCGCGCGGAAATTGCGCGGGTGGAATTCGCCGGCAACCGCGTGGTCGAGAGCGAGACGCTCCACGATTACCTCATTGGCACGACGCGCGAGCGTTTCAGCCGCTTCCGCAGCGAACTGCCCTACGTCGAGGCGGACATCGAAACGGGCGTCGCGCGGCTGCGCAGCTTCTACACGGCGCAGGGTTTTCTCCACGCGCGAATCGCGCCGCACGTCGTGCGGTTCTCGCCCGACCGCACCGCAGCGTTCATCACGATCCCGATCCATGAAGGGCGGCAGTATTTTTTCGGCGCAATCAGTTTCTCCGGCGAGGCCGTCCTGCCCCGCGAGGAACTGCTCGAACCGATCGCGGAGCAACTCGCGAAACCCTTCTCGGAACTGCAGGTCGAAACGATGCGCGGCGACCTGGAATACCTGCTCAAGAAACACGGCTACTTCCAGGCGGAAGTGGTCGCGCAGGCCCGCCCGGCAGCGGCGGTGAACGGGCGCGTTCCGGTGAGTTTCACGATTCAGCCGGGCGGCTTTTACCGCTTCGATGGAGTGACCGCGCAAGGATTGGAGCGGCTTCCCGGCGATTTCCTGGAAAAGCGTTTCGCGCACCTGCGCGGCGATCCCTACAACCCCGAGCGCCTCGACGAACTCTACCGCGAGATGATGCGCACCGGGCTTTTCAGTTATCTGACCTTCGAGCAGAAGCCGCTGCCGGGCGGTTGGGTGCGGCTCGATTTCACCGCCGAGGAAGCCCGGGCCAAGGAACTCGGCGCGTGGCTCGGCTACGGCACCTATCGCGGCGGCATCGTGGGCGGCAGTTACGTCGATCGCAATTTCCTCGGACGCGGACGGCCGCTCACGCTCTCCGCCGAGCTGGCGCAGCGCGGAGTGGCGGGCGAAATCCTCTATGAAAATCCGTGGCTCTTCGATACCCGCAACCGGCTGCGCCTCCGGATTTACGCGGAGACCGAAGAGCTCGACGAATACACGCGGCGCGAAGCCGGTGCCCGCGTCGATCTCTCGCGCCAGTTGACCAGGCGTCTCGAAGCCGCGGTTTTTCTCCACGGAAAAAGAGTCGGAATCAGCGACACGGGCATCGAAGACCGCCTGCTCGGCCCGGACCAATATCAGCTCGCGACGATCGGCCTGACGCAAAGCTTCGAGTCCCGCAAAAATCCCGCGCTGCCGGTGCGCGGATTCTCCGCGCACAGCGCGCTGTCCTACTCGACCGGGGAATCGGGCGTGAGTTTCGGACGCGCCACGCTGCGCTTTTCCTACTACCTCCCGATCGGGCCGACCTTCCTCGCGGTCGGGGCGCGGGTCGGCTCGATCTTCGGCTCCGACGGCTTCGAAAGGGTGCCGATCGACGAACGCTTTTTCACCGGCGGCAGCACCAGCGTGCGCAGCTTTACCGAGCGCGAACT
>JBBQIZ010000157.1:0-10534 GCA_038325425.1 Chthoniobacterales bacterium
TTTTTTTGTTTTCGGAGGGGCTCGCTCCTGCGCGCTCCCTGACTTTTCCCGGCGCGTTGAGGGATAATCAGGGATCGCGCAGGAGCGCGTCCCTCCGATCAAAGCAGTTCCAACTGCCCGTCCGCCGCCGGCAGCTTTTCCTCCTGGGCGGTGGGTTCCGGCAGTTTCAGCGCCAACCCCAGCCGTTCGGCGAGCCGTTGCGCCGTCTTGGGACCGTAGCCTTCGAAGTGGTTGCTCACGGCGACAAAAATTCGCGCATGGTCTTCCGCGGCCTGCCGCAACCGCACGCTCCAGCTTTCGAGCCCCGGGTCACGCGGCCACTGGAGCCGGGTGTAGCGATGAGTTTGCGTCCCATCGGCGCCATGTTTTTTCCTGAGGTCGCCCATCAGTCTCACATAAAGGAAATCGGCCGTGTCGGGCAGAAACTCGAAGGCACCTTCCTTTTGGTGTTCCAGCGAAGTGAGATCGTTCCAGACCCACGCGACGCGATGCTCCTGAAGCAGATGCGCGATCCGCGGCAGATGCCACTCGGTGTGCCGAAACTCGATGGCGAAGCGCACCGTCGCTGGCAGCTGCCGCACAAAATCGCGCAGCGCCGTTTCATCGCGCCGCGGACGAAACGAAGGCGGCAGTTGCACGACGACACACCACCGCTTTTCGCCGAGCGGCGCGAGGGCCTCGAGAAAATCCCGCAGCGGCTTCACCGCGTCGCGCAGCCGCAACTCGTGCGTGATCGCTTGCGGCAGCTTGCACGCGAAGGCGAAGTCGTCCGGCGTCACCGCCGCCCAGTGCTCCACGACCGACTGCTTCGGCGCGTGGTAAAACGTCGAGTCCACCTCCACGGCCGGCAAATGCTGCGCGTAGAAAGCGAGCTTGTCCGCAGCGGGCAGATGTTCGGGGTAAAAAACGCCGCGCCAGTCGTCGTAGGTCCAGGCGCAGGTGCCGATTTTGATGATTGCGGAGGTGTCCAAAATGCCCGCGAAGACTATGCATATCGCGCCGAAGCGTCGAAGTGGCTTTGCGGAGATTTTTTAGCAGGACGCAGCGGGGCTTTTACGGCACCGCCTCCTCTCTTGACGCCTCTCGCGGGCGTGCCTACCGTGCGCCCCTCATGTCGAAAACCGTGCCCACCCTCGCTCTTACGCTGCTCACCCTGCTGATGCCGCTGCCCCAGAGCGAAGCGGCTGTTGTGTATCGTTCGGACGAAGGCTGGACGGTCGAAGGCGAGGACAACGAGATCGCCGGCAGCGCCGCCGATCAAATGCGCAAAGCGGAAAAACTCGAAGCGGATGGCAAAGACTCGGCCGCCTATCGGGCGTATCGGGCGCTGGTCAAACGCTACAGCCTCTCCTTCCTTGCCCCGAAGGCGCAGCGCAAAGTCGGCATGCTCCTCGAGAAGCACGGCGACTACGACAAAGCCTACGAGGCCTACAATTTTTACCTCACCAAATATCCGCAGGGTGAGGATTTCGATTCCGTCGTGGAATCGATGTTCAACATCGGAAAGCTGTTCCTCGAGGGGCAGAAGCGAAAGCTCTTTGGGGTGCCGATTGCCGCCTCCATGGGGCGCGCGCAGGCCATGTTCGAGGGCATCGTGAAGAACGCGCCCTACAGCAAATGGGCACCGCTCGCGCAATTCAACGTGGGTCAGGCGTTCGAGAAACAAAATGACTTCCCGAAAGCCATCGAAGCCTACCAGCTTTGCGTGAACAAATATCCCGGCGACCCCATCGCGGACGACGCCCTCTATCAGGTGGGTTATGTGCGTTTGCGCGAATCCCGCGAAGGCTCTTACGATCGGGCCACGGCCGATAAGGCGCGCGAATCTTTCGAGGACTTTATCGCGCGTTATCCCGACAGCGAAAAAGTTCCGCAGGCGCGCGAGAATCTCAAATCGCTCGAAGGGGGCTCGAACAAAGGCACGCTCGAAGTCGCCAAGTTCTACGACAAGACGAAGAAGTTCAAAGCCGCGGTCATCTATTACAATGACGTCATCAAAAACCAGCCCGGCACGCCCGACGCGGAATATGCCAAAGCGCGGATTGAAGCTTTGAAGGGACAATACGGGGAAGACGCGCTGCGCGCCGGACCGGAAAAAACCGAAACCGGCTCCCGGGCCGCCGAGCGGCGCAAGATGCAGGCAAAGGTCGATACCGCGTCGCGTCCCGATTACGTCGGACCTCCCGTGATTAGCTTGCAGCAGAAAATCGAAACGGGGCCGCCAAAACCAAAACTCCGCACTTCGCCCGACAGTCTCGGTCCGGTGCCGGCCGTCGAACCTCCCCTCCCCGGCCAGGACGCCCTCCCGCCGAATCCATGAGACTCGCCTTTTTTCTTCCTCTCTTCGCGCTGCTGTTCACTGGATGCGCCGGCTACAAAATCGGCCCCGTTCAACCGAAATTTATGGAAGGCGTGCGCACGCTCGCCGTCCCGAGTTTCAGGAACAACACCCTCGAACCTCGCGTCGAAGTTCTTTTGGCGACCGCGGTCATCAAGCAATTCCAGCAGGACGGTACTTACCAGATCGTGAGCGAGAAAGATGCCGACGCGATCATCATCGGAACGCTCGAACGCATTGATCGCCGGCCTTCCCGTTCGGTCCGCGGGAACACTCTGCAGACCAAGGAATATACGCTCGTACTGCGGTGCCGCTTTGAAGTCGTCAACCGGGTCACCGGGGCGATCATGGATGGGCGCGCAATCACCGGGACGACCAGTTTCTTCGTCACCGGTTCCGACAGCATCGCCTCGGACGTCAATCAGGACGAACGCCAGGCGCTTCCGCTCGCCGCCGAAGACATGGCCGTGCAGTTCGTAAGCCAGATGAGCGAAGGCTGGTAAGCGGGATTTGGCATTTGGCATTTTTGGCCGCCCAACTTCGCGGGGTCGAATCTCAAATCCAGACGTTACAATCCGAAATGCTGAGCCTCGTCGCCACCCCGATCGGAAATCTGGGCGACATCACCCTGCGGGCGCTGGAGACGTTGAAGAACGCGGACCTGATCGCCTGCGAAGACACGCGGCATTCAGGAAATTTGCTGCGGCATTTTGAGATTCAAAAGCCGCTGGTCAGCTATCACGAGCACAACGAAGCGCGGCGCACCGCGGAACTGATCGAGGAACTGGCTGCCGGAAAAAACATCGCTGTGATCAGTGACGCCGGGCTGCCTGGAATCAGCGATCCCGGCCATCGCCTGCTCCGCGCGTGCATCGCCCGCGGCCTTCCCTACACGATTATTCCGGGGCCGAGCGCAGTCCTCACCGCGCTGGTCGGGAGCGGGTTCGAGGCCGAATCGTTCTATTACGGAGGATTTCTTCCGGTGAAGAGCGGCGGGCGCGAGCGCGATCTCGTCGCCGCTGCCGCGCGCACCGAAACGTCGGTCTTCTTCGAGTCCCCGCATCGCCTGCTCAAGACCCTCGCCGTCTGCGCCCAACACTTTCCGGAACGGCAGCTTTGCGTGGCGCGGGAATTAACCAAACAGTTCGAGGAATTCCGCATCGGCCTTGCTCCCGAACTGCTCGCACACTATTCCGCGAAAGCGGTGAAGGGCGAGATCGTGTTCCTCGTCAGCGGGATCTGATCCACAACCCGCGCCCCGAGCGCGGCCGATTGCGGGGCTGCCGTCTGGCGGGTTGTTTTCAACGACGACCCACCTAGGCTGCGCGCGATGCGCTTCCGCACGTTCCTCCCCATTGCGCTGCTGTTAGTCGCGCTCCTTGGTTCCGCGACGGCCGCTGACGACAGCGCACTCCCTCCGCCAGGTCTCCACGCGCAGTTTCCAATCACGCGCAAGATGTTCAGCTCGGCCGGCGGCTATTTCCAAACGCCGCTCCAGCGCAAGGCCGCGGAATACTTCGAACGATTCCACACGCAACTCGCCAAAGCCCAACCGCAGATCCAGCGCGATCGGCCACGCGACGCGGTGGCGTTTCTCGCGGGCTCACAGACGTTTCTGCTCTTCGTGCCTCCCGCCGATGGGCTGCCGCAATCTTGGGGAATCTATCTTCACCTCAGCCCGAGGGACGATGCGTGGATGCCATCCGGTTACGATGGCATTTGCCAGCAGCACCGCTTGCTTTTCGTCTCGCCGAACCAAGGCGGAAACGAACGCGGGGAATGGCTTCGCACCGCGCAGGCACTGGATGCGCTCGCCACCTTGCAGGCCAGCGGACGCGTCGATCCGAAGCGCGTGTTCATCGGCGGTTTTTCCGGCGGCGGATACATGTGCTTTTGGATTCAAGCGCTCTACCCGCAGTTCTTTGCCGCGGCGATCAATCACGGTCGCGATTTTCCGCTCCAATCGCGCAAGTTGGGGAGCGGCACCTACCCGGCGGCAATGCCTTTCGTGACGATGAGCGACTGGCGCTCGCTCGCGGCACGACCGAATCGTTGGGCATTTCTGATGGGCACCGCCGACCCCAACTGGCCGCTCCTGCAGGCCGGCCAGAAAGAATGGACCCAAGTCGGGCTGCCGCACCGCGTCTTCGCGGCGCCCGACTTCAAACACAGTCCACTCCCGCCGGCGACACTGTCCGAGGCCCTGACTTGGGCCGAGGAAAAGAATCTCTCGCGTCGCTAGGATTGCCGCGGACTAGATTAATTCCGCGATCTGCACGGCATTGAGCGCCGCACCCTTGAGGAGTTGATCGCCAGCGACCCAAAAGGCCAGGCCGTTGTCGAGTGCGCAGTCAAGGCGGAGGCGCCCGATCTGGCAGTTGTCGCGTTCGGCGGCGTAAAGCGGCAGCGGATATTCGGCCTTGGACGGATCATCGACGATGTCCAGTCCGGGCGCCCGGGCGAGCACCGCCCGCGCGTCCTTGAGCGACACGGGACGCTCGAACTCGGCATTCACCGCGACACTGTGGGCGCGATAGACGGGCACACGCACGCAGGTCACGGAGGCTTTGAAGGTCGGATGGTGCATGATCCGCCGGCCTTCATTCTGCATCTTCATCTCCTCCTTGGTATAGCCGGTTTCGAGGAACGAATCGACGTGCGGCAGCACGTTGAACGCGATCTGGTGCGGATACACCTGCTTCTCCACGGGCAGCCCGTTGGCGATCGCGTGGACTTGATTGCGCAGTTCCTCGATCGCCTGCGCACCGGTGCCGCTCACGGCCTGGTAGCTCGCGGCGAAGATCCGGCGGACGCGGAATTCCTGATGCAACGGGTGCAGCGCCATGAGCGTGATCGCCGTGGTGCAGTTCGGATTGGCAATGATCCCGCGGTTCTTTTTGATGTCGGCCGCGTTGATCTCCGGTACGACGAGCGGCACATCGGGATCCATGCGGAAGGCGCTGGAGTTATCGACGACGACGGCGCCGGCCTGTACGGCGAAAGGCGCAAACTTCGTCGAGATCGAGCCGCCCGCGCTGAAAAGGGCGATATCCACGCCGGCGAAGGAATCTTCGCGCAGTTCCTTGATCGCGATTTCCGCTCCGCGGAAAGGCAGCGTCTTGCCGACCGAGCGGGCGGACGCGAGCAGCGTCAGTTGACCGACGGGAAATTTGCGCTTCTCCAGCGTCTTGATCATTTCGATTCCAACAGCACCGGTGGCTCCGACGATCGCGACATGTAAATTCTTACTCATAAAAAGGGCCGCGCACTGTATAAGCTCGCTTCAGCAATGCAAATCCGCATCCACGTCCCTTCGCAAACACTCGATTTGATCGACGAAGCTGGCGAAATCATCCGCTGCTACGCCATCTCCACGTCCCGCTTCGGGCTCGGCACGGAGCCGGGCAGCTACAAGACACCGACCGGCTGCTTTCGCATCGCGGAAAAGGTCGGGGATGGGGCACCGCCGGGAGAAATTTTCATCAGTCGTGTGCCGACGGGCAACTTCGGCCAGGAGGGCGACGAGAAGGATCACGTGCAAACGCGCATCCTCTGGCTGGACGGGCTCGACTCCGATAACGGCAACACCTACCAGCGCTACGTTTACATCCACGGCACCAACGCGGAATCACGACTGGGCACGCCCGCCAGTTACGGCTGCGTGCGGATGAACAATCTCGACATCATCGACCTCTACGGACGCGTGGGCGTGAATACCGCCGTGGAAATACAGCCGTAAGCGAACCGCCCCACGAATAGCAGGCACCGGAGGAAAAACGTTGTGTTGCCACCGCAAATAACGAACATCGCCGCCATCTGCCAACAGGCAAAGAAAGGAGGGAAAACTAGAATATGAAATATCTCGCAATCATCGCACTCGCCGCCGTTGCTCTGAGCCTCGGCGCCTGCGCCAGCAAAGAACCGACGTCCACGATGTCGTCCACGACAGCCTCGACCGGCTATAGCAAGTAAGCCTCTCTCGGGGGACTTCCTTTTACCAAAGCCAGGCTCGCACCCGCGGGCCTGGCTTTTTAATTTTTTTGCGCGGAACGCTCCACCGGACCATCGTTCTGGCTAAGAATCCGCCCCAAACTGTCTTTCCTACGCAGACGTATCATTGCGCTGGCCCGGCAACCCAGCTACAGAAGCGTTGCCCGTATTCCTCACTTCCTTCCCTTCGTTCATGAAAAAATTGCTCACCATTCTCGCGGTTGCCGCCCTGCTCGGCGGCGGATGGTTCGCGTTCAAGGACAAGCTCTCTTCCAGCAGCCAGGAGCAATCCAGCCAGGACAATCTCACTGCGATCGCGGAAAAGCGGGACCTCGACTTCAGCGTCGAGATCAGCGGTGACGTGACCCCGGCGGCCCAACTCGACGTGAAATCGGAAGTCGGCGGCAAAATTAAAGCCCTCCACGTCGTTCCCGGACAAACCGTTAAGCAGGGTGAATTGCTTGTGGAAATCGACGACACCGATCTTCTTTCGGAGAAGGACAGCGCGGAAACGGAGATCGAAGGCGCACGGCTTTCGATGGGCAAAGCAAAGAACAACTACGAACGCTCCCGCGATCTCTTCGAGCAAAAGCTGATCAGCAAGGAGGTCTTCGACAATCTCACGGCGGAATTTCAGATCGCGGAAAACGGCCTCGTCAAAGCCCAGCGCAAACTCCAACTCGTGACCGACAGGCTGCGCAAGACGCAAGTCATCGCGCCGAGCGAAGGCACCGTGCTGACCGTGCCCGTCATCCAAGGCCAGGTCGTCATCGCTGCCGCCAGCGTGAACAACGGCACCTCGCTGATGACCATCGCCAATCTCTCGAAACTCCTCGTCGAGACGCACATCAACCAGGTGGACGTTTCCAAACTCGAACTCAACCAGGAAGTCCAGCTCCGCGCCGAGTCGCTGAAGGAGCTGGAACTCGAAGCGAGCATCTCGTTCATCGCCCCGGTCGCCACCGTGAAGAACAACGTCAAGGGCTTCCAAGTCCAGGCGCTGATCGAAAAGCCCAACCCGCGGCTGCGCCCGGGCATGACCGTCAACATGTCCATCCCCATCTCCGCGGCGACCGACGCGATCAGCGTGCCGATTTCCGCAGTCTTCCGCGGCGAGGGAAAAAAGAAGGTCATCTATGTCCGCAACGGCGACGGCACCGAGCAGCGCGAAGTGAAAATCGGCGTCACCAACACCGACCACGCGCAGATCATCAAGGGCGTGGCCGAAGGCGAGGAAGTGCTGCTCGTCGAGCCGGGCCGGCTGCAGGTGAAGAAGTCGTGATCGGGATGCGTTCGGTGCGGAGTTCTCAGCCCAAGATGGACCCGGTCACCGCTCGCTGAGCACTGCCCCATGGCCCTCATCGACCTCCGCAACGTCACCAAACGCTACACCATCGGCGAACAGGAAATCCTCGCGCTCAACGGCATCAACCTCTCCATCGAGCAGGGCGAATATGCCGCGATCATCGGACCCAGCGGCAGCGGCAAATCGACGCTCATGCATCTGCTCGGCTGCCTCGACACGCCGACCAGCGGGACGATGACGCTCGACGGGATCGACGTCAGCCGGGCCAGCAGCAACAAGCTCAGCGAAATGCGGAACCAGAAAATCGGCTTCGTCTTTCAAAGCTTCAACCTGCTGCCGAAGTTCAACGTCCTGCAAAACGTCGAACTACCGATGATCTACTCCGGCATTACTGCCGCCGAACGCCATCGCCGCGCGCTCGAGGCGATCGACCGCGTCGAACTTTCCAATCGCGTCAAAAACACTCCGCTCCAACTCAGCGGCGGCCAGATGCAGCGCGTGGCCATCGCCCGCGCGCTGGTCAACAAACCGAAGATCATTTTCGCCGACGAACCGACCGGCAACCTCGACTCCAAAACCGGCGCGAACATTCTCCAGCTCTTCCGCGAACTCAGCGAAGCCGGCAGCACCATCGTCATCGTGACCCACGACACTAAAATCGCCGCCCAGACTCCGCGCCGCATCGAGATCGCCGACGGCGTGATCGTCAACGACGTAAAAAACGAACCCGCCCTCGCATGAATCTCTGGCTCGGCTTTCTCATCGGCCTGAAAGAAATTTGGGCGCACAAATTCCGCAGCTTCCTCACCATGTCGGGCGTCATCCTCGGCGTCGCCTCGCTGCTTTCGATGTTCTCGCTCACCGCCGGCATCGCCAAAGGCGTGCGCGAATACATGAAACAAATCGGCGGGCTCGAGCGGGTCAGCGTGATCGGCCAGGACGTGCCGCCCGAGCAGGAAGGGTATTGGGAAATCTCGCCGGGGCGCACCGTCGCGGACGCGGAAGCCATCTCGCGCTCGGCCCACCTCGTCTCCTACGTCACCCCCGTTTCCTCCTTGAATGGCGCCGCCATCCAGCGCGCCGGCAATACCTTTCGCACCGAGGTCAGCGGGTGCTGGCCTGATTTCGTGCCGATCAACAAACATACCATCGCCAGCGGGCGCAACCTGACCGAACTCGATCTGGAAACCGGGCAGCGCGTCTGCGTCATCGGCCGCCTCGTCGTGGAGAAACTCTGGCCGGAATACCCGCAATACAATCCCATCGGCGAAACCATCCGCATCAACGACCGGCCCTTCCGCGTCGTCGGCGTCTTTGATTTTTACGAGACCGAATCCGACAAGCGGCGGCGCGAACTCGGCCTGCAAGGCAAGTCCTCGATCAGCAGCGTCAGCGGGCGCCCGCGCTCCTCCGGGCGGCGCGGTTCGGGAGCCTTCGAACGCAAGAACCTGACCATCATCGTCCCGATCACCACGGTCTTTTGGGATTTTAAAAGCGCCAACGTCGTGGCCAAGGAGGATCAGGGTCCGCAGTATAAACTCGACGCCCTCACCTTCCAGGTCGCCGACACCGAGCGCTTCGAAGAAACCATCGAACAAGTCCGCACCATCCTGGACAGCACCCACCGCAACATCGAGGACTTCACCTTCGACACCCGACAGGAGTTCTTCGATTCGATGGAGCAGAACATGCGCAACACCCGCATGAGCGGCGGCGTCATCGCCGGCATCTCGCTGATCGTCGGCGGCATCGGCATCACCAACATCATGCTCGCATCCATCACCGAACGCATCCGCGAGATCGGCGTGCGCCGGGCGGTCGGCGCCAAAGCGCGCGATATCTTTGTCCAGATCGTCGTCGAGAGCGCGGTCATCGGCGTCATCGGCGGCGTGCTCGGCCTCGTCGCCAGCGCCGGCATCATTCAGATCCTCATCGCCATCTCCCCGGAATCCAATGCGCCGGTGGTCGAACTCGGCGACGTCCTGATCAGCTTCGGCTCCGCCGTGGTCATCGGAACCTTCAGCGGTTTTTATCCCGCTTTTAAAGCCAGCCGCCTCGACCCCATCGAAGCGCTGCGCTACGGGTAACGCGTGGCCATTTCCACCGCACCCATCCGCCGCTCGCTGCACGATCTCACCTTTCCCGCACTCACGCAGGAAATGGCTGGTCTCTCCTCCGTCCATACGCACGCCCTGTGGCGGGCGCTCCATCGCGACGCCGACACCACGCCGCAAGAGCGCCACGACTTCCAGCGTCCGCTCCGGCGCTGGCTCGAGGACACCGCCGCGCACTACTTCCTCGATCTCCCGGAAGTCGCCGCCGACATCCTGAGCAGTGATCAGCTCACGCAAAAATTCCTCCTCCGCCTTGAGGACAACCGCACCATCGAGACCGTCCTCATGAGCTTCCGCGGACGCTATAGCGCTTGCGTGAGCACCCAGGTCGGTTGCGCGATGGGCTGCGTCTTCTGCGCCACCGGGCAGATGGGCTTTGGCCGGCACCTGCGAGCGGGCGAGATCGTGGGCCAGGTCTTGCTCGTCCAGCGCATCCTGCGCGCGCAGGGCGAAGTGGGTCTGCGCAATCTCGTCCTCATGGGCATGGGCGAGCCCCTGCACAATTACGACGCCGTCCTGACCGCCCTCGAAATCCTCACCGACCGCCGCGGCGTCAACCTCGCCCCCAGCCACATCACCATTAGCACCGTCGGCGTCGTGCCCGGCATCCTGCGCCTCGCGGAAGAAAAGCCGCCCTACAACCTCGCCGTCAGCCTCCACGGCGCGACCGAAGCCGAACGCTCTGCGCTCGTCCCCGCGAGCCAGCGCTGGCCGCTCGCCGAGTTGATCGCCGCCTGCCGCACCTACGGCGAAAAAACCGGGCGCCGCATCTTCTTCGAGTGGACG
>JBBQIZ010000158.1:0-10429 GCA_038325425.1 Chthoniobacterales bacterium
AGGTCCAGCCCGTAATTGCCGGCGCGCTCCGTGTAGCCGAGCGGGCGTTCCTCGAAGATCGCGATAATGGCCGATTCCCCCTGGCGCAGCCCCTCGTCGATGAATTGCGTGGCCAGCGTCGATTTGCCCGTCCCCGAAGGCCCCGCGACGAGGATACTGTCGCCCTCGAAAATGCCCCCGCCCATCATCTCGTCCAGCACGGGAACGCCGAGGGAAAGCCGCCGCCGTCCCTTCGTCCGCGGCTTTTTGCCGACCAGGCCCAGAGTGCGTGAGAATGCTTGAATCCCCGCCGCGCTGATGCGGAAGGTATGCAGGCCCGGCACCGACTCCTGCCCGCGCAGTTTCATGACATTGAGTTTGCGCACCACGGAATTGCGCTCCGACACCTGCGAAAGCCAGAAGAGCCCATCGGCGATGGTGAAGATCGGATTGTCTTTGACCTCCTCCGGGGCGTATTCGCCGACGAGAAAGGTGGTGGCTTCCCAACTGGTCAGAAACTGGGCGAGACGCTGGATGAAGGCTTGCATCTCCAGTTCGCTCGCGGTCGTCAACACTCTGCGCACCACCGTGCGAAAGGAATCCACCACCACGAAGCTCGGCCCCACCGCGGCGACCTGTTTGGAGATCTCCAGGAAGACGGCGTCGAGGTCCTGCTCCATGACGACCTCGGCCAAATTGATAAAGCGGATGGCGGTGCCCAGCTTCGCTTCATCGAAAAAAGCATACTGCTGCTGATAGCGGAGCATCTTCATCGCGGGCTCCCCGAGGACGGTAAAGTAGAGCGCCGGTTTCTTCGCCGTCGCATTGGCGAAAATGATCTGGTGGGCCAGCGTCGTTTTTCCGCAGCCGGGCGTGCCGGCGATGATGTTGAAGGAAAACTCCGGGATGCCGCCGCCGAGAATGTCGTCCAACCCGCGCACGCCGGTTGGCAGTTTGCGAATGACCACCTTCCCCGAAGGACGCGGCGCTGGTTTGGGGAGTTTCGTTTTGGCCGCAGCTTTAAGCTTCTTCATGAGGGATCTTCGGGAGTGAACTTCCAATCGTCGAGGGGCAGTTTCGGCCAGACTTCGCACACCAGGCGCAGCGTTAAATTGTCCCCGATAAAAGCGACCAGCAAGCCGAGTAATTGCGCCACCAGCAACACGCCACCTTCCGTCCGGTCCTGGGGTTCGTCCGGCGCTTCCGCCGTTTTCCAACCGGTCAAAGAGCCATCTTCCTGGACCTGCACCGCCGCGAGCAGCGGCATGTCCGCGCTGGTCACCACCAGCGCTCGCGCCAGAACCGCCCGAAACCCGGCCTTGCCCATCAAGGTCGCCAACTGCGGACGCAGTTTTTCGCAGACCCGAAAGGCGTTTGGCGGGTCGAGTGCACCCGCTGGCTCGCCGTTCGTTTCATGAGCGATCAGCCGGCTGGCCAGTTCCCGCATCTGGGGGGTCGCGCGGGTCATGAGATGCCCTGGCGGGCTCCTTTTTCCAAGGCGCCGCGCGTGACGGAGGAGTGCTCCCCGGGGGGCCGGGCGTCAGCCTGCGCCTCTCCCGCGGTGCCGCTGCGTGGCGATGGTCGCAGTTGGGCATTCATGTCGGGGACACCGTGCGCTCATTCCGGCAATGAGCAACCACCATCTTCCCTGTAAAAACGCGGCCGGGGCGCGGCGGCCGGACCGCGTGCGGGAGGACCGGCCACTCCGCCGCGTGTCCAGAGATCGCGCCGCACAACCAGACGAGGAGCGGAATGAGGGAGAAGGAGGAACGCTTCTGGGACCGGAGTTGACCTCACCCGGCCGGAAGATCGAGCCGGCGTGCGAGACGGCGAAACGCCAGTTCCGAACCCGCTCACGACAGCCCGCGCAACAGGCCGGTGCTCGAACCGAACGCTTCCGCTTCCACGCCGAGTTGATGGAGCATCGACACGAAGAGATTGCAGAGCGGAGTGTTGTCGTCGCGATCGAAGACGAGGTGCTGGCCGTGCCGGAAGCCGCCGCCCGCGAGGAGGATGGGGAGGTTGGTGTTATCGTGGGTGTTGGCGTCGCCCATGTTGCTCCCGGAGAGAACCATGGTCTGGTCGAGCAGGGTGCGCCCGGCTTCCTTTTTTGCCGCGAGGTTTTGCAGGAGCGTGCGCAGCAGCGCCATTTGCTGGCGGTCCACTTTTTCGAGCTGCGTCACCTTCTCCTTCGTCTGCCCGTGGTGGCTGAGATTGTGGTAGCCGTCGGTCGAGCGGGTCTGGTCGCCGAGTTCGAAGACCGGCGTGGCGAAACCGTCGACCATGATCGTGACGATGCGCGTGGAGTCGGTGACGAGCGCGAGTTCGGCCATGGCCAGCATGAGCCGGAATTTTTGGAGGAAGAGGGCGTTGTCGCGGATGTCCTCCGGCGGCGCCTGTTCGATCGCCGGTTTGGGGCGCTGCTCCCATTCACCGGACACCTGCAGACGCTCTTCGAGTTCGCGCACGGAGGTGAAGTATTGGTCGAGCCGCTCGCGGTCGTCGCTGCCGAGGCCGCGGCTGAATTGCCGCGTCTCGGTGAGCACGGCGTCGAGGATGCTGCCCCGTTCCTGGAGCTGCTGCAGTCGCTGCTCGATCTCCGCCGCGCTGCCTTGCACGAACATCTTCTTGAACAGCGCGAGCGCGCTGTCTTCCGCCGGCAGGAGCACGCCGTCCCGCGTCCAGGAAAGGCTGCGGTTGGCTTTCACGATGTTCACCCCGAGGTTCAGGCTGGCGAAGCGGGTGGACTGGCCGAGCTTCTCGGCGGCGAATTGATCGAGCGAAATTTGATTCCTAAAACCGCTGCTCGTCGGCCCGCGCGCGGCGGTGAGAAAGCAGTTTTCGGTGGAGTGTCCGCCGACGACGCCGGGGTGCGAGAGGCCGCTGAAGATGGTGAAGTCGTTCCGGAAATCCTGCAGCTCCGCGAGGTAGGGTGAGAGCGGGTAATCGCGCCCGGCGGTATGGGGAAAGAAGGGCTTGGGCAGCACGCCGAGGTTGTTCGAGATGGCGAGCAGGCGTCGGGGTGGCGGCGTTTCCGCGGCGCGGGCGAAGACCGGAGTCATGCACTCCAGCAGGGGCAGCGCGAGCGTGACGCCGATGCCGCGGAGGAAGGTCCGGCGATCCATGGCGGGCTGGGAAAGGTGCGGGGAGGGCATGTGGGAGGTTCTATTGAGTGGCGACGTGGCGGCCCTCTTCGCCGAGAAAGATGCGGCTGCCGATGAAGCCGTGGAGCAGGTCGCGCACGCGATAGCCGGTGGGCTGGCACTCGTCGAGGATGCGCTCGAGGTCGGGGCGATCGGAGAAGCGCACCGGCGTGCCGGTGGCGTAGGCGGTGAACTGATGGAGGAGATTACGCGCGAGCTGGCGCGGATTGGCGGCGAGGAGGGCGCGCAGTTCCGTGATGTCGCGGAAGGCGCGCCCGTCGGCCAGCTTACCGCTGGAATCGACCGCTTCCGCGACCGTGTAGGTGAAGGCATGGCCGGCGCGGTCGATGCCGGTGACGCGCTCGCCTTTCTCCAGCCCGCGGTAGCGGTCGCGCCAGACGCCCATGATGTCGAAGCTCTCGAGCGCGAAGCCCACCGGATCGAAGCGCGCGTGGCAGGCGCCGCACGATTCGGATTTGGTGTGCAGCGCGAGCAGATCACGGATGGATTTCGCGCCGCGGATGTCCGGCTCGACGGCGGGCACGCTCGGCGGCGGTGGAGGCGGCGGATCGCCGAGCAGATGTTTCATCACCCAGGCGCCGCGGATGACCGGCGAAGTGGTGGTGCCGTTGGAGGTCACGCGCATGATCGCGCCTTGCGTGAGCAGTCCACCGTAGGGACTGCCGGCGGGCAGCGGCACCTTGCGCACGCGCGAGCCTTCCACCGCGGGCAGCCCGTAGTGGCGGGCGAGCCGGTCGTTGACGAAGGCGAAGTCGCTGGCCACGAGCGCGGTTGCGGGAAGATTGTCGCGCACCATCGCGGTGAAGAAGGCGCGGGTTTCTTCGCCGAGCGAGGAGATGAGGTAATCGTCGAGCCGGTACTCGGGATAGAGCCGCTGGTCGGGGATGTCGCGCCGCAGCTCTTTCAGGTCGAGCCAGTGGTTGGTGAAATTCGTCACGAAGTGCTCGAACCCCAGGCCGGCGATCAGGCGATCGGTTTCCGTGCGCCGGGCTTCCGGCGAGCGGAGTTGCCCGTTCCTCGCCTGCGCTTCGAGTGCGGCGTCGGGCCGGGAGTTCGACAGGAAATGCGCGAGCCGCGCGGCGATGGCGAAGTGCTCACCGGCCTGTTCGGGTTCGCGCAAATAGAGGAAATGCCCGGAACAGAGGAACGCCTTGTAACCCGCAAACATGGCTTCGGCAAAGGGCTCGCCGGCCTGGAGCTTGTCGAGAATGAGCTGCTCATAGACATCCAGCGCTTCGGCGGGAACCGGCGCGCGTGCGGCCTTTCCCGCGAATTCCCGAAACAACCGCACCGCGTCTTTTTCCGGTTCGCCCGCGATCACTTCCACGGGCAACGAACCCCGGGCTGCCTGGCGGAACGGCAAATCCCCGAAGAGCACGCGATGCGCGGCGGGCGGCCATGCCGGAGGCGCGAGCGGGCCGTCGATCTCGATCCAGCGGAAGGCGATGCCCGGGTGCCCGCCCTCGGGCATCGGCGGGAAGTCGTAGTAGAGCGGCCCGCCATCGACGGTGATCGGCAGCGGCACGGGCAGCCCGAGCAGGCTGTATTCAAAGGTTTCGCCTGGCTTCAGCCGCACGGTGGTTTCGTAGATCCCGCCCGCAGGAGTGATGTCCATCACGCCGCCGGTGGCGCGCACATCGCCGGAAACATCCGGCCCCGAGGGCGTGCGCGCGCGGAAGGTCAGGGCCTGCGAAACCGGCGCTGGGACGAGCCGGAAATCGCGCACCTGCCGGACCGCGCGGGCGAAGAATTTGACGCGGTATTCGCCCGCTGTCGCCGCGCGGAAACCGTCGGGGTAACCGAAGTAGGGCCACGAGGCGGAGCGAAAAATCGCCAGTTCCATCTCCGGATCGTGTTCGCCGCTTTTGCGGATCTCGCGCAACTGCGGGCCGCTGATCGGCACCATCTTCGAGTCCCGCGCATAGAACATCGCCTCGCGATTCCCGAACGTATCCGCGCCGGGAAACATCCGCGTGGCGAGCGCGCGATAGGCCGCCGTCTGCGGCGGCTGTTCGCCGCTCGCAATGGCCAGTCGCAGGGCGGCGTCGGCGGCGTCGAGGTAAGCCGCCAGTTACACGCGCGACATGTCCAGCGCGGTCGCCGATTTATCGAATCCATGCTGCGTGCGGTCCTCGGGCAGCATGTCCCGGATGTCGAGCGCGCGCATCTGCAGCAGATCGAGGAGATTGTGCGCGTATTCCTCGCGGTTGAGCCGCCGCATCGGACCGCGGCCGTTCGCCGCGACATCCGCCCGGTCCACCGCGGTCAGGGTTTCCGAGAGCACGCGCAGCAAAGCCTGCCGCTGCGCCGCCGGCAGATCGTCGGCATCTGGCGGCATCTCGCCTTTCTCGATGCGATCATAGATTTGCACCCACCGTGTCCGGGTGATGTGCGGCGCGAGATCAAACGGCACCTTCGTCAAATCGAGGCCGCCTTTGCGGGTCCCGGCGTCGTGACAATCCACGCAGTTTTGCGCGATGAACGCGGACACGGTTTCCTTGGGGACATCCGAGGCCCGGAGCATCGGCCCGGCCACGAGCGCGCTCAGCCCCGCCCGCAGGATCATCGCGCTGCGCCTCATGCCGGAGCGTGCGTGCGCGCATGGCCGGAATCCAGGGCGGCAATGGCGTGATCGGCGGCGGAGCGGATGTGACGACGCATGGCTTCGGCGGCCTGCTCCGGTTTGCCGGCGCGCAACGCTTTGACTATCTCGAGGTGTTCGCCGATGGCGGCGACCTGGGCTTCGCGCAGGTTGCCGACGGTTTCGCGGATGACCTGGATGAGTTGATCGTAGCGGCGGATCTCGCCGGCCAGGCGCTGATTTCCGCAGGCGTGGGCGACGAGTTCGTGAAGCTGGTGATCGGCGGCCCATTCGCGCTGCGACCATGCGGCGTCGCGGCGGTGCGCGGATTGCAATTCCAGAAAATCCGCGGCGAGCGCCGCGAGCTTGCGCGGTGCGATGCGGCCGCAGGCGCGTCGCGTGGCTTCGCTTTCGAGAATTTCGCGCACCTCATAAATCTCGCGCACTTCCTCCGAGCCGCAGGCCCGGGCGACCGCCCCGCAGTTTGGGCGCAGTTCGATCAGGCCGATGGCGGCGATCTCCTGCAATGCCTCGCGCACGGGCGTGCGGCTCACTCCGAAGCGCTCCGCTAGTTCCACCTCGGGCAGACGGTCACCGGCCTGCCATTCACCGGAGAAAAGCGCGAGCAACAGCCGCCGGACGAGGTCGGGTTTGTAGATCGGCTGAGAGATGACGGCTAAAGTTTTCACGGACACGGGATTGACGCAGGGTTCCAAACTTTGCATACAAAAGTCAAGAATTGCATACACGTCCACTTTTTCGATGTCCTCTCCCCGACCTTTTTTGTTCCTCCTGGCCAGCGCCCTCACCGCTTCCGCGGCCGCGGTGGATATTTCCAAGTTGCCTGCCGCCGCCGCGCGTCCGGTCGATTTTGTGCAGGACATCCAGCCCCTTTTTGAAAAGCACTGCCTGAAGTGTCACGGGCCGGAGAAGCAGAAGGGAGGCTGGCGCGCGGACGTGGCCGACGCGGCGCTGAAGGGCGGCGACAATTACGCGCCGAATATCCGGCCCGGCAAAAGCGAGAAAAGTCCGCTCATTCATTTTGTCGCGGGCCTGGAGGACGACATGGTCATGCCGGAGAAGGGCGACCGGCTGACCGCGGAGCAGATCGGGCTGCTCCGGGCGTGGATCGATCAGGGCGCGATCTGGCCCGAAGGCCCGAAGCTCGTCGATGCGAAGCAGAGTCATTGGGCGTTTCAGCCGCTCACGCGGCCAGCGCTTCCGGCGACCGCAGCGACGAACCCGATCGACGCTTTCATCACCGCGAAGCTCGCGGAGAAACAACTCACACTCTCGCCGGAAGCGGATCGCCGGACGTTGATTCGCCGGCTGAGTTTCAATCTGCTCGGCCTGCCACCGACGCCGGAGGAGATCGAGGCGTTTGTCGTGGATCCCGATCCGCGCGCTGATGAAAAGCTCGTCGATCGGCTGCTCGCGTCGCCGCACTATGGTGAACGCTGGGCGCGGCATTGGCTCGACGTGGTGCGCTTCGCCGAGAGCCACGGCTTTGAGACGAACCGCCCGCGCCCGACCGCCTGGCCGTATCGCGATTACGTCATCCGCTCCTTCAATGAGGACAAGTCTTACAACCAGTTCGTCCGCGAGCAGATCGCGGGCGATGCACTCGGGGCGGATGAAGCGACGGGTTTCCTCGTCGGCGGCGCGTGGGATTCAGTGAAGAGCCCGGACCCGGTGCTGACTGCGCAGCAGCGCGCGGACGAATTGCACGACATGGTCAGCACCACGGGCAGCGCGTTCCTTGGCCTGACCGTCGGCTGCGCGCGCTGTCACAATCACAAGTTCGATCCCATTTCGCACATCGACTACACGGCGGTGACCGCGGTCTTCGAAGGCGTGCGGCACGGCGAGCGTCCGTGGCGCCCACCGGATGCGGAAACACGCCTCGCGCAGGCGCAGAAACTCCGGCCCGCGCTGGAGGCAATCGACCGCCAGTTGGCGGAGTTTCAGCCGGCGGCACAATTGCATCGGGCGCTGCTGCTCGACGATGACGCCCCGCCGTCCAGCGACCCGGCCCGGCCCGGCGTGACGCAGATCGAGCAGCCGCGCAATGGCCAGCCGATCACGTATTCCCCGGGTCGCGAGCGCGGCCAGGCGGATGATCCGGGAGATGCGCTGCGCCTGCCGAATCTCGGGGAGAGTTATCGCTACTGGCTCGTGCCGGAGCGCCCGCCTGAGCGGTCGGACTTTGTGGCGTGGGAGCCGAAGCTGGCCGGGCGTCACGCGGTGTGGGTGTCGTGGGGTGTCTATCCGAGCCATGTGGCGGACGCGCGGTATGTGCTGGACCGCGATGGGGATTTGCAGACGACGCAGGATCAGGTGGAGATCGCCAAGGTCGATCAGCGGGCTTTTGCTGACGGTTCGCCGGGGCCGGAAAACCAGCGGCGCTGGAGCGGTTTTCGCGAAGCGGGCGTGCATCATTTGCGGCCGGAGAGCCGACTCGTTTTGCGGGCCGGTGAGCATCCCGGTGCGATCATCGCGGACGCCGTGGTTTTTGAGGAGGTCGATGAGGAAGCACTGGCCGCGACGGGCAAGACGCCGCATCTGCGGCCGCCGGTCAGTCACCGGGCGAATGAGGAACGATTCGCTCCGACCGAGGCGAAGTTCGTGCGCTTTTCGATCGATGCGGCGAGTTCCGGGGAGCCGTGTCTCGATGAGTTGGAGGTCTTCACCGCGGGTGCGACCGCGAAAAATGCGGCGCTGGCCAGCGCGGGCACGAAAGCCACGGCGTCGAGCGTTTATGCCGATGGCAAAAACGCCAAACACCGGCTCGCCCACATCAATGACGGCCGCTACGGGAACAGCTCCAGTTGGATTTCTGGCGAGAAGGGCGGCGGCTGGGTGCAGCTCGAACTGGCCGAGCCGGCGCGGATTCAGCGTGTGGTCTGGAGCCGCGACCGCAGCGCGGAGCAGAAGATTTACGACGATCGGCTGGCGCTCGGTTATCGCATCGAGGTTTCGCTCGATGGCGTGAAATGGAGCGTCGTGGCTTCGTCCGCGGATCGGCTCGGCACCGAGTATCGCAAGCGGATCACGACCATTCCGACCCTCGACCGCGTCCCGCGCGAGCAGGCGGCGGAAGTGGCGCGGCTGGCGCAGGAACGGATCAAACTCGCGGAGCAGCTCACGGGGCTGAGCGAATTGCCGCCGGTCTATGCCGGTAGGTTTGAGCAGCCGGGTCCGACCTTTCGCCTGCATCGCGGCGATCCCATGCAGAAGAAGGAAGAGGTCGCGCCGGGTGCGCTGGCCAGCTTCGGGGAAAAACTCGCCTTGGCTGCGGATACGCCCGAGCAGCAGCGGCGGGTGGCGCTCGCGGAGTGGATCACCGACGCGAAAAATCCGCTGACCGCGCGAGTGTTGGTGAACCGCGTCTGGCACTATCACTTCGGCACCGGGCTGGTCGATACACCGAGCGATTTCGGTCTGAACGGCACCGCGCCGACGCACCCGGAATTGCTCGACTGGCTGGCCAGCGAGTTCATCGCGCGCGGTTGGCGGATCAAGGATTTGCACCGGCTGATCCTCAGTTCGGCGACGTATCGGCAGTCGAGCGCGCCCGCGGCGAAAGGCCTGGCGATCGACGCGAACGCGCGTCTGCTCTGGCGCTTCCCGCCGCGGCGCCTCGAAGCCGAGCCGCTGCGCGACGCGATCCTGAGCGTGAGCGGTCAGCTCGACCGCCGCATGGGCGGACCGGGCTTCGACCTGTTCGAGCCGAACGACAACTACGTGAAGATCTACACCTCGAAGACGGCCTTCGGCGCGGAGGATTTCCGGCGCATGGTCTATCAAACCAAACCGCGCGTGCAGCTCGACGACATCTTCGGCGCGTTTGACTGTCCCGACGCCGGGCAGACGGCGCCGCGCCGCACGAGTTCGACCACGCCGCTGCAGGCGCTCAACCTGTTGAACAGCCCCTTCGCGCTGCAACAGGCGGAGTTCCTCGCGGCGCGTCTGGAAAAAGAAGCGGGCGCCGATGCCGCCGCGCAGACGGCGCGCGCATTTCATCTCGCGTTCGGCCGCGCCCCGGCCGCGGAGGAAACCGCCGCTGCCACGGCGCTCATCGGCGAGCACGGGCTGAAAGTCTTCTGCCGTGCGCTGCTCAATGCCAATGAGTTCGTGACCATTTTCTGACCGCCCCATGAACGACCCTCTACTCTCCCACGCCGGACGCCATCTGCTCAGCCGCCGCGATTTCCTGCGCTGGGGCGGGACGGGTCTCGGCGGCATCGCGCTCGCCACCTTGCTCGCCGAGCAGCGCCTGCTGGCCGCCGGCCAGGCGCCGATCCGCCCGCTCATTGATCCGAGCCGACCCTACGCGCCGCGCGCGCCGCATTTTCCGCCGCGGGCGAAACGCGTGCTGATGCTCTTCTGCTCGGGTGCGCTGAGCCACGTCGATTCCTTCGATTACAAGCCGGAGCTGATCAAACGTCACGACCAGCCGATGCCGGGCGCCGATGGGCTGGTCACTTTCCAAGGCCAGCAGGGCAACTTGGTCAAGCCGCTGTGGGAATTCAAACCGCGCGGCCAGAGCGGCAAGATGGTCAGCGATCTTTTGCCGAACCTCGCGGAGCTGGCCGACGAGATGTGTTTCATCCACTCGATGACCGCGAAGTCGAATACGCACGGCCCGGCGGAGAACCAGATGAGCACAGGCTTCACGCTCGATGGTTTCCCCGGCATCGGCGCG
>JBBQIZ010000159.1:0-10377 GCA_038325425.1 Chthoniobacterales bacterium
GTGCCGTATCGCACCTTTTACTCGAAGAATATCGAGAATCTCTTCATGGCCGGACGCTGCGTGAGCGTGACCCATGAAGCGCTCGGCACCGTGCGCGTCATGCGGACCGGCGGCATGATCGGCGAAGTCGTCGGCAAGGCCGCTTCCATCTGCGTGAAGAACGGCACGACGCCGCGCGGGGTTTATGAGCGTTACCTTCCCGAGTTGAAGGAACTGCTGGCGCTTCGCGGCGCGGCTCGTCGCGATACCGTGAACGCTCCGATCAAACTTCCCGATGGCTTTACGCCTCCGCCCGCAGCCGTCATGGACGGACACGAAGGGCCGGGCCACGGTATCGCCGCATCGACGCTCAAAGGCGTGGTGGTGGACGACGAAAAGGCGAAGCTGACTGGTTCGTGGACCAAGGGTCACGGCCTGCCCGATTACATCGATAAGGGTTATCAATATGCCGGTCCGAAGGCGAATGCGTCGGCGCGTTATGAGTTCACGATCGCCAGCGCCGGGAACTACGAACTGCGCGTCAACTACGGCGCCCACGAAAACCGCGCGAGCAAAGCGCCGCTGACCGTCGAGAGCGTCGATGGAACCACCAAGGCGTTCGTCAATCAGCGCAAAGAAATGCCGGCGACGAAGGGCTTCGTATCCGTGGGCGTCTTCCGCTTTGAGCCGGGCAAGCCGGCGGCAGTCACGTTCAGCACGGATGGCGCGGATGGCAATGTCCACATCGATGCCGTCCAACTGCTGCCGCAGCCGTAAGCGATGAGTCGGCGGCAGTCCGCCCTCATTCACCCCGCGTGAAACGCGCTGCCCTGCAGATCTATCGGCTCGCGGTGCTGGTCCTGATCGCGTGGATCATTCGCGAGCATCATCTGCGGCTGCGGATCGAAGGGCACGCGCCGATCACCATCGAGGAGGTGCGGGCCGTTTTCTCGACCGCCGAAGAGTTGCGTCCCGATGCCGGCGAACGATCCGGGATGTATGTCCACGACGGCGCCGGCCAGCAACTTGGCTACGTCCTGCGCACCGCGCCGGTGTCGGACACGATCATCGGCTATCGCGGCTGGACGGACACGCTCGTCGCCTTCGATCCCGCGCTGCACGTCGTCGGGGTGCGGGTGCGTTCGTCGCAGGATACCCGCGACCATGTGCAGGACGTGCGCGACGACCGATATTTCATGAAGACATGGAACGGGAAGCCGTGGGATGAAGTCGCGCGCACCAGTCCCGAGGAAGCCGGCATCGAAGGCGTCGCGGGCGCATCGATGACCAGCCTCGCGATGGCCGAGGGCATCATGCGTCGTCTGCAAGCCGCCGATGCGGCTCTCGCGACCCCGCCGCCCCCGTTGCGCATCACGCCGGTGGACATCGGGCTCGCCGTGATCATCGCGACCGGGCTGGTGCTCGTTTTTAAAGGCACGCATGGGCGGCAGAAACTGCGCATCGGATTTCAACTGCTGGTCATCGGTTACGTCGGCTTCTTCTCCGGCCTGCCGCTCGCGCAATCGCTCTTCGCGGGCTGGGCGGCGAGTGGTGTGCCGTGGCGGAGTGCGCCGGGGCTGGTGCTGCTCATGGCCGCGGCGCTGGCCGTGCCGTGGGCGTCGCGCAAGCCGCTCTACTGCCAGCAGCTTTGCCCGCACGGCGCTGCGCAGGAATTGCTCGGCCGCATCGCCCCGAAACGCTGGCGGATCGCGCTGCCGAAAGAATTCGCCGCCGGGTTGCGCTGGCTGCCGGGGCTGCTCCTCGGGCTCGTCGTGATTGTCACCATGCTGGTCCTGCCGATCGACCTCGCGCACATTGAACCTTTCGACGCCTACAGCCTGCGCGCGGCGGGCGTGGCCACGATCGTCATCGCCATCGTGGGCCTCATCGCCTCGCTCTTCGTGCCGATGGCCTACTGCCACTACGGCTGCCCGACCGGTGCGTTGCTGGAGTTCGTGCGGTCGCACGGCGCGGCGGATCGTTTCGGACGGCGCGATGTGGCCGCACTGCTGCTCGTCGCGCTGGCCTGGGGACTGGCGTGGAAATACCACGCCTTTTACACGTGGGCGACCGGCGGCGTTCCGGGCGTTTCCTGAGCGCGCGCGCGGCGCTCTGACTGGACAAAGCCGCAGGGCTTTTCGACAGTCGGCACCCCTGATGTCCGAAACCACCGTCCAAGCCGATCCGCCCGTCGTCGCCAGCTATTGCACGACGTTTCTCAAGCCGGAGATGCGCCATATCTACCGGCAGGTCACGGGCCTCCAGCGATATCGGACGTTGGTCATGACCCGCGAGCGGCTGGAAGCGGAGACCTTTCCCTTTGACGACATCGAAGTCATCCCGCGGGCGCGGAAGAACTTCGTGAAACGCTTCTGGCTCAAATACGTGATGCAGAAAGCGCCCGTCTATTACCGCGGCGAACTGCAAGTGCTGCTCAAGATCCTGCGCCGCCGGCCTGCGGACCTCATGCACGTTTATTTCGGCCATACCGGCGTCCATTTGCTCCCGTTCATCAGGGAATGGGACAAGCCGTGCGTCGTCTCGTTTCATGGCATGGACATCCAGCCGCGGCCGCAGCAGGAAGGCTTCGACGCGCAGATGCAGGAGTTGCTCCAGACCGTGCCGCTGGTCCTCGCGCGGTCGCATTCGCTCCTCGCCGGGCTGGAGCGGCTCGGCTGCCCGAAGGAGAAACTGCGGCTCAACCGCACCGGCATCCCGCTCGTGCAGTTTCCCTTTCAGCAGCGCCCCATGCCCGTCGATGGCGCGTGGCGCTTCGTCCAGGCCTGCCGCCTCATCACGAAGAAAGGCCTGGCCACTGCGCTCCGCGCCTTCGCGAAATTCCATGCGCAATGCCCGCAGGCCCGCTTCTGCATCGCCGGCGACGGGCCGATGAAACCCCAGCTCGCCGTGCTCATCGCCGAACTCGGCCTGCACGATGCCGTGGAACTGCGCGGTTTCCTCGGACAGCAGGAACTCGCCGACCTCTACGCGCGGTCCCACATTTTCCTCCATCCGAGCGAAATGCCGCCCGATCAGAATCAGGAAGGCGTGCCGAACTCCATGCTCGAAGCCATGGCCACCGGCCTGCCCGTGCTCGCCACCACCCACGGCGGCATCCCGGAAGCCGTCACCCACGAGCGCACCGGCCTGCTCGTCGGCGAACGCGATGAAGAAGCGCTCTTTCAGGCCATGGCCGAGATCACCGCCGATCCCGATCGCCTCTACATCCTCGGCCAGGCCGCTTCCCGCGCCGTGCGCGAGGAATTCGAGCAGGGCCAGCAGATCGAAAAACTGGAGAGCTATTACGACGAAGCGCGGACTCTTGGGGTGAAACGTTGAGCCGCGCGCGGCTAGCCATGACTCCACATTCGTTCGCCTATTTGTTCGAGCGGTTTCCGTCCTTCGTGCAGACCTTTGTCTATCGCGAAGCCGTGGAAATGGTCGGGCAGGGGATGGCCCCGTGGCTCGTCTCCATCCGCCAGCCCGACGACCCCGGCGAACTCGCCGAGCAGCTCGGCGTCGAAGTCTTCTACGCCGCCGAGGAGAAGCCGTTGCGCGCGGAAGTGGACGCCCGCCGCGCGCGCCGGGAGCTCCCGTGGCGGGCGCGCCGCGCCATCCCGCGGCATCGGCAGGCCCCTGATTCCCAGCGCCTGTTCGAAGCCATCTGGCTGGCCCCGCTCCTGCGCGCGCGCGGCATCCGGCACGTCCATGCGCACTTCGGCGGGGTAGCCGCGCGCACCGCCTGGTGGCTGCGGAGCCTCTTCGGCTTCACCTACAGCTTCACCGGCCACGCCAACGATATCTTCTGCGAGACCGCCTTCCCGGTGCGCCATGCGGACCTCGTCCGCGACGCGAAGTTCATCGTCACGGAGACCGATTATGCGCGGCAGTGGATGGAGGAAAAATACCCGTGGGCGCAGGGCCGCATCTTTCGCGTCTTCAATGGCATCGCCATGGATGGCTTCCCCGCGCGCGCCGTCGCGGAAGGCACGCCGCGCCTCCTCTCCGTCGGGCGCTATGTCGAAAAGAAAGGCTTCCACGACCTCATCGCCGCCTGCGCCCTGCTCCGCGATCGTGGGATCGCCTTCACCTGCGACCTCATCGGCGGCGGACCGCTCGAGACGACGCTGCGCGCGCAGATTGCCGCCGCCCGGTTGGAAAACGTCGTCCATCTGCTCGGGCCACGCGCGCAGGGCGAAGTCCGCCGTCAACTCGCCGCCGCGCACCTCTTCGTGCTCGCCTGCGTGCCCGAAGCCGGCGGCGGCAGCGATAATCTCCCGACCGTGATCATGGAAGCCATGGCCGTGGGCGTCCCGGTCATCTCCACCCGCCTCGCCGGCGTGCCCGAGATGATCACCAGCGACCACGACGGCGTGCTCGTGCCGCCGGGTCAACCCGCGGCGCTGGCCGACGCCCTGGCCCGCCTGCTCCACGACCGCGCGACCGCCGAACGCCTCGGCGCGCAGGGCCGCCGCACCGCGCACGAGAAATTTGCCATCGCGAAAACCACGGCCTCCCTCAAACACCTGCTGATCACCCAAGCCGCCATCGAGCCGCCCGCCGCAGCGCGCCAGGCCGACCCCGCACTGCCAACCCCCTCGTGGTGGGCGCGGGTGAAAAGAGACTGCGGCCGGTGAAATCCCGCCCGCCGCGTCGGACGCGGGAGCAGCCCATCGGGCGCTTAAAGGGGGCTTCTGGAAAGGCCGCCCAAACGCGCCGGGCATCAGGCAGGATGTTTTACGGCCGATTCTTATCCCCGAACACTCCGGCAGGCTTCCGCCGCAAGGACAACCGTCCGACCCTTGGGAAGCCAGCCTTGAAAATGAAGTACGGCTTCCGGGCCTTCGGAAGGTCATCGGGGAAATTCAGAAGACCATCCGAAGCTTGGGAAGCCACCCTCCGAAATCCAAGTGCGCCTTCCGAAGCGTCGGAAGCCGAAGAGGGCTTCGGGGGATTGATCCTGATTGTCGCGGGCGTGGGGGTGCGGACCGTCTTTTCCAAGAGCGCGACGCACTGACCGGGATGGGAGGCGCGAGTCGGGAGAAGTGTCCCGATTACCCGTGCTGCTGAAACCGAGCGGGGGTCATTCGATGACGACCTGCATGCCTTTGGTGATCATTTTGCTCAGGCGGACGACGTCCCAGTTCGCCACGCGCATGCAGCCGTGGCTGGCGGCGCGGCCGATGGTCTGCGGGCTGTTCGTGCCGTGGATGCCGATGCCGGGTTTGTTCAGGCCGATCCAGAGGACGCCGACGGGGTTGTTCGGGCCGGGGGGGAGGTTGTAGAAGACGCTGGTGCGTTTGCCGTGGTCGAGGACGCCTTTGTCCCAGCGAAAGGTGGGGCGGGTGGCGATGCCGACGATCTTCCAGGTGCCGGGCGGGGTGTCGGTGGCGCCGCCGCCGACTTTGCCGGGGGTGATGGGGACGGACGCGAGGAGGGCGTCGCCTTCATAAAGCTCGAGCATCTTTTCGGCGCGGCTGATCTTGATGACGCGCGGGAGGTATTCCTCGACGGGGGGGAGGAAGCCTTGCTTGGGGAGTTCTTCGATTTTGAAGGGTTCGACGTTGGGGACGCGGACGTCGTCGCCGGGCTTGAGGGCGTAGAGGTTGAGGGTGGGGTTGATCCGCTGGAGGAAGGTGGGGGAGCTGTGGTAGCGCTCGGTGAGGAACTCGAGGAGGGAGTCGTAGGGGAGTTTTTTGAGCTTGGACTGTTCCTCGGGTTTGGTGGGGCAGGGGCCGATGAAGTCGAGGTCGGTGGCCTGGATGGTGTAGTGAGTGTAAACGGGATAGACGCTGTCGAGCGGGATATTCGCGTCGAGGACGCCGGTCTCGGGGAGGCCGCGGGCGCGCTGGTAGCGGAGGAGGGCTTTGCTGAGGAATTCGCCGGGTTCGCCGTCGATCTTGCCGGGGCCGAAGAGCTGCTGGTCGAGAAAGATCTGGAGCTGGGTGGTGATGTCGCGGGTGGCGACGGGGACGGCTTTGGCCACGGGCATCTCCAGGGCGACTTCGGCGCTGAGGCGGGCGGCCGCGAGGAGGGTGAGGGCTAAGATGAGGATTTTCATACGCGCTGACGATGGGACATTGGCGAAAGGGGTGAAGGAGTTAGCATCGCACACCATGGCCAGCAAGACTCCGACGAAAAAGACTTCGCTCCGCATCGCCCAAGTGGCGCCGCTGTGGACGCGCATTCCGCCGACGACCTACGGCGGGATCGAGCTGCTGATGAAGCTGCTGGTGGATGAGCTGGCGGGGCGCGGGCACGAGGTGACGCTGTTTGCGTCGGGCGATTGTTTTACCGCAGGGAAGCTGCATCCGGTGACGGAGCTGAACCTGACGGAGACGATCGAGCGCGGGGAGGCCTACTGCTACGAATACTACACGAGCGCGGCGATGGCGGAGGTGCTGGCGCGGGCGGGGGAGTTCGACGTGATCCACTATCACCTGAGCCCGGCGTGGCTGCCGCTGGCGGCGACGACGCGGACGCCGGGGCTGTTCACGATTCACACGTGCCCGCACATCGACGATGAGTTTGTCTTCCGGCGCTGGCCGCAGGTGGCGGTGAATGGGATCAGCCGGAGCCAGATGCGGACGGCGGAGGTGAAGACGGGGCGGGAGTTCCCGGTGGTCTATAATGGGTGCGACTTCCGGGCGTATGAGCCGAGCTACGAGCCGGGGCATTACCTGGCGTATCTCGGGCGGATGTCGCTGGAAAAGAACCCGCTGGATGCGATCCGCATCGCGCGCACGGCGGGGCTGCCGATCGTGCTCGCGGGCCAGCCGCAGAATGCGCGGGAGCAGCAGTATTTCGCTGAGCAAATCCAGCCGCTGATCGACGGCGATACGGTGCGCTGGCTGGGGCCGGTCAATCACGCGCAGAAGATGGAGCTGCTGCGCGGGGCGGCGGCGCTGCTTTTCCCGATCCAGTGGGAGGAACCGTTCGGGCTGGTGATGATCGAGGCGATGGCCTGCGGCACGCCGGTGGTGGCGCACCGGCGCGGCGCGGTGGCGGAGGTGATCGACGATGGCATCACGGGTTTTCACGCGGGGGTGATCGATGCGCTGGCGGAACTGGTCCCGCGGGCGCGGGAGCTGGACCGGCGGCAGGTGCGGGCGCATGCGGAGAGGCGGTTCGGGCATCGGGCGATGGTCGATGCGTATCTCGCGCTCTATGCCCGGCTGCTCGAGGCCGAGGGCGGCGTTATTCGATGATCTGCATGTAATTCGCCGAGTCGCGCTTGCGGAAGGCGCCGGTGCTGAGCACGCCGTTGTCCATGCGCGTATCGATGTCGGCCATGCGCACATCGTCGGCGATGCTGGAACCGCCGGCGTAGCTGACGCCGAGTTGCGCGACCGAACCCCACTGTGCGGGCGCCCAGGACCAGCGGCCACCGATCGGGGTGGAATCGCTCCAGGTCACGCCGGTGAGATAGATGTTCATACCCGCGGGCAGGGTGCCGGGAGCGGCGGCGGCCGGATAGCGGTTGTTCTCGGCGGCATACATTTCGAAACCGGCCGAGGCGGTCCGCAGGCCATTAATGAACTTGGTATTCTGGGCGAGGTTCCGTGCTCGCAGAAATGCGGGCACGGCGATGATCAGGACGTCCGCCAAAATGGCGACGACGATCATAATCTCGACTAGCGAGAAGGCCGATTGGTTGGATTTGTGCATGGTGGAATGATGAATATTCCAGAAATGAGAGCAAAAGGCGCGCCAGTGAGCGACCGGCGAGGACCGTCCAAACACGCAGAAACTTCTGTGGAGAGCAGTGTGCAGCAGGCATCCGCAGCCCTCCCGCCGTCAGAGGGACGGAGAGGGGCTGCGGCGGGATGGAAAGCGCGCTTTTGCCGGGCGCGCGGGCGCGGTTACTTGGCGGGCGCGTGGTCCGCTTTGAGGTGCGCCTTGAGCAGATCGGCGCCGAAATCATGGTCGAAGTCGCGCCAGAGGCTGTGGACGTGATTGGCCTGATTCTGAGTGTTGTCGTATTCGAACACGAAGCTGCCGCCCTGCACCCGATAGTAGTGCGGCTGGCCGGCTTCCAGCCCGCCCATCCACGCGAAATGCACCTTGCCCAAACCCGCCTTCTCGATCTTCGCCCACTCCTCGGCGGCCACATCGGGCCGGGCGCGGCCGAGGTATTCCTTCATCAGCTTGGTCAGGGTCGCGGTTTGTTCCGGGGTCAGTTCACTCTGGGGAATGCCCTCGGGCTTCGTCGGATCGACGCGCTGCGGATCGTTGAAGACCTCCTTCGGCGCGTCGCCGGGCAGGATCGCCACTTTCCGCTGCGCTTCGTTGAGCGAAACCGCGAGCTGACGGCCGAGATCTTCCTCGGCACCGAGGATGCGGGTCCCGGCGCGCGCGCCGGATTTCACTTCCCCGGGGTTGGTGCCGAAGAAGGAAGGCGTCATCGACGGGGCGCTCTGGCCGGCGCTGGTGAAGTTCAGCGCGAGGTGATGCCCCTCGAACCGCCAGCCCCACGGCTCGGTGCCGCCGGGCGTGCCGAAGATCGACACAAAATACAGCTCCGGGTTGCGTTTTTTTCCTTCGGTGTCGTTTTCCAGAACCGCAAGGAGCGCTTCCAGACTCATGATTGAGACCGCTTTCGCATAACCGCGATGGCTCATCGCCGTGGCCAGCAGCGCGTGGGCGAGGAGCCGCTGCTCCTGGGTCATATCCTTGATCGCCAGGCCCTTCCGGGCGCGCGGGATGAAGTGCCAGTTTTTGCGCTCGGCATCGGGGAACTCGAAGCGCGCCTGGGCCCGCTGCTCGGGCGTGAGGGTGACGAGGAAGTTCTTCGCCGCGGCGGCCATTTCGTCGTTCGCGTCGTGCGCGCGGAGCGGTTGAAGGGCGAGGGTGAAAGCGAGGGCGAGTGGGAGGAGGCGGGGGATTTTCATGATGCGAAAGGGTGGTGAGGCGGAGAGTCTGCGCGGGGACTATTTCTTAGGCCAGCGCCATTGCTCGTCGAAGAAACCCGCCTCGACCACCTGCCCCGGCCACTTCTCGTTGGGCGGCGTGTTCAGGTCGATCAGCGCCCAATCGGGCAGCTTCGGGGTTTGCAAGGCATTGGAAGTCTTCGCGCCCATGCGGAAGGTGAAGCCGCTGTTCAGCACGATGTACCGGTTCGCCGCCACGGGGTTCGGGTAGATGAAGATCGGTGCGTGATCGGCGGCGCTGGCGGTCTGCGCCCCCATCGTCAGCGTGTCCTTCGTCCATTGCAGCGGGAGCTTGGCGAGCATCCGACCGAGCAGCGTATTGCTGCCGGGATCGCCCCACAGGATCAGGTTCGCCTGCGCCACGTCGGCCGCGGTGATCGCCGTGTCGTCCTTCACCCGCACATCGCCGCGGAAGACCGTCCGCCATTCCACGATCGCGCGCTCCATCTCGCTCTGCGCCCACGCGCCGACCTTCTCATTCAGCGCCTTCCCGGTCGGGCGGACGAAGATGAACGCATCCATGAACGCGTCGTCGATCGGGCCCTGCAGGCCGTGCGTCTTCGTCAATTCGGAGGGGCGCGCTCCTGCGCGTCCCGCTTCCGGCGTTGGATTGGGGACGCGCGGGAGCGCGTCCCTCCGGTTCCACTTCCCGCCCGCCTTCACAAAGCTCGCCGTCCAATTCTCCCGCACCGCCGGCCCGACCAAATCCTGCCCATCGATCACCACCCGCGGCGGATGCGTCTTATCCAGCGGCGCCGGGCCGCTCGGAAGCTGGATCGTAAATGCCGCGACGTTCTTCGTCTTGATCTGAAACGTCCCTTCGTCCACTAGCTCCGCGTCGATCTCCGCGCGTACCCAGTGCTGTTCCAGCGCATCGAGCCGGATCCACTTCATCTCGTTGTAGCGCAGCGAAAACGTCTGCAAGCGCACCTTCGGCGGCAGCACCGCGCGCCCCTTGGCCACGATCTCCTGGAGCCGCGCGGCCAGCGCCTTCTTCGTCTCCGGCTCGTATTTGTGCCCCGTCGCCGGGCCGATCAGATGCTCCATCTTCATCCCTTCCTTGGCCAGCGCCGCCTCCATCATGTCCGCCGCCTGCTTCTGCGGATCGTCCGCGCCGCTGTAGACGACCAGCGGCACATTGGCAAAATTCGCCGCCACGTCCGTCGCGTTGTAGAGCGAAAAGAGCGTCTCCTCCCACGGCTTCGGCGGCTCCTTCTTCGCATCGTAAACCTTCGCATACACCTGCGTCTCCGCGAAGCCCGCGCCCGGCGCCACCACCGCCCACAGCCCGGCGTGATGCGCCCCCATGTGCCACGTCGTCGCCCCGCCCATCGAGAAACCCTGACACGCGATCCGCTGCGGATCGATCGCGTAACGCCGCTGCACATCGGCCAGCGCCTCGAAGGCATCCACCTCGCCCGCAAACTTGCTCGCATTGCACCAGCGCCCGTAGAGGTGCAGCTCGAAG